>NZ_JBXAKS010000001.1:0-384657 GCF_058798675.1 Janthinobacterium sp. GW822-FHT07H10
GGACCGTGAAACAACTTTGCGCCGATGATAGTGCTGCAACCAGTGTGAAAGTAGGTTATCGTCAGGCTTGTTATACGCAGTAGAAGAAAACCCCGCCAGTGATGGTGGGGTTTTTTTTCGTCTGGCGCTGTTGTTTGACGCCATCGAATGGCAGGCATAAAAAAAGGCACCGCTACGCGGTGCCTTTGTCATTTATCACGCCCATTAAAAATGGTAAGCGACTTTGATGTTCATGTAATTGACGCCGCTATTCGGTTTCTTGTAGCCGCCGTTCGAGAAATGCTGGATCTTTGCAGCGACTTCCCATTTGTTATTGAAGATATAGCCGACGCCGATATGGTCGCCGAACTGGAAGTGGGTCGACAGGCGGTTATCGTCGTTATCGTACAGCTTGGACAGCATATGCACGCCTATGCCGCCTTCAGCATAGAAGCCCAGTTTATTCGTGTTTTCAAAGCGGAACACGGGGGTAAAACCCAGATCCCACAGTTTTTGATGCTGGCCAGGGACATTGCGATAGCTCTTGCCATCCCAACCGCCGATGCTGGCATCCCAGTAGCCGCTCAATTGCGTGCCATTCGATACGAACCAGGCCTTATCCCAGTTCGAGGTCACGCCAGCGCGCACCATTTGCACCTTTACGCCCTTGGCGTATTCACCGTAGACGGAGTCGATCAGTTTGTCGTCGGCGGCAAAGCCGGCATTGGCCGCCATCAGCGCGGTAATGGCGGCGATGGATTTGAGGAGATTCTTCTTGAAGAACATAGAGGCTTTCATCGTAAAATTGGCCGATAGGCTGCTGTCTTGTTTGCGCAGGCGCAAGCTTGCTTTGCATGCCGCTTTCGCCACTTGTTGATCTCAGGGGTTCAATTGACATTCTCTACAAAAATCGCGTTTCTCGGTATCGGTCTGATGGGGGATCCGATGGTCCGGCGCCTGCTGCACGCTGGATATTTTGTCACAATTTGGAATCGCACGCACAGCAAGGCCCAAGTCCTGCGTGCGGCAGGGGCGCAGCCTGTCGTTTCCATCGCCGAGGCGGTCAATGGTGCGGACGTGATCATCTCGATGCTGGAGGCGGGTCCCATCGTGGCGCAGGTGTTGCAAGATGCGTTGCCGGCCCTGCCGGCTGGCGCGATCTGGATCGATATGAGTTCCACCAAGCAAGCCGAAGCCCAGCAATTTCATGCCACCTTGCAAGCAGCTGGCCATGCCTTTGTCGATGCACCCGTTTCGGGGGGCGTCGGCGGCGCCCAGGCTGGCAGCCTGGCCATCATGGCCGGCGCCAGCGCCAGCGATTATGCGCGCGTGGAGCATATTTTGACGGCAATGGGGCGGCCGACCCTGGTGGGGCCGGCCGGCAGCGGCCAAGTGGCCAAGTTATGCAATCAGCTGATCGTCGGCGCGACCCTGAATATCGTGGCAGAAGCGTTGCTGCTGGCCCAGGCGGCCGGCGCCGATGCGAGTGCCGTGCGGGCCGCGATCCGTGGCGGCTTCGCCGAAAGCAAGATTCTGGATGTGCATGGTCAACGCATGCTTGAACGTAATTTCGTTGCCGGTGGCCAGGTGAAAAGCCAGATCAAGGACATGCACAATATCCTTGCGGCGGCCGAGGCGGCCCATGTCACCTTGCCGGTGACGCAACTGGTGACGCAACGCTATGACAGCATCGCCGCCACCTATCCGACGGCGGACCATGCGGCCGCCTTGCTGGCCCTGGAAGCGCTGAATCCGGGCCAGCGCCTGGGCGGCGGTCCGGACAAGTTGAGCTGATTCAAGTGACGGGCAGGCTCGCTTCGGCCAGCTTGACCCAGAAACTGGCGCCGATCGGCAGCAGATGGTCGTTGAAGTCGTAGCTGCCATTGTGCAGGACGCACGGTCCCAGGCCGTGGCCGCCATCGCGGTGCTCGCCATCGCCATTGCCGATGAAAATGTAGCAGCCGGCTTTTTCCTGCAGGAAAAACGCAAAGTCCTCGGCACCCATGGTGGGTTCGACATTGGCGTTGACCTTGTCCGCTCCCACCACGCTCTGCATCACTTCGACGGCAAACGCCGTTTCTTTCGCATGGTTGACCAGCGGCGGGTAGTTGCGCTTGAAGTGGAAATCGACTTCGGCGCCAAAGGCGGCGGCCGTGTGCACGGCGATATCGCGCATGCGCTCTTCGATCAAGTCCAGCACGGGCGTGGTGAAGGTGCGTACCGTGCCGACCAGGCTGGCGTCATCGGGGATCACATTGGTGGCGCTGCCCGCATGGATTTGCGTGATCGACAGCACGGCCGTGTCGAGCGGGCTCTTGTTGCGGGTAATCACGGTTTGCCAGCTTTGCGCGATTTGCACGGCCACCATCACGGGATCGATGCCCTTGTGCGGCTGGGCCGCATGCGCTCCCTTGCCTTTCACGGTGACGTGGAATTCATTGCTGGAAGCCATCATCGGTCCTGGCACCACGCTCAGGGTGCCCGTTTCTGCGCCCGGCCAGTTGTGCATGCCGTAGATGGCATCCATGGGAAAGCGGGTAAACAAGCCGTCTTCGATCATTTCGCGCGCGCCGGCGCCGCCTTCTTCGGCCGGCTGGAAGACCAGGTATACGGTGCCGTCGAAATGGCGGTGCTGCGCCAGGTGATGGGCGGCGCCGAGCAGCATGGCCGTGTGGCCGTCATGGCCGCAGGCGTGCATCTTGCCCGGATGGCGCGAAGCATGCTCGAAGGTATTCATTTCCTGCATGGGAAGAGCATCCATGTCGGCACGCAAGCCGATGGCGCGCTTGGACGTGCCATTCTGGATGATGCCGACCACGCCCGTGCGGCCCAGGCCGCGTACCACGGGAATGCCCCATTCCGTCAGTTTGGCGGCGACGACGTCCGAGGTGCGCTGTTCTTCATAGCACAGCTCGGGATGGGCGTGCAGGTCGCGGCGGATAGCTTGCAGCTCGGATTGAAACGCCAAGATGGGATCAACTAGTTTCATGGGACTCTCCTGTGGATGCTGGCGCGCAGCCATGTAGGGCGCGCCGGACCGCGTTTGTCTGATCAAAAACAGGCGCGGCTAATAATGCATTGTAGCCCTTGTTTGCCGGGGAAATCCAGCGCACGGCCGAGCTTGCCATGGCGCCAACAGCAAGCGTGCGGAATGGTTTACAGTATCGCCTTCCGCCAACGTTTTTGGATTGCACCATGACCACGACCCAAGTGCGCGCCGCCTGCCCGCTCGACTGCCCCGATACCTGCGCCCTCCTGGTCACGGTGACCGACGGCATCGCCACGGCCGTCAAGGGCGATCCCGACCACCCGACCACGGCTGGCGTGCTGTGCACGAAGGTGTCGCGCTTCACGGAGCGCACCTACCATGCGGACCGCCTGTTGACGCCGCTGCGCCGCGTGGGCAAGAAAGGCGAGGGCAAGTTCGAGCCCATCAGCTGGGACGAGGCATTGCAGACCATCGCGGCCCGATTGAAACCGATCGCCGCGCGCGATCCGCAAGCGATCTTGCCGTATAGCTACTGCGGCACCATGGGCCTGGTGCAGGGCGAGTCGATGTCGTCGCGCTTTTTCAACCAGCTGGGCGCTTCCCTGCTGGACCGCACCATCTGCGCCTCGGCCGGCGCCACCGGATACCGCTATACGGTGGGCGCCAGCATCGGCACGGACCTGGAACAGTTTCAGAATGCCAAGCTGATCATCATCTGGGGCGGCAATCCGATCGCCTCGAACCTGCATTTCTGGATGCGCGCGCAGGAAGCCAAGCGCCATGGCGCCACCCTGATCGCCATCGACCCCTACCGTTCGCTGACGGCCGAGAAATGCCACCAGCATATCGCCCTGCTGCCCGGCACCGACGCGGCCCTGGCGCTGGGCTTGATGCATGTCTTGATCACGGAAGACTGGCTCGATCATGACTATATCGAACGCTACACTGTTGGCTATGACGCGTTGCAACAGCGCGCGTTGGAATGGCCGCCCGAGCGCGCGGCCGAGGTGTGCGGCATCACCGCCACGGAAGTGGTGGAACTGGCACGCCTGTACGGCCAGACTTGCCGTAACGGTGACGGTGCCGCCATCCGCGCCAACTACGGCGTGCAGCGCGTGCACGGGGGCGGCATGGCGGTGCGCAATATCGCCTGCCTGCCCGCGCTGACGGGTGCCTGGCGCCATGCTGCCGGCGGCATGCAGCTGTCGAGTTCGGGTTCCTTCCCCGTCAACCGCAAGGCCTTGCAGCGTCCCGATTTATTGAAGGGAAGCCCGCGCACCATCAACATGAGCACCATCGGCGACGATCTGTTGAAGGAAAGCTCGCCCGAATTCGGCCCGCAAGTCGAAGCCGTGATCGTCTACAACTCGAATCCGCTGGCCGTGGCGCCCGACTCCTCGAAAGTGGCGCAGGGTTTTGCCCGCGAGGATTTATTTACGGTCGTGCTCGAGCACTTCCAGACCGATACCGTCGACTACGCCGACATCGTGCTGCCCGCCACGACGCAGCTGGAACATGTCGACGCGCACGCCACGTATGGCCATTTGTACATGATGGCGAACAACGCGGCCGTGGCGCCGCTGGGCGAGGCGAAGGCGAATACGGAGATTTTCCGCCTGCTGGCGCAGCACATGGGCTTTGATGACCCGTGCTTCCAGGAAAGCGACGATGCGCTGGCCGCGCAGGCGTTTGACGCGACCCATGCGCGGGCCGTGCATTTCGATTGGGAATCGCTGAAACGCACGGGCTGGCAAAAACTGGCCATGCCCGAGGCGCCGTTCGCCGACGGCGACTTCCCCACGCCATCGGGCAAGTGCGAGTTCTACTCCGATGCCATGGCGCAAGCAGGACTCGATCCCTTGCCCACGTATATCGCGCCGTACGAATCGCTGGCCAGCAATCCCGCGCTGGCAGCCCGTTATCCGCTGGCGATGATTTCCCCGCCGGCCCGCAATTTTTTGAATTCCACTTTCGTCAACGTGACCAGCCTGCGCGCGGCCGAAGGCGAGCCGCACCTCGATATCCATCCCGAGGATGGCGCCGCGCGCGGCATCGCGGCCGGCGACATGGTGCGCATCTTCAATGACCGCGGCAGTTTTGTGGCCAAGGCCAGGGTGACGGACAAGGCAAGAAAAGGCCTGGTGGTGGGCCTGTCCGTGTGGTGGAAGAAACTGGCCAGCGATGGCAAGAACGCCAATGAAGTGACGAGCCAGCGCCTGACGGACATGGGCCGCGCTCCCACCTTCTACGACACGCTGGTCGAAGTGGAAAAGGCCGGCTGACATGGCGCGCTGGCCGGCCCGGCTGCTGGCAGGCATGCTGTGCCTGTCGCTGGGCGGCTGCACGCAGCTGCGCTATTACGCGCAGGCGGCGCAGGGACAGTATGCGTTGTGGTCCGGCGCGCGTCCCGTCGACGACTGGATGAACGACCCTGCCACCGAGCCGCGCCTGAAGGCCCGCCTGCTCAAGGCGCAGCAGATCCGTCGCTTTGCCGTCAGCGAACTGGACTTGCCGGACAATGGCAGCTACACGCAATACGCCGCCTTGTCGCGGCCGTTCGTGCTGTGGAATGTGGTGGCCACGCCGGAACTGTCGCTGCAGCCGCTGCAATGGTGTTTTCCCGTCGCCGGCTGCGTCAGCTACCGCGGCTATTACAGCAAGGACGAGGCCCTGGCCTACGCCGATGAACTGCGGGCCCAGCATTACGACGTGCAGGTGGGCGGCGTGCCCGCGTATTCCACGCTGGGCTGGTTCGACGACCCGCTGCTGTCGACCTTTATCCATTACAACGATGCGGAGCTGGCGCGTCTGGTCTTCCACGAACTGGCGCACCAGGTGGTGTACGTGCCCGGCGATTCCTCCTTCAACGAATCGTTTGCCGGCGCCGTGGAAGAAGCGGGCGTGCAGCGCTGGCTGGCGCGCGAGGGCAATGACGCCATGCGCGACGCCTATGCCCGGTATGCGGCGCGGCGCCAGGATTTCCTCGCCCTGCTGCTGCACTACCGGGGCGAACTGGAAGCCGTGTATGCGGGCGACGCCAGCGATGCGCAGAAGCGGGCGCGCAAGGCGCAGCTATTTGCCGAGTTGAAAGAGGCGTATCAGGTGCAGCGGCAAAACTGGGGCGGTTTTGCCGGTTATGACCGCTGGTTCGAGCAGCCATTGAGCAATGCGCACCTGGCTTCCGTGTCCACCTACAATGAATTTTTGCCTGCCTTCAAAAAATTGCTGGAAGAAAAAAAGAACTTTCGTGCTTTTTATGCTGCAGTGCACACAATGTCTCAGATCAAGAAGCCTGAGCGCAGGCGTGCGCTGGAACAATTGTCCAGCCCCTGACCCGTAAAGATTGCCCCGCACGCCGAGGCGAACGATCCTGCAACGGCGTATTTATCATGCTGCAATGCAGCACAAAACTGCCCTAGAGTTGCTGCTCGAATACTGTTGAAAGCGCTTGCATGGAAGCGCGGCGACCGATAGCATCGCGTTAGTAGCATAGAGCAATTGCTCGTCAGAATGCTCAAACTGACTGCAGGACGACAGAATCCGCAGCAATGATCCGCGCCGGCAAGGTGCGCCGGCTCCCCACGATTATTCGAGACAAGAGGCACAGGATGGAAAAAATTTGGCTGAAGTCGTACCCTCCCGGCGTACCTGCCGACATTAATCCTGATCAATATCGTTCGCTGGTGCATGTGCTGGAAGAAGCGTTTCAAAAATATGCGGACCGCAATGCCTATGTCTGCATGGACAAATTTCTCACCTATGCCGAACTCGATACCTATTCGCGCCAGCTGGGCGCCTGGCTGCAAAGCCGGGGCTTGAAAAAAGGGGCCAGAGTCGCCCTGATGATGCCGAACGTGCTCCAGTATCCGGTGGCGATTGCCGCCGTGCTGCGCGCCGGCTACACGGTGGTCAACGTCAATCCGCTGTACACGCCGCGCGAACTCGAGCACCAGCTCAACGATTCGGGCAGCGAAGCCATCATCGTGCTGGAAAACTTCGCCCATACGCTCGAACAGGTGTTGAGCAAGACAGCCGTCAAGCACATCATCGTTGCCAGCATGGGCGAGATGCTCGGCGGCTTGAAGGGCATGATCGTCAATTTTGTCGTGCGCAACGTCAAGAAGATGGTGCCCGCGTATTCCCTGCCGAACGCCATGCGTTTCAAGCAGGCGCTGGCGCTGGGCAGCCGCATGAAACTCACGCCGGTCGAGCTGAGCATCAACGACGCCGCCTTCCTGCAATACACCGGCGGCACGACGGGCGTGTCGAAAGGCGCGACCTTGAGCCACCGCAATGTGATCGCGAATGTGCTGCAGAGCGAAGCGTGGTCGGGCGCGGCGCTCGACCAGAACAGCAAGGAGCAGCTGATCATCGTCTGCGCCTTGCCGCTGTACCATATCTTCGCGCTGACGGCGTGCGCGATGTGGGGCACGCGCGTGGGCGCGCTGAATATCCTGATTCCGAATCCGCGCGATATCCCGGGCCTGATCAAGGAACTGGGCAAGTACAAATTCAACTTGTTGCCGGCAGTTAATACGCTGTACAACGCGCTGGTGAATCACCCCGACTTTGCCCGGCTCGACTTCTCGGGCTTGAAGATCGCCAATGGCGGCGGCATGGCGGTGCAGCAATCCGTCAACGACAAATGGCTGCAGGCGACGGGCGTCTCCATCATCGAAGGCTATGGTTTGTCGGAAACATCACCGGTTGCTACCTGTAACCGCGCCGACACCACGGTGTTTTCCGGCACCATCGGCTTGCCCGTGCCGTCGACCGACATCGCCATCCTCGACGATGACGGCAAGGAAGTGCCGCTGGGCCAGACGGGCGAGATCGCCATCCGCGGCCCGCAAGTGATGACGGGCTACTGGAACCGCCCCGACGAGACGGCCAAGGTGATGACACAAGACGGTTACTTCAAATCGGGCGACGTGGGCATCATGGACGAGCGCGGTTACGTGAAGATCGTGGATCGCAAGAAAGACATGATCCTCGTCTCCGGCTTCAATGTGTATCCGAACGAGGTCGAAGCCGTCATCGCGGCCCATCCGGGCGTGCTCGAGTGCGCCTGCGTGGGCGTGCCGGACGAACATTCTGGCGAGGCCGTGAAAGTGTTCGTCGTGCGCAAGGACCCGAACCTGACCCAGGAAGTGCTGGCCGCATATTGCAAGGAACAGTTCACGGGCTACAAGCGGCCGAAATACATCGAATTCCGCGATGAACTGCCGAAGACCAACGTTGGCAAGATTTTGCGTCGCGCCTTGCGCGACGAGAAGAAGATAGCAGCATAAACAGTGCCGGGGGCGCCCAAGGCTGCGCCCCCTTTAATACAGATAAAGATGAGGCAATTGATGGACAAGATTTGGTTGAAGTCGTACCCGGACAGCGTTCCCGCAGAGATCGACTGCACGCAGTATCGTTCCGTCACGCATTTGCTGGAAGAATCGTTCCAGAAATACGCGGACCGCAACGCTTTCGTGTGCATGGATAAATTCCTCACCTACCGCGAACTCGACAAGCTGTCGCTGCAGATGGGCGCCTGGCTGCAAAGCAAGGGCCTGAAGACGGGCGCGCGCGTGGCGATCATGTTGCCGAACGTGCTCCAGTATCCGGTGGCGATGGCGGCAATCTTGCGCGCCGGCTACACAGTCGTCAACGTCAATCCGCTGTACACGCCGCGCGAATTGCAGCACCAGCTGATCGATTCGGGCAGTGAAGCGATCATCGTGCTGGAAAACTTTGCCACCACGGTCGAGCAGGTATTGCCGCATACCCAGGTCAAGCATGTGATCGTTGCCACCATGGGCGACTTGCTGGGCGGACTGAAAGGCACAATTGTCAACTTCGTCGTGCGCAAGATCAAGAAAATGGTGCCCGCGTTTTCCTTGCCTGGCGCCATCAGCTTCAACAAGATGCTGGCCGAGGGAGCGCGCCTGACCTTGACGCCCGTGCAGCAGGGCCATGACGATATCGTCTTCCTGCAATACACGGGCGGCACGACGGGCGTGTCGAAGGGCGCCATGCTGCTGCACCGTAACGTGATCGCCAACGTGCTGCAAAACGAGGCGTGGATTTCGCCCGTGATGACCAAGGAAATGCGCGCCACCTCGATGGGCTTCATGTGCGCCTTGCCCCTGTATCACATCTATTCGCTGACGGTCAGCGCCCTGATGGGCATGCGCGTGGGTGGCTTGAACGTGCTGATCCCGAACCCGCGCGACATTCCCGGTTTCGTCAAGGAATTGTCCAAGCACAAGATCGTCGTCTTCCCGGCCGTCAATACGCTGTACAACGCGCTGCTGAACAATGCCGAGTTTGCCAAGCTCGATTTCTCCAGCTACAAGGTGTGCAATGGCGGCGGCATGGCCTTGCAGCGCAACGTGGCCGAGCGCTGGCTGAAACTGACGGGCTGCCCGCTGATCGAAGGCTATGGCATGTCGGAAACGTCGCCCGTGGTGACGGGCAACCGCGTCGACATCACGGAATTCACGGGCACCATCGGCTTGCCGTTCCCGTCGACGGAAGTGGCGATCCTGAACGACGATGGCGTGGAAGTACCGCTGGGCGAACCGGGCGAGATCGCCGTGCGCGGCCCGCAAGTGATGGCCGGCTACTGGCAGCGTCCGGACGAGACGGCCAAGTCGATGACGGCGGACGGCTATTTCAAGACGGGCGACGTGGGCGTCATGGACGAGCGCGGCTACGTGAAGATCGTGGATCGCAAGAAAGATATGATCATCGTCTCCGGCTTCAATGTGTATCCGAACGAGGTGGAAGACGTGGTCGCGTCGTGTCCGGGCGTGCTCGAATGCGCGTGCATCGGCGTGCCCGATGCGAACTCGGGCGAAGCCGTGAAAGTGTTTGTCGTGCGTAAGGATCCGAACCTGACGGTGGAACAGATCCGCGAGCATTGCAAGCATGAACTGACGGCCTACAAGAAGCCGAAATACATCGAATTCCGCGATGAATTGCCGAAAACCAACGTCGGCAAGATCTTGCGCCGGCAATTGCGTGACGAAAAGAAAGCTGCTTAATTTGCAGGCAAGGCTGTGTCCGCCGCTACGGCTCTTCGTGGCAGGGCGGGCAAGCCGAAGCAGGGACGCAGCCAGCTCACCTTGCTGATCAACAGCGACGTCCCCAGCCAGCAGAGCGCCACCGTGCCGGCCAGTATCAGCAATGGCTCGAGCACGGGACCCAGCCGCAGCGGCACCAGCCAGTACGCCAGCAGCACGATCGCGCTCTGGTGCAGTATGTACCAGGGAAAGACCGCCTGGCGCGCCCATGGCAGCCAGGAAAAGGGCCGGTTCAGCAAGGTGTACGACCAGCCCAGGATGGCGCAGATGGCCAGCCACATGTACAGGTTGCGCATGGGCCAGGAGCCGGCCGAAGCCCAGGTCAGCAGGTTTTCCGAATACACGAGGTCAAAGCCCAGATACACGGCAAACGCGCATGGCGCCAGCAACAGCGCATGCCAGCGCAGCCGGGCCAGTTCCTGCCACACTCCCTTGTCATTGCCCAGCCACCAGCCATACAGGTACATGGTGAAATAGATGGCGTGCGCGTACCAGTCCTTGAGCAGCGCGTGGTTTTCCGGATAGCGCAGTTTCAGGAAGACGGTTGCCGCCAGCGTTGGCAGGGCGGGCAGGATCAGCAGGCGCCAGCCGCGCAGTCTCGTGAACAGCGGCCTGGCCTGGGCCAGCAGCGGCTGCAGCGCCGCCAGCACGAGGGTGTACAGCAGCAGATACACGAGATACCACAGATGGTTCCAGGTAAAACTGGTTTTCCAGCCCGTAAATGCGCCGGCCGGCCAGGCGTAGCCGCCAAAATAATGCAGCAGGAATTGTCCATAGCCAGGCTCGACCAGGCCGTTGCTGACGCCTTCGCAATACGGCTGCACGGGCACCACCAGCAGCACGCCAAAGAGCAGGGGCAGCAGCAGGCGCGCGAGCCTGCGCCGCAGGAAAGCGCCACGGGACGCTTGCGTCATCATGGCGCACGACACGCCGGAAATGAGGAAGACGATTTCCATGCGCCAACGGTTGATAAAGACCATGGGGAAATTCAACGTTTCCGTCAAGTACGTGCTTTTCATATGGAAGGCGGCGCCGTCCAGATACAGCATGGCCGTGTGGTAGGCGATCAGCAGGCTGAAGACAAGAAAGCGCAAGGCGTCGATATCGTAACGGCGAGAATGGATGCTCATGATGGGCGATGGGGACGTTGGTGTGGGAATGCCCGAGCATAGGCAGGTCGCGGCGGCCGACCCAGTGAAAAGTGACCAATTGCGGGCAGTTTGTGACAAGCGGCGACGCCGGGACGGCGGTGGGACATTACAATCATGCAACTCATTCACCGTCCGCCACCATGCGCCTTTCTTCCACCGATTTGTTGCAACGATATCAACGCTGGCGCAAGCTCGCCGAGCCAGCTTTCTGGATCGTCCTGTATCTGCTGCAAACTTCGCTCAACTGCTGGATCAGCTGGGCCGACCGCGTGCGCGCCGGGCTCGCGACGCCATTCTGGGAAGTGGCCGTGTGGGAATGGAGCAGCAACCTGGTGTTGCTGGCGCTGGTACCGGTGGTGATCCTGGCCAACCAGCTGCGTCCCCTGCACCTGGTGTTCCAGCGCCGGAACCTGCGCTGGCACCTGGCCGCGTCGCTCGTCTACAGCCTGGTGCATGTGCTGGCCATGGTGGCCTTGCGCAAGCTCGCGTACTGGAGCCAGGGCAGCGATTACGATTTCGGCGACTGGTGGCGCGAATTGCCATACGAGTATGTCAAGGATGTGCGTACTTACTTCTCCATTTTATTGTTCACCGGTTTTTACCAGTTGCTGCTGATGCGCTGGCAAGGCGAGGCGACCTTGCTGGGCGAACCCGATGCAGGGGCGGCCGTGGAACCGGTGGAGCAGCCGGAACGCTTCCTGGTGCGCAAGCTGGGCAAGGATTTCCTGCTGCCCGCGGCCGACATCGAATGGATACAGGCCTGGGGCAATTATGTGAACCTGCATGTGCGCGGCCACGACTACCCGCTGCGCTCGACCATGGCGGCCATCGAGCGCCGCCTCGATGGCAAGCGCTTTGTGCGCGTGCATCGCAGCTATATCGTCAACCTCGATTTCGTGCAAACGATCACGCCGCTGGAGTCGGGCGAGGCACGCATCGGCCTGAGCACGGGCGGCGAGGTGCCCGTCAGCCGGCGCTACCGCGACGCCCTGAAACAGCTGTCGATGGCGTGATTCAGCTTTGCTGCAGGCCGGGGATACCGTCGCGCACGGTAAAACTGGCCAGCGGCGCGATGGCGGAGGCGCGGTCGCGCACATTTTCCAGGCCCTGGAACACGGTCGTGGTTTTCTCTGGCGTGATATCCATCCACATATAGCCGCGCTTGTCGCTGCGTCCGTAGCAGATGTGCGGATTCATCGCCACGTACTGGTCCGTGCGCGCCTGTGGGCGGGAACTCGAGGTGATGGAGGTGCCGCAAAACTCGGTGGCCAGCACGGGATTCGCCTTGCCAATGGAGCGCGTGGCGTTGCGGCTCAGCTCCGTCGCATAAAACGTGTGCACGTCGCCTGACAGCACCAGCGGGTTGCGGGCCTGGCTGTTGTGCAGGGCGTCGAGCAGGTGCTGGCGCGCCAGCGGATAGCCATCCCAGCCATCGGTCCAGATGCGTTCGTCGCCGGGACGCACGATCGGCACCTGGCTCGATTGCGCCATCAGTGTTTGCTGGGCCAGTATGTTCCAGTGCGCGGGAGAATTGTCGAGCCCGGCTTGCAGCCAGCGCTGCTGTTCTTCGCCCAGCATGGTGCGACCCGGTTTCAGCAAGTCGGGGCAGTTGCGCGTGGTGACGGAATTCGAGCCGCCGCGGCCCGGCCTGGCGCACGCGTGGTAGGCGCGGTACTGGCGGTCGTCCAGCACATGGAAGCGCGCCAGGCGGCCCCAGTCGTAGCGCTGGTAGATGCGCATGTCGACGAAGCCGCGCCGTCCCAGCGGCAGCAGACGCAGCGGCATATGCTCATAGAACGCCTGGTAGGCGGCCGCGCGGCGCGCAAGGAACGACGGCGTGAGCAATTCGTCGCGGTCATTGCCGTAATCGTTGGCCACCTCATGGTCATCCCAGGTGACGATCCACGGCGCGGCCAGGTGCGCGTCCTGCAGATCCTGGTCGCTCTTGTACTGCGCATAGCGGGTGCGGTAGTCGGCCAGGGTGAAGCTTTCATGCGTGCGCATGGCCCGGTCCGGGTGCTGCAGCTGGTACGGCCCCCATTCGTAGATATAGTCGCCGAGGAAGGCCACCAGGTCGGGCGCGGCCGCGGCGATATGCCGGTGCGCCGCGTAGGCGCCAAATTCCCAGTGCTGGCACGAGGCCACGGCCAGTTTCAGCGAGGCGGGCAGGGCATCGGCGGCCGGCGCCGTGCGCGTGCGGCCCACGGGGCTGACGGCGTCGCCCAGCATGAAGCGGTACCAGTACCAGCGTCCGGGCGCCAGGCCTGCCACGTCCACATGCACGCTGTGCGCGAGCGCCGGCGTGGCCGTCGCTTGCCCCTTGGCGACGATGCGCCGGAATGCTTCGTCCTCGGCCACTTCCCAGCGCACGGTGAGGGCGATGGCGCGCGTGGCGGCCGCGTGCAGCGGGTCGTAGCAGATGCGCGTCCACAGCACGACGGCATCGGGCAGGGGCGAGCCGGAAGCGACGCCGAGCGCGAATGGATAGCCGCCGCCATTCAGGCGCGTGGCGGCGCGTGCGCCGGAACCGGACAGCATGCCGCCGGCGGCGGCCAGGGCACCGATGCGCGCGGCGCTGTGCAGGAAGATGCGGCGCTGGCTATCCATGCCGGCGGAGCCCGCGGAGTGGAATTATTGCGACAACAAGGTTTCGATCGGCGGCACCTTGCGCGGCTTGCGGTCGGAATCGGTGGCGACATAGATCAGGGTGGCTTCCGTAACTTTCACGATGCACGCCTGCAGGCGGTTGCGCTCGGCATACACTTCGACATTGACGGTGATCGAGGTATTGCCGACCTTGACGATATCGGCGTAGAAGGACAGCAGATCGCCGACGAACACGGGATTTTTGAAGACGAAGGAGTTGACGGCGATGGTGGCGACGCGGCCGTTGGCGCGTCGCGTGGCCGGCAGGGAGCCGGCGATATCGACTTGCGACATGATCCAGCCGCCGAAGACGTCGCCGTATACATTGGCGTCCGACGGCGCGGGCATCATGCGCAGTTCGGGCATTTTTCCGGCGGGCAGGCCGGAGGCGAGGCAGTTATCGGGGCGGGCGGGGGAGGTGCTCATCTTTTATTCTCATGAAAGGCTACAATTGCCCCGATTGAACCATAAAAAGCCGACCTTCGCCATGCGCCGTTCCCAGACTCCCCCTCCGCCCCGCTCGCCAGCTTCCGCCAGCCACAGCGATTTCGCCACCATCAAGACCCTGCTGCCGTACTTATGGGTCTACAAATGGCGGGTGCTGCTGGCGCTGCTCTGCCTGGTGGGCGCCAAGCTGGCCAACGTGGGCGTGCCTCTGATCCTGAAAAAACTCGTCGACGCCATGACCATCACGGCGGCCCATCCGCAGGCGCTGCTGGTATTGCCGGTGGGCTTGCTGGTGGCCTACGGCTTGCTGCGCCTGTCGACCACCTTGTTTACGGAGCTGCGCGAATTCCTGTTCGCCCGGGTCACGCAGCGCGCCGTGCGCACCATCGCGCTGCAAGTGTTCCGCCACCTGCATGCGCTGTCCTTGCGCTTTCATTTGAACCGCCAGACGGGCGGCATGACGCGCGACATCGAACGGGGCACGCGCAGCGTCGGCTCGCTCATTTCCTATACCTTGTTCAACATCTTGCCGACCCTGGTGGAAATCACCCTCGTGCTCGGCTATCTGGTCTTGCATTACGACATCTGGTTCACCGTCATCACGGCGGTGGCGCTCGTGTCCTATATCGCGTTTACCGTGCTGGTGACGAACTGGCGCACGCACTTCCGCCGCACCATGAACGACCTCGATTCCAAGGCGAATACCAAGGCCATCGATTCGCTGATCAACTATGAAACCGTGAAATATTTCGGCAACGAGGATTACGAAGCGAAGCGCTATGACGAGGGCTTGCAGCGCTATGAAAGTGCGGCCGTGAAATCGCAGACTTCCTTGTCCCTGCTCAATACGGGCCAGTCGCTGATCATCGCCACGGCCGTCACATTGATCCTGTGGCGCGCCACGGTGGGCGTGATCGCCGGCACGATGACCCTGGGCGACCTGGTGCTGGTGAACGCCTTCATGATCCAGCTGTACATTCCCCTCAATTTCCTTGGCGTCATCTACCGCGAAATCAAGCAGAGCCTGGCCGACATGGAGCGCCTGTTCTCGCTGCTGAACGAAAACCGCGAAATCGCCGATACGCCGGAAGCCAGGCCGCTCGTCACGCGCGGCGCGGCCGTGCGTTTCGAGCATGTGGATTTCAGCTATGAAGCCAAGCGGCAAATCCTGTTCGACGTGGATTTCCAGATCGCCGCCGGCACCACGACGGCCGTGGTGGGCCACAGCGGTTCGGGCAAGTCGACCCTGTCGCGCCTGTTGTTCCGCTTCTATGAAGTCGATGGTGGCGGCATCACCATCGACGGCCAGGACTTGCGCAGCATCACGCAGGATTCCTTGCGCGCCGCCATCGGCATCGTGCCGCAAGACACGGTGTTGTTCAACGACACCATCGAATACAACATCGCCTATGGCAAGCCGGGCGCCAGCAAGGACGCCATCGTGGCGGCGGCGAAGGCGGCGTCGATCCATGATTTCATTGAAAGCTTGCCCGATGGCTACAACTCCATGGTGGGCGAGCGGGGCTTGAAGCTGTCGGGCGGCGAAAAGCAGCGCGTGGCCATCGCCCGCACCTTGCTGAAGGATCCGGCCATTTTGATCTTCGATGAAGCCACCTCGGCGCTCGATTCGAAGGCCGAACAGGCGATCCAGGCGCAGCTGAAGGACATCGCCAGGAACCGCACCACGCTGGTGATTGCGCACCGCCTGTCGACGGTGGCCGACGCCCAGCAAATCCTCGTGCTCGACCATGGCCGCATCGTCGAGCGCGGCACGCATCCGCAATTGCTGGCCGCAAATGGCCTGTATGCGCAGATGTGGCAACGCCAGCAGGCGAATATGGACGATGAGACGGAAGAGGATGACGCGCTGGCGGGCTTGGCGCCAGCAAAATAAATCGGGAATGGGAAATCAGTAGGAAAAATGCTACAGCCGCGCCCCTTCAGGCGCGCGTATAGCGCCTATTTGAGGGCAATCGCAGAAAACGGCTAGTCCGGCGCTGAAAATGAAATAAAATTAATTCCATTGGTGGCGTCTGCACCACAGTTGTTTCGTCCGGAGTCGCATCCGGTTTGTCCGCCCAGGAGAATTTATGAAATTGACCAGAATCGTCGCCACGCTGCTCAGCGTTGGCGTCCTTAGCAGCATGTCGCCAGCCCAGGCACAGGAATTGACCGGCACATTGGCCAAGATCAAGAAAGCCGGTTCCGTCACCCTCGGTGTGCGTGACGGCTCCGTGCCCTTCTCCTATCTCGATGACAAGCAGCAATACCAGGGCTATTCGATCGACCTGTGCATGAAGGTCGTCACGGCCCTGCAAAAGCACCTGGGCCTGAGCGAACTGAAAGTGGTGATGAGCCCCGTCACCTCGGCCAACCGCATCCCGCTGATGGCCAACGGCACCATCGACCTCGAATGCGGCTCGACGACGAACAACCTCGAGCGCCAGCAGCAGGTGGCATTCGCGCCCACCATGTTCGTCATCGGCAACCGCGTGCTGTCGAAAAAATCCTCGAACATCAAGACCCTGGAAGACTTGCGCGGCAAGACCCTGGTCGCCACGGCCGGCACGTCGACCATCAAGCAGATGACCATCCTCAACAAGGAAAAGAACCTGGGCATGAACATCGCCGTCGGCAAGGACCATCCCGAATCGTTCCTGATGCTGGAAACGGGCCGCGCGGTGGCCGAAGCCAACGACGATATCTTGCTCGCCTCGCAAGTGGCCAATTCGAAAAATCCGAACGACTACGAAATCACCAAGGAAGCGCTGTCCGTCGAGCCATACGGCATCATGCTGCGCAAGGGCGACCCGGCCTTCAAGAAGGTGGTCGACGACGCCCTGATCCGCCTGTACAAGAGCGACGACATCAACCGCATCTACGCCAAGTGGTTTACCTCGCCGATCCCGCCGAAAAACATCAACCTGAAATTCCCCATGCCGCCGCAATTGAAGGCGGTCTTCACGAATCCGACCGATTCGGGCGATCCGGCCGCGTATGCGGCCGTGCCGGAAGCGCAGAAGACGTCGGACAAACGGAAAAAGTAACAAGAGTGCGTAAAAACCGGGGGGCGCAAGCCTCCCGTTTCATTTGCGGGGCGGGCGGCGGGCAAGCCGCCGTCCTTGGGCCGCATGGGAAGGATGATCATGAATTACAACTGGAATTGGCGCATCTTCTGGGAGATATCTCCCGATGGCGTCGGCACGTATATGGACACCCTGTGGTCCGGCTTGATCTGGACCCTGGCCACGGCCGGCACGGCCTGGATCATGGCCCTGATCCTGGGCCTGGTGATCGGCACCATCCGCACCCTGCCGAATAAATGGATCGTTGGCGTGGCCAACGCGTATGTCGAATTGTTCCGCAACGTGCCGCTGCTGGTGCAGATGTTTCTCTGGTATTTCGTCATGCCGGAGCTGCTGCCCACGGACATGGGCAACTGGGTCAAGTCGCTGCCGAATGCGCCGTTCGTCACGGCGGTTCTGTGCCTGGGATTTTTCACTTCCTCGCGCGTCGCCGTGCAGGTGACGACGGGCATCGAGGCGCTGCCGCGCGGGCAGAAACTGGCCGGCACGGCGCTCGGCCTGACCCTGCCGCAAACCTACCGTTTCATCCTGCTGCCGATGGCCGCGCGCGTCATCATGCCACCGCTGACCAGCGAGTTCCTGAACATCATCAAGAACAGCTCCGTGGCGCTGACCATCGGCCTGATCGAACTGACGGCCAGCGCGCGCGCCATCCAGGAATTTTCGTTCCAGGTCTTCGAAGCGTTTTCGGCCGCCACCATCATCTACGTCGTCGTCAATCTGCTGGTGGTGGTGCTGATGCACCTGATCGAGAAAAAGGTCGCCATCCCGGGCTTCATCGTCGCCGGCGCCAAGACGGGAGGACACTGACATGTTCGGTAATTTCGACTTCGATGTCATCTCCCGCTCGTGGGTCTACCTGTTCCAGACCGGCATGGTGTTCACCCTGAAACTGACGGCGCTGTCCATGGTGGGCGGCATCGTGCTGGGCACCCTGCTGGCGCTGATGCGGCTGTCCAGCAACCGCATCCTGTCCGGCGTGGCGTCGAGCTATGTCAACCTGATACGCTCGATCCCGCTGGTGCTGGTGATCTTCTGGTTCTACTTCCTGGTGCCGTACATCGCCGCCTGGATCATCGGCGCCGCCGAGCCCGTGAAGGTGGGCGCGTTTTCCTCGGCGCTGATCACCTTCATCATGTTCGAGGCGGCCTACTATTGCGAGATCATGCGCAGCGGCATACAGTCGATCCCGCGTGGCCAGGTATGGGCGGGCCAGGCGCTGGGCATGAACTACCGGCAAACCATGGGCAGCATCGTGCTGCCGCAGGCGTTCCGCAACATGATCCCCGTGCTGCTGACGCAAACCATCGTGCTGTTCCAGGACGTCTCGCTCGTGTACGTGCTGTCGATTCCCGATTTTGTCGGCGCCGCCTCGAAAATCGCGCAGCGCGACGGCCGCCTGGTGGAGATGTACGTGTTCGTCGCCGTCGTGTATTTCGTGCTGTGCTATGCCTTGTCGTTCCTGGTGAAACGCCTGCAAAAGCGCGTCGCCATCATTCGCTAATCCATTCCAGCCTGATGCTCGGGAAAACAAGAAAGAAGACCATGATTGAACTGAACAAAGTAAGCAAATGGTATGGCCAGTTTCAGGTGCTGACCGACTGCACCACACAAGTGGCCAAGGGCGACGTGATGGTCATTTGCGGACCGTCCGGCTCCGGCAAGTCGACCCTGATCAAGACCGTCAACGGCCTCGAGCCGATCCAGCAGGGGCAGATCATCGTCGACGGCATCGCCGTCAACGATCCGAAAACGAATCTGTCGAAACTGCGCGCGCGCATCGGCATGGTGTTCCAGAATTTCGAGCTGTTCCCGCATTTGTCGATCCGCGAAAACCTCACCATCGGCCAGATCAAGGTGCTGGGCCGCAGCGCCGACGAAGCCAATGCCAAGGGCTTGAAATACCTGGACCGCGTGGGCCTGCTGTCACAGCAGGACAAATTCCCCGGCCAGCTTTCGGGCGGCCAGCAGCAGCGCGTGGCGATCGCCCGCGCGCTGTCGATGGATCCGATCGCCATGCTGTTCGACGAACCGACATCGGCGCTCGACCCCGAAATGATCAACGAAGTGCTCGACGTGATGGTGGGCCTGGCGCAGGAAGGCATGACGATGATGGTCGTCACGCATGAAATGGGTTTTGCCAAGCGCGTGGCCAACCGCATCGTCTTCATGGACCAGGGCAAGATCATCGAGGATTGCAGCAAGGACGATTTCTTCAACACGACGCGTTCGGACCGCGCGCGCGATTTTCTCGCCAAAATCATCCATTAATTTTTTATCTGTTGAACTGGAATGACATTGAAATTGGTAATGCTGCCTGTACTGAAAAAAATGGCCGGCGCGATGCTGGCGCTGGGCTTCCTGGCACAGGCCCACGCGGCCGACAGGATCGCCGTCGACATCGCCCTGCGCGACGCCACCGTGATCGACGTTGCCGCCGGCCGCGCCGTCACGGGACAATCCGTGCTGCTCAAGGGCGACAGCATCGTCGCCGTCGTCGATGACGCGCAGCTGCGCAGCTATGCGCCGAAGCGCACCATCCGCCTGCCCGGCAAATACGTGATGCCGGGCCTGTGGGACACGCATGTGCATTTCGGCGGCGGCCCCGAGCTGAACGACGAGAACAAGCAGCTGCTGCCGCTGTACCTGGCGCACGGCATCACCACGGTGCGCGACTGCTCGGGCGACTTGCCCGACACCGTGCTGGCCTGGCGCCAGCAGATCAACGCGGGCCAGCTGCAGGGGCCGACGATTTTTACCTCCGGCGCCAAGCTGGAGGGCATCAAGCCGCTGTGGAAGGGCACCATCGAAGTGGGCACGCCGCAGGAAGTCACGCGCGCGCTCGACGGCCTGCAGGCGCAGCACGTCGACTTCGTGAAGATCACGGAAAACACCCTGAAGCCGGAGCTGTACCTGGAAGCGCTGCGCCAGGCGCGCGAGCGCGGCATGCGCACCTCGGGGCATATCCCCGTGCAGCTGACATTGGGACAGATGGCCGACGCGGGCCTGGGCACGATCGAGCACCAGTCCTACCTGCTGCGCGCCACCACGCCGCGCGAACAGGAACTGACGGACCAGGTGGCCGCCGGCAAGCTGACGGGCAAGGAGGCGATGCGCGCAAGCGTGCAAAGCTACGACGAACCGACGGCGCGCAAGGCCTTCAGCTACCTGGCCGCGCGCGGCACGGCCATCGTGCCGACCCTGTGGGGTTCGCGCGTGACGGCTTACCTGGACCGCGAAGACCACACGCACGATCCGGCCCTGCAATACATCGGCAAGGGGCTGCGCGCCACTTACGACTGGCGCGTGCAGCGCGCCGCCAAGGATGGTCCGGAAGCCATCGCCCAGCGCCATGCGCAGTTCGAGCAATCGGCAAAGCTGCTGCCGATCTTGCAGCAGCAGGGCGTGAGCATCATCGCCGGCACCGATGCGGGCTTCCTCAATTCCTTCGACTATCCGGGACAGGCCCTGCACGATGAAATCGGCCTGTACGTGCAGTATGGGCTGACGCCGCAGCAAGCCTTGCAGTCGGCCGTCATCAACGGCCCCCGCTTCCTGGGCAAGCTGGCGCGCTACGGCAGCGTGGCGGCCGGCAAGGCGGCCGACCTGCTGGTGCTCGACGCCAATCCGCTGCAGGACATCGGCGCCACGCGCCAGATCCGCCTGGTGGTCAGCCGTGGCCATGTGTATGACCGCGCCGCGCTGGACCGGATGCTGGCCGATATCCGCGCCTGGGTGGCGAAGCAGGAGGCGCCGCCTGCCAAATCCTGATGCGCATGCGCTCCTGATATGCAAAACGGCCAGCGCACACTGGCCGTTTTACCGTCAGGGCGGCAGCGCATACGGGCTTTCCCGGCGGGCGAGGCGGCCCGGCGGCTGGTAAAATGGCGCTATTCGCAATGACCGCCTGAGAGCAGCCGCCATGTCCACACCCGATCACACCCCGACCGCCGTTCCTTCGTCCATCACCATCACCCGTCCAGACGACTGGCACCTGCACCTGCGCGACGGCGCCGTCATGGCCAGCGTGCTGCCGCACAGCGCGCGCCAGTTCGGCCGCGCCATCGTCATGCCGAACCTGAAACCGCCCGTCACCACCACCGCCGACGCAGCCGCCTACCGCGAACGCATCCTGGCGGCCGTGCCGGAAGGCGTGAACTTCGACCCGCTGATGGTGCTGTACCTGACGAACAACACCTCGCCCGATGAAATCCGCCGCGCGCAGGACAGCGGCATCGTGCAAGCCGTGAAACTGTATCCGGCCGGCGCCACCACCAATTCCGATGCGGGCGTGACGGACCTGAAAAACTGCTACAAGGTGCTGGAAGTGATGCAGGAAGTGGGCATGCCCTTCCTCGTGCACGGCGAAGTGACGGACCCGGAAATCGACATTTTCGACCGCGAAGCCGTCTTCATCGAACGCGTGATGCGTCCGCTGCGCAGCGCCTTCCCGGCCCTGTCCGTCGTATTCGAGCACATCACCACCAAGGACGCGGCGCAGTACGTGGCCGAAGCGGAAGGCCCGATCGCCGCCACCATCACGGCGCATCACCTGCTGTACAACCGCAACGAGATCTTCAAGGGCGGCATCCGCCCGCATTACTACTGCCTGCCGATTCTCAAGCGCGAAGAGCACCGCCTGGCGCTGATGACGGCGGCCGCCAGCGGCGACGAACGCTTCTTCCTCGGCACAGATTCGGCGCCGCACGCGCAAGGCGCCAAGGAAATGGCTTGCGGCTGCGCCGGCTGCTACACGGCCCTGCATGCGATGGAAATGTATGCCGAGGCGTTCGAGCGCGCCGGCGCGCTCGACAAGCTGGAAGCGTTTGCCAGCTTCCACGGCCCGGCCTTCTATGGCGTGGCGCGCAACACGGACACCATCACCCTGAAGCGTGAAAGCTGGACCCTGCCAGCCTCTCTGCCGCTGGGCGACAGCCATGTCATTCCGCTCAATGCCGGCGAGCAGATCAACTGGAAAATGGTGTAAGCGCTTCATGCTGCCATCGATAGACTGGACCCGCCCCTGGTATGCCACGGTGCTGCCGGCGCGACGGCAGCTGGACCTGCAGCGCGACACGGTCATCGCCGCGCTGAACGGGCAGGCGCGGGCGCTGGACTTGCGCAATCCATCGGGCTTGCCGCTGGCCTTCGTGCCGCAAAGCGAGCTGCCCGAAGGCGTCGCGTATGAAGAATTCATCGGCGCCACGGGCGGCGTGCCCACGCGCGACAATCTGCATGACTTTTTCAATGCGCTCGTATGGCTGACCTTCCCGCGCATCAAGCGGCAGCTGAATGCCTTGCAGGCGGCGCAGATCGCCCTGTCCGGCGTCGGCAAGTCGCGTGGCCCGGCACGCGACGGCGCCACCATTTTCGATGAAAATTCGGCCTTGCTGGTGCTGCGCGACAGCGATGCGGGGCGCGCGCTGGAAGCGACGTTGCGCGGACACGACTGGCGCGGCGCCTTCATCGCGCAGCGCGGCAAGTTTGGCGCCGGCGGCGACGCCGAAGTCTGCCTGTTCGGCCACGCGCTGATGGAAAAACTGGTGGCGCCGTACAAGGCCATCACGGCGCACGCGCGCGTGATCTTTGCCGGCGACGCCTACTTCGCGCTCGACGATGCGGCGCGGCGCGCCTGGCTCGACGAGCGCGTGGCGCAGGACCTGGTCAGCGGCGGCCTGACGACGGCCGATTTTACGCCGCTGCCCGTGCTGGGCCTGCCCGGCTGGAGCGAATGCCAGGACGACGATTTTTATAATGACGCTACGGTGTTTCGTCCGAAACGCAAGGCGTCAACTTAACGCATGCCGCCGCGGCGGCCAAAGGGATCGATGCATGGATAAGGTGATACGCTGGGGCATCCTCGGCACGGGCAAGATAGCGCGCGCAATGGCCATCGGCTTGCGCGATGCGCCGGGTGCGCAACTGGTGGCGGTGGCCTCGCGCAGCGATGCCGGCGCGCTGGCCTTCGGCGCCGAATTCGGCATCGAACGCTGCCACGGTTCGTACCAGGCGCTGGCCGACGACGCGGACGTGGACGTGATCTACATCGCCACGCCGCACACCCTGCATGCGGAAAATGCGCTGATGTGCCTGGCCGCCGGCAAGCACGTCGTGTGCGAAAAGCCGTTCACCATGAATGCGCGCGAAGCGCAGGCCGTGGTCGACATGGCGCGCGAGAAAAAGCTGTTCCTGATGGAAGCCATGTGGAGCCGCTTCCTGCCGGCCGTGCAGGAAGCCAAACGCATCATCGCCAGCGGCGAAATCGGCGTGCCGCAGCAGGTGCAGGCCGATATCGGCTTTGTCGCCAGCTTCCCGCCCGAGCACCGCATGTTCAATCCTGAATTGGGCGGCGGCGCGCTGCTCGACGTGGGCATCTATCCGCTGTCGATGGCGGCCTTCTTCCTCGGACCCGTGTCGGCCGTGCAGGCGCTGGCCGAGATGGGCGCCACCGGCGTCGACGAGCAAGTCGTCTTCTCGCTGCTGCATGCTGGCGGCGGCACCTCGTCCTGCGCCTGCAGCCTGCACGCGCTGACGCCGACGGAAATGACGATTTCCTGCAGCCTGGGGCGCATCCGCCTGCCCAACCGTTTTTACAAGCCCGACTCCTTGATCGTCGAAGCGATGGACGGCGAACGCCGCGTGGTCGCCGCGCCCTGCCTGGGCAATGGCTACACGCACGAAGCGCTGGAAGCGATGCGCTGCATCCGCGCCGGCCTGCTGGAAAGCCCCGTCATGCCGCACGCCGACAGCGTGGCGCTGATGCATAATCTGGACACCATGCGCGGCCAGATCGGCCTCGTTTACAGCGCCGACCAGGCGTAATCAGGAACCCCATGACATTGCCCTCATCCCGTCCCAGCCTGAAAACCGTCCTGATCGCCAGCGGCGTCGTCCTGACCCTGGCGATGGGCGTGCGCCATGGCCTGGGCTTCTGGATGCAGCCGATTTCGCAAGCCAATGGCTGGACGCGCGAAACGTATTCGCTGGCGCTGGCCATGCAAAACCTGATGTGGGGCGTCTTCGGCCCGTTCGCCGGCATGGCGGCCGACCGCTTCGGCACCATGCGCGTCGTCATCGTCGGCGCCATCAGCTACATGGCCGGCCTCGTGTGGATGGCGCTCGTCACGCAGCCCACGCTGTTCATTGTCGGCTCGGGCATCTTCATCGGCCTGGCGTTGGCCTGCACGGCGTTTGGCGCCATCAGCGGCATCATCGGTCGCAGCGCGCCGCCCGAGCAGCGTTCGTGGGCCTTCGGCATCTCGTCGGCGGCCGGCTCGTTTGGCCAGTTCCTGATGATGCCGGTCGAGCAGCAACTGATTTCCGCCGTGGGCTGGCAAAACGCCTTTTACGTGCTTGCCGCCCTGGTGCTGCTGGCCATGATCCCGATGGCCTTTTACCTGCGCGAGCCGCCCGTTACGCACGCCAGCGGTCCGCAGCAAAGCGTCGGCGCCGCCTTCAGCGAAGCCGTCGCCAGCCGCTCGTTCTGGCTGCTGCTGGCGGGGTATTTCGTGTGCGGCTTCCAGCTGGTGTTCATCGGCGTGCACTTGCCGGCCTACCTGAAGGACCAGGGCCTGATGAATCCGAATATCGCCGTCACGGCGCTGGCGCTGATCGGCCTGTTCAATATCGTCGGCTCCTACTACGCGGGCAAGCTGGGCGGAAAAATCGCCAAGCGCTATCTGCTGTCGGCCATCTACGTGGCGCGCGCGGTGGTCATCACGCTGTTCCTGCTGGCGCCCTTGTCGTCATGGTCGGTGTACCTGTTCGCCGCCGGCATGGGCGTGCTGTGGCTGTCGACCGTGCCGCTGACGAATGGCATCATCGCCGGCATCTTCGGCGTGAAGCACCTGTCGATGCTGGCCGGGATGGTGTTTTTCTCGCATCAGGTGGGCAGTTTTCTCGGTGCATGGCTGGGCGGCTACCTGTACGAGCACCAGGGCACGTACCACGCCGTATGGATGATCACCATCGGCCTGGGCTTGCTGGCCGCGCTGATCAACCTGCCGATCGACGAGCGCGCCGTCAAGCGCGCGGCGGTGGCGGCGTAGTGGGCAACTGGCGCGCGTGGCTGTGGCGCCTGCTGGGCGCCGCGCTGCTGGCCATCGTCTTCATGGCGTATCTGCGGCCCGATTTCATGCTCGACCTGGCGAATCGCTTCTGGATGTGCATGTAGGCTGCGCGGACGCAAGGTCGATTGCGAAAAGCCGGCTTACGCTGGAAGTCGGATTACGCCACGCTAATCCGACCTACCCGACCTGCCGCCGCATATGCGCGTAGGTCGGATTAGGCCGCAAGGCCGTAATCCGACAACACCGGGAACCAAGAAAAGCCGTAGCGATTAGGCCGCCAAGGCCGTAATCCGACAACACCGGGAACCAAGAAAAGCCATAGCGATTAGGCCGCAAGGCCGTAATCCGACAACACCGGGAACCAAGAAAAGCCATAGCGATTAGGCCGCAAGGCCGTAATCCGACAACACCCATGAAACTATGCGATACCGACGCGCATTCCAGCCAGGCGGCAGCTTTTTTTTCACGGTGGTGACGGCACACCGCCGGCCCGTTTTTGCTACTGCCACTGCCGTGGATTTGCTGCGGCACGCTTTCCGCACCGTACGCCATAAACGGCCATTCAATATCGACGCTATCGTTATCCTGCCCGATCACCTGCATTGCATCTGGACCCTGCCTGAAGGCGATGCCGATTTCATGACGCGCTGGAGGCTGATCAAGACATGGTTCAGCAAGCATGCAGGCATTAAAGATACTTGGCAGCACCGTTTCTGGGAGCATGTGCTCCGCGACGAACGCGACCTCGCCAATCATGTCGATTACATCCATTACAACCCGGTCAAGCATGGCTTGGTGGAGCAAGCCATCGATTGGCCGTATTCCAGTTTTCATCGGTATTTAAAGCAGGGATGGTGTGCCGCGGATTGGGGCGGGGAGGGCGTGGACGTGGCGGGTATTGGGCGGGAGTGAGCAGCGCCAACAATGTTGTCGGATTACGCTACGCTAATCCGACCTACCCGACCTAAGGTTGCGTATTTGCGTAGGTCGGATTAGGCCGTAGGCCGTAATCCGACAACACCCGGAAACAAGCAATGCCAATAGTGTGCAGGCCGTAGGCCGTAATCCGACAACACCCGGAAACAAGCAATGCCAATAGTGTGCAGGCCGTAGGCCGTAATCCGACAACACCCGGAAGCAAGCAATGCCAATAGTGTGCAGGCCGTAGGCCGTAATCCGACAACACCCGTCAATCGGCAATACCAGATCTACACCTTCAAAAATTCCTCTTTCCCGCCGAGCCAGCGCGCCAGGTGGGCTTCCACGGTGGTGGCGGCTGCCGCCGTGGTGGCGTGCAGCAGGTCGTGCGCCACGTCGCGCGCCTGGTCTACCAACCATTGGTCCGTTTCCAGGTCGGCGAAGCGCAGCATGGCCTGGCCGGACTGGCGCGCGCCGAGGAACTCGCCGGGGCCGCGGATTTCCAGGTCGCGGCGGGCGATCTCGAAGCCGTCCGTCGTTTCGCGCATCGTCATCAGGCGCTGGCGGGCCACGCCGCCCAGCGGGCCCTGGTACAGCAGCAGGCAGACGCTGGCCGCCGAGCCTCGGCCCACGCGGCCGCGCAGCTGGTGCAGCTGCGACAGGCCGAAACGCTCGGCGTGCTCGATCACCATCAGCGAGGCATTCGGCACGTCGACGCCTACCTCGATGACGGTGGTGGCGACCAGCACGTGCAGCTGGCCGGCGATGAAGGCGTCCATCACTTCCTGTTTTTCCGCCGGCTTCAGGCGCCCGTGCACGAGGCCCACCTGCAGCGCGGGCAGGGCTTCGGCCAGCATCATGTAGGTGTCGGTGGCCGTCTGCAGCTGAAGCGCCTCCGATTCCTCGATCAGCGGGCAGACCCAGTACACCTGCCGGCCTTCCAGCGCGGCCGCGTAGACGCGGGCGATGACTTCGTCGCGCCGGTTCTGGTCGATGGCGCGCGTGACGATGGGGCTGCGCCCGGGCGGCAGCTCGTCGATCACCGACACTTCCAGGTCGGCGTAATAGGTCATGGCCAGGGTGCGCGGGATCGGCGTGGCCGACATCATCAGCTGGTGCGGCACGGCCGCGCTGTCGCCCTTGTTGCGCAGGGTCAGGCGCTGGCCCACGCCGAAGCGGTGCTGTTCGTCGACGATCACCAGGCCCAGTTTGGCGAACTGCACGTTGTCCTGGATCAGCGCATGCGTGCCGATCACCAGCTGCGCTTCGCCCGATTCGATCAGGGCCAGCGCGGCCGTCTTTTCCTTTTTCTTCAGGCTGCCCGTCAGCCAGGCCACCTTCACGCCCAGCGGTTCCATCCAGGCGGCGATCTTGCGGAAGTGCTGTTCGGCCAAAATCTCCGTGGGCGCCATCAGCGCGGCCTGGTAGCCGCTGTCGATGGCCTGCGTGGCGGACAAGGCCGCCACCACCGTCTTGCCGCTGCCGACGTCGCCCTGCAACAGGCGCTGCATCGGATACGGCTGGCGCAGGTCGGCGCGGATTTCGTCGAGCACGCGCGCCTGCGCGCCCGTCAGCTTGAAGGGCAGGGCGGCGCCAAAGGCTTCCGACAACGTGCCGACGATGGGCAGCGAGGCGGCGCCTTTCGAGCGGCGCGCGCGCTGGGCGCGTTTCAGCGACAGCTGCTGCGCCAGCAGTTCATCGAATTTCATGCGCACCCAGGCCGGGTGCGAGCGGTCCATCAGCGCGCTTTCATCGATGTCCTGCGGCGGATAGTGCAGCAGGTGCACGGCGGCGCGGAATGGCGACAGCTGCATCTCGTGCAGCAGCGGCTCGGGCAGGGTGTCGTGCCAGTCGATGCGGCGCATGGCGTCGGCGATCTCGCGCCGCAGGACGTGCTGCGACAGGCCTTCGCCGGACGGGTAGACGGGCGTCAGGGCCGTGGGCAGCGGCGCGCCCTCGTTGACGACCTTGTAGGTCGGGTGCACCATCTCGGCGCCGAAAAAGCCGTGTTTGAGTTCGGCGCGTGCGCGTACCCGCGTGCCTTCGGCCAGTTGCTTGACCTGACTGCCGTAGAAATTCATGAAGCGCAGCAGCAGGTTGCCCGTTTCATCGGCGATCGTCACCAGCAATTGCTTGCGCGGCTTGAAACTGACTTCGCACTTGGTGACGACGCCCTCGACCTGCCACGACTCGCCGCCGCGCAGGCAGGCGTCGCGTATCGTGTAGACCTTGGTTTCATCTTCGTAGCGCATCGGCAGGTGCAGCACCAGGTCCATATCGGTACGCAAGCCCAGCTTGGCCAGGCGGCTTTCCGTGCTGACCACCTTTTTGGCCGCTTTCGGCTTGGCGGCGGGCTTGGCGGCGGGGAGAAGATCGGGCGTTGGATCGGGCATATGCAAGGTTTTGGTGCCGCTGGCGCAAGTTTCAGTGCCGCTAGCGTAAAATAGAGGGTTGTCCGGCACACCCTGTGCGTACCGCAGTCATCGTTTGTTGCGGCGGATTATTGTAATGCCTGTATAGGCGCACAGTATAGTGCCAGATCTTCCATTGCGCACTCCTAATCATTTTTGACGTATTTTTGAAGCAAAACGCATGTATTCGCTTTCCGATTTCGATTTTAATTTGCCGCAAGAAAACATTGCGCAAACTCCGCTGGCCGAGCGCAGCGCCTCGCGCCTGTTGCATCTGGACGGCGACGCCCTGGTCGACCGCCAGTTCGCCGACATCGTCGGACTGCTGCAAGCGGGCGACCTGCTGGTGATGAACGACACGCGCGTGCTGAAAGCGCGTTTCTTTGGCGTCAAGGAAAGCGGCGGCAAGATCGAGGCGCTGGTCGAGCGCGTGCTCGATGAGCGCACCGTGCTGGCCCAGGTGCGCGCCTCGAAGTCGCCGCCGCCCGGCTGCCGCATCCGCCTGGCCGACGCCTTCGACGTGACGGTGGGCCAGCGCGCCGGCGAATTCTTTACCCTGCATTTCGAGGCCGACGTGTTCGAGCTGATCGAGGCGCATGGCCGTTTGCCGCTGCCGCCGTATATCGAGCATGACGCGGATGCCTTCGACGAGACGCGCTACCAGACCGTGTTCAACAAGGTGCCGGGCGCCGTGGCCGCGCCGACGGCGGGCCTGCATTTCGACCAGGCCCTGCTCGACCAGCTGAAGGCCAAGGGCGTCAACTTCGCCTATGTGACCCTGCACGTGGGCGCCGGCACCTTCCAGCCCGTGCGCACGGAAGTGTTGTCCGAGCACAAGATGCATACCGAGTGGTACACCATGCCGCAGGACACCGTGGACGCCGTGCGCGCCACGCAACTGGCCGGACGCGACGTGGTGGCCGTCGGCACGACCAGCCTGCGCGCGCTGGAATCGGCCTCGCAAAGCGGACAATTGCTGGCGGGCAGCGCCGATACGGCCCTGTTCATCACGCCCGGCTATGCGTTCAAGACGGTGACGCGGCTCATCACCAACTTCCATTTGCCGAAATCGACCCTGCTGATGCTGGTGTCGGCCTTTGCCGGCTATGAGCCGATCCGCCATGCCTACGCGCATGCGATCGCGCAGAACTACCGTTTCTTCAGCTATGGCGACGCGATGCTGCTGACCACGCAATCGCGCGCTGCGCTGAACCTTGACACTCCCGTGAAAGACTGACCATGCTGGAATTTACATTACTCAAGACCGACACGAGCGGCCTGACCAAGGCACGCCGCGGCACCTTGAAACTCAACCATGGCGTCGTGCAGACGCCGATCTTCATGCCAGTGGGCACTTACGGCTCCGTGAAAGCCATGTCGCCGCTGGAACTCAACGAGATCGACGCGCAGATTATCCTGGGCAACACGTTTCACCTTTGGTTGCGTCCTGGCAACACCGTCATGGAGAAATTCGGCGGCTTGCACGGCTTCATGGGCTGGAACAAGCCCATCCTCACGGATTCCGGCGGTTTCCAGGTGTTTTCGCTGGGCGCCATGCGCAAGATCACGGAAGAGGGCGTGCATTTCAATTCGCCCATCAACGGCGATAAATTGTTCCTGTCGCCGGAAGTGTCGATGCAGGTGCAGCGCGTCTTGAATTCCGACATCGTCATGCAGTTCGACGAATGCACGCCGTACGAGATCCAGGGCCGCCCGGCCACCATCGAGGAAGCGGCCAAGTCCATGCGCATGTCCTTGCGCTGGGCGCAGCGCTCGAAGGACGAGTTCCACCGCGGCGAAAACCCGAATGCGCTGTTCGGCATCGTGCAGGGCGGCATGTTCGAAATGCTGCGCGACGAGTCCTTGGCCAAGCTGGAAGAGATCGACTTCCCCGGCATCGCCATCGGCGGCCTGTCCGTCGGCGAGCCGAAGGAAGACATGATGCGCATGCTGGCCCACGTGGGCCCGCGCCTGCCGGCCAACAAGCCGCATTACCTGATGGGCGTGGGCACGCCGGAAGACCTGGTGGCGGGCGTGTCGAACGGGATCGACATGTTCGATTGCGTCATGCCGACGCGTAACGCGCGCAATGGCTGGCTGTTTACCCGTTTCGGCGACATCAAGATCAAGAACGCCAAATACAAGGAAGACCAGACGCCGCTGGACGAGACGTGCAGCTGCTACGCCTGCCGCAATTTCTCGCGCGCGTATCTGCACCATCTGCACCGCTCCAAGGAAATCCTCGGTGCGCGCTTGAATACCATCCACAACCTGCATTACTACCTGGACTTGATGCGCCAGATGCGCGAAGCGCTCGACGAAGACCGTTTCCACGCGTTTACGCTGCAATTCCATGCGGAACGCGCACGGGGAACTTAAGAAATCCTTATGTCGATGGCCACTGGCGCCATGGCCTGATGTTTTATATATTGGTGCTTGGACTGGGGCTATAAAGCATTGCATAATGCCTTTTTAGCCCCATTTAAAGTTGCCATGCCTGCAATTAGGGTAATGGTCTATCGCCAATGCTAGAATACAGCGCTATTTTTCAAACTGATTAGAACTGGAGTCACCGTGTTTTTCATTTCCAACGCTTATGCGCAAGCCCCTGCCGATGCCCTGGGTTTCGGCGGCAACCTGACCAGCTTCCTGCCGCTGGTATTGATGTTCGTGGTCATGTACTTCCTGATGATCCGCCCACAGCAAAAACGCGCCAAAGAACAAAAGGCGATGATGGACGCGTTGACCAAGGGTGACGAAGTCGTCACCGCCGGCGGCATGCTGGGCCGTGTTGTCAAGGTAGTGGACGCTTACGTCACCATCGAAGTGGCGACCGGCACCGAAATCACGGTGCAAAAGAGCTCCATCACCACCTTGCTGCCTAAAGGCACCCTGAAGGCGCTGTAATTCCTCGCTGTCATTGCCACGGCAATGACTGACCGGGGCGGCTATCCGCCGCCCCCCGCGACGCCTCCGACGCTCAACACTGAACGCTGAATCAATATGAATCGCTACCCTGCCTGGAAATACATCATCATTGCCGTCGCCTTATTGCTGGGCGCACTCTATACGGCGCCCAATTATTTCGGTGAATCACCGGCGCTGCAAGTAACCAGCGGCAAGTCGACCGTCAAAGTGACGGGCGAGTTGATGACGCAAGTCGAGCAAATATTGACGAAAGAGAGCGTCAAGTCGGAAGGTATCACCATGGACGGCGTCGGCAACCTCGCTTCCGTGCGCGTGCGTTTCGCCGATCCGGATACCCAGTTCAAGGCCAAGCTGGTACTGGAAAAGGACCTGAACACGGATCCGAGCGACCCGACCTACGTGGTGACGGTCAATCTGCAAGCGAATACCCCGCAATGGATGCAAAAATTGCATGCCTTGCCCATGTTCCTGGGCCTGGACTTGCGCGGTGGCGTGCACTTCCTGATGCAGGTCGACGCGAAAGCCGTGCTGACCAAGAAAGTCCAGGGCATCCAGTCCGCCGCGCGCAGCGTGTTGCGCGACAAGAATATCCGCCACGCCGGCATCGAACGCGTGGGCGACAGCATCGACATCAACTTCCGCGACGCGGAAACGCGCCTGAAGGCAAAAAATGTGCTGTCCGACCAGATGTCGGAGCTGGCCTTTGCCGATGCGGGCAGCGGCAGCGATCTGAAACTCGTCATCACCCTCAAGCCGGCGGCCCTGAAAGCCACCATCGATGAAGGCGTAAAACAGAATATCTCGACGCTGTCCAAGCGCGTCAATGAACTGGGCGTGGCCGAGCCGCTGATCCAGCAGCAAGGTCCCGACCGCATCGTGGTGCAATTGCCCGGCGTGCAAGACGTGGCCCGCGCCAAGGCCATCATCGGCCGCACGGCCACCCTGGAAGTGCGCCTCGTCGACGAAAGCATCGTGCCTGGCACGGAGCTGTCGAGCGCCATCCCGTTCAATTCCGAACTGTTCACCGTCGGCAAGGGCGTGCCTGTCGTGCTGTCGAAAGACGTGATCCTGACGGGCGACTATATCTCCAGCGCCACGGCCAGCTTCGACCAGAACCAGCAAGCGGCCGTGTCCATCGACCTGAACGGCGACGGCGGCCGCAAGATGCGCGAAGCGACCCGCGAACGCGTGGGCAAGCGCATGGCCATCGTGCTGTTTGAAAAAGGCAAGCCGGAAGTGCTGTCGGTCGCCACCATCCAGCAGGAACTCGGTTCGCGCTTCCAGATCACCGGCATGGGCGGCGCGGAAAACGCCAACGAACTGGCGCTGCTGCTGCGCTCGGGCGCCTTGTCGGCACCGATGACGGTCATCGAGGAACGCACGATCGGACCGCAGCTGGGCGCGGAAAACATCGCCAAGGGCTTGCATTCGACGATGTACGGCTTCCTTGCCATCGCCGTCTTCATGATCGCCTATTACATGATGTTCGGCGCCTTCAGCGTGCTGGCCCTGGCCTGCAACCTGTTGCTGCTGATCGCCCTGCTGTCGATGATCCAGGTCACGCTGACACTGCCAGGTATCGCCGCTATCGCGCTGGCGCTGGGTATGGCGATTGACGCCAACGTGCTGATTAACGAACGTATCCGTGAAGAGCTGCGCGCCGGCAGCACGCCGCAGGCGGCGATCGCCGCCGGCTTCGACCGCGCCTGGGCGACGATTCTGGACTCGAACGTGACCACCCTGATCGTCGGTATCGCCCTGCTGGCCTTCGGCAGCGGTCCGGTGCGCGGTTTCGCGGTGGTGCACTGCCTGGGTATCCTGACCTCGATGTTCTCCGCCGTCTTCGTTTCGCGCGGCGTGGTCAACCTCTGGTATGGCCGCAAGAAAAAGCTGACCACGCTGTCGATCGGCACGGTCTGGGTGCCAGGCACGAGCAAATAAGCCAGCGCCCCGTCCTACTCAATAGCGTCAACAGCGATAGCGTCCGGTGGCCCAGCCGCCGGACGCACAGAACAGAACTCAGAGGATTTCATGGAATTTTTCCGGATCAAAAAAGATATTCCCTTCATGCGCCATGCGTTGATTTTCAACGTGATTTCGGCGCTTACCTTCGTGGCGGCCGTGTTCTTCCTGCTGCACAAGGGCTTGCACCTGTCCGTGGAATTCAAGGGCGGCACCGTGATGGAGGTGAAATACCCCAAGGCGGCCAATCTCGAAGGCATACGCGGCACCCTGATCGGCATGGGCTATGAAGAGCCGGGCGTGACCAGCTTCGACACGGCGCGCGACGTGATGATCCGCCTGCCGGTGGAAAAGGGCGTCACCGCCGCGAATACCTCGCTGCGCGTGTTCGAGGCGCTGTGCAAGGCCGAGCAAGGCACGACCAAGGGCATCGACACGGTCACCGAAAAGGGCGAGCACGTGCTCAAGAGCGCCTGCCTGGATGCGGCCGGCAACGAGGCGCTGGTCTTGCAGAAAGTCGAATTCGTCGGCCCGCAAGTGGGCGAGGAACTGGCGCAGAACGGCTTGAACGCGCTGGTGATGGTGATCATCGGCGTGATGATCTACCTGGCCATCCGCTTCGAATGGAAATACGCGGTGTCGGCCATCGTCGCCAACTTGCATGACGTGGTGATCATCCTGGGCTTCTTCGCCTACTTCCAGTGGGAATTCTCGCTGACGGTGCTGGCGGCGATCCTGGCGGTGCTCGGCTACTCCGTCAACGAATCGGTGGTGATCTTTGACCGTATCCGCGAAAACTTCCGCAAGCACCGCAAGGCCAGCGTGCATGAAGTGATCGACAATGCGATCACCAGCACCATCTCGCGTACCATCATCACCCACGGCTGTACCCAGATGATGGTGCTGTCGATGCTGTTCTTCGGCGGCCAGACCTTGCACCATTTCGCCATCGCGCTGACCATCGGTATCTGCTTCGGTATTTACTCGTCCGTGTTCGTCGCCGCGGCCATCGCCATGTGGCTGGGCGTGAAACGCGAAGACTTGATCAAGCCAGTCAAGGAAAAAGACGAGACCGACGGCGCCGTGGTGTAAGCGCGGGTCGTTGCATGTCGATTCAAAGACGATCACCGTTCGCGGTGGTCGTTTTTTTTTGTAACGGATGACGATGAAGCGTTTTTTATGCATGGGCATCATGGCCGGCGCGACCGCGCTGGCCGGCGCCGCCGATTTCAGCCGCATGGCCGATGGCAGCATCGCCATGCGCGGCGCGATCGCCGAGGGCGACGTGGACAGGCTGCGCCAGCTGGCCCCGCGCGAAGCGACCCTGTTGCGCGTGAATAGCGACGGCGGCGACGCGCAGGCCGCCATGCTGCTGGCGCGCCTGGTCCGCCAGCAGGGGTTCGACATCGCCATCGACACCGTCTGCACGGGCAGCTGCGCCAGCTATGTCTTCCCGGCCGCGCGGCGCAAGCGCATCCCGGCCGACGGCGTGCTGGCACTGCAGGAATCGGCCTTCCTGCGCGCGCAGGCGAGCCCGGCGCAGTTGCGGCGCACGTTGGTCGAGGCGGGCGTGGCGGCCGAGGACCTGGAAACGGAAACCGATGCGCTGGCCGCGCAGCTGGCGGACGTGGCGGCGCTGGAAGCGGCATTTGCCCGCGACCTGGGCGTCGCGCCCGCCTTTTACCGCGACTTCCGCCAGGTCGCGGCGCAGGCCGAGGTCACGCGCCAGCGCTTTCCCGACCAGGATGCCGCCGTCTTCTGGTGGCCGGCGGCCAAACGCCTCGAACGCTGCTACGGCATCGCGGCTGTCGACGAGGGCGCCCGTGCGGCGCGCCTGGCACCGGGCGGCTACCTGTATGTGCCGGCCCTGTCCGCGCTCGTCATGGGCGACCAGGGCTTGCAGGCCTGCCCATGAGCCGCAGCGGCCGTTTGTTCCTGCTGATGGACGCCATGCGCGCGAAACGGGTGCCGGTGACGGCCGCCCAGCTGGCGCAGCAGCTCGGCGTTTCCGAGCGCACGATTTACCGCGATATCCAGACCCTGGCCGAACTCGGTGCGCCGCTGCAGGGCGAAGCCGGCATCGGCTATGTGCTGCGCCGTGGCGTTTTTTTGCCGCCGCTGATGTTCGGTCCCGACGAACTGGAGGCGCTGGTGCTGGGCGCGCGCTGGGTGCGCCGCCAGGGCGATGCGGGCCTGGCGCAGGCAGCGTCCGCCGCGCTGGCGAAGATCGCCGCCGCCTCGCCGCGCGACCTGCGCGACAACATGGCCGAGACCAGCCTGTGGGTGCCGCTGGGCCGCCCCGCCGATGGCACGGAACCGGCCGACCGGTATGTGCAGCCGGTGCGCGAAGCCATCCGCTACGAGCAGAAACTCACGCTGGGCTACCAGGATGAGCGTGGCAGCGCCACGCAGCGCACGGTCTGGCCGTTTGCGCTGGCCTTTTTTGAGGGCAAGCGCCTGCTGGCCGCCTGGTGCGAGCTGCGCGGCGACTACCGCCATTTCCGCATCGACCGCATCGCCAGCGTGGACAACTGCGGCGAGCGCTATCCCACGCGTCGCCACGTCTTGCTGGAAACCTGGCGCAAGGCGCACGATATCGACCCGGAAACATAGAATACGCTCCTGACAAAAACTGTCAGTGACGGCTCGTACGATGGTGGCTTTCTCACTCACCGGAGCTATCCATCATGCGCCTCTACCACCACCCCATGTCCTCGAATGCCCGCCGCGCCCTGATGACGGCGATCCACCTTGAACTGCCTCTGGAGCTGGCCGAAGTCGACCTGATGAATGCGGATGACCGCCGCCGCCTGGCCGAACTGAACCCGAACGGCAAGGTGCCCGTGCTGGCCGATGGCGATTTCCTGCTGTGGGAGTCCTGCGCCATCATGCAATACCTGGCCGAGCAGGTGCCGGGCCAGACGATTTATCCGTCGGCGCCGCAGGCGCGTGCCGATGTCAACCGCTGGCTGTTCTGGGCCGCGCAGCATTTCGCGCCCGCCATCGGCGTGCTGGCGTGGGAGCGCGCGTGGAAAGGCATGACGGGCGGCGGCCCCGCGGACCCGCTGGAAGAGGCGCGCGGCGAGCGCGAACTGCATGCGTGCGCCGTGGTGCTCGACGCGCACTTGGCAAGGCGCAATTGGCTCAGCGGCGAAGACGTGACCCTGGCCGATTTTGCCGTGGCCGCGCCGCTGATGTACAGCGAGGCGGTGCGCCTGCCGCTGGGACAGTATGCGCAGATCCAGGCCTGGTTCGGGCGCGTGCGGCAGCTGCGCGCCTGGCAGGCAACGCAAGTCGATCTGAGCGTCGGATAAATGTGCGCGCTAAGTGTGCCAGCGCACGGAGCCGTTGCCACGCACCGCATAAGATAGGGCTGTCTCTTTCAGGACATCCCTAGCTTTGGACTTTACCCGCTTTCGAGCGGGTTTTTTTTGTCCTGTTTTTTTGTACCGTTGGAACTTGAAAAGTTGATAAGTGCTCCGCATGTGGGCCGTACTCTCTCTCAAGAAGGCCCGCCATGTTCATGCCCCGCCATCCGAAGCCGCTGCTGAGTACCAAGGCCGTCGCCACGCTGGTCGTCCAGCATCGGCAGCAACGCCAGGCGGTGGACAAGCATGTGCTGATCGTCGAGACCGCCAAGGCCGCGCTTATCGCACCCGCACCCGCGCCCGCGCCGAAGGCGGGCAGCGATTAATGCACGAGCACCTTCAGCAGCGACTGCACTTCATCGTCCGATTCTTCCATGATGCGCGACAGGGTCAAGTCATCGCCGATGACGCAGTCGATGCTGCGCGCGGCGCGGGCGGCCCGCACGGCGATGGCGGCCGGGCTTTCGTTGAGCGGCGACGCCACCGGCGCCAGGTCGTTGGCCAGCAGCAAGGTGTCGCCCAGCGATTCGGGCGGAATGGCGCGCAAGCCTTCCCACAGGGAGCCAATGGCTTGCATCACGGCTTCCGGCACCTTGAGCTTGGTCAAGACGCCGTGGCCGATGGCTTGCTCGCCGTGTTCGACCCAGTCCTGCGGCTCGCCTTCCAGGATGCCGGGAAACTCGGCCGCGCGCGACAGCATGTAGAAACCGCCCACTTCATGCATGATGCCGGCAAACAGCGCGGTATCGGGATCGACCTTGGTGACGCGGCGCGCGAGCACCTGCGACAGTGCCGCCACGTGGGCCGTATGTTCCCACAGCTGGTTGGCCTTCGCTTGCAGCACGGGATCGGTGATGGTGCTGCCCAGCTGGCGCACGATCAGTGACGCCACCACCGATTGCAGGGTGCGCACGCCGAGCCGTTGCACGGCATTGCGCACGCTGGTGATTTCGTTGCCGGAGCGGTTGAAGGCCACGGAATTGGCGATGGCCACCGTGCGCGCGGCCAGCAGCGGATCGGCCTGCACCAGCTTGGCCGCCGCCTCGATATGGCAGTCGGGATCGGCCAGCGCCTGCTGCAGCTTGAGCGAAGCGTCCACATTGGCGGGAAAGGTCAGCTCGCCGCGACCGGCAAGTGCGGCGATAATTTTAAAGGCGTCGAGTCTGTTCATTGAAAAAATTATACTCGCAATATTTCCGTACGGAACTTTTTAAGCGTGATCTTTTCGCAAACAGCCTGGCAAAAGGCAAGCAAAGCCTCGTAAACGCAAAAAGGGCACGCCACTGTATCAGCGACATGCCCTTTTTTAATGACAGCGATCGTTAAAGCGCTGGACAGGACCATCGCGAGCGGATCATCGCAGGCCGCAAAGCCCACCGCGCAGCAGGTCCCGTCAAGCGCTACTACAGAGATTCGCTGAAGATGGCATCGCAGCCTTCGACCAGCTCGTCGCTGTCTTCCAGTTCATCCGTCAAGCCCAGGTCGAACAATTCCTCGACGGCGTTCATGAAGCTGTTGTGCTTGGTTGCGCCGATCAGGCGGTAGATTTCGCCATCTTCGTTGCGCACGCCGATGATCAGTTTTTCCTGGCGCACCAGTTCAGGCGTGCTGGCGTTGAGCAAGAGGTTGCCGATGATGTGTTTGTCGAAATGAGCGGGCTTTTTGCCTTCGAGCAGTGTGGTTTTCAACTTGTTTCCTTTGTCTTGTTTGAATGTCTGTGCTTGATGAAATGTCAGCTGTGACCGTTGGCGATGGCATGTTTCAAGCCCGTCAGGGTCGTTTCCAGGCGACTGAAATCGTCGTCCGTATAGTGCGCAAACAGGCGCTGGCCCTGCGTGGTCAGCTTGGGGAACACGTCATGGAACACGTGCTCGCCCTCGCAGCTCAGGCGCACGAAATAGGAGCGCTTGTCGCGTGGACAACGCTCCCGTATCACCAGCCCCTTCTGTTCCAGCCGGTCCACCACACCCGTCAAGGTCCCCTTGGTGATCAGGGTTTTCTGGCCCAGTTCCTTGTAGGACATGCCGCAGGTGTTGCCGAGCGTGGCAATGATGTCGAATTGCGCATGCGTCAAGCCGTACTGGCGCACGAAGTCGCCTGAAAACCGCTCGAAGCCTTGCATGCACTCGGCCAGCAGCCGGATACTTTTTAAATATCGTTCACCCATAGGGCGTGATTATATCCTTCTGTCCCGCTTTTTTCCGCCGCGTCAGGATGCGCTGTTGCATGAGGGTCTGGATGGGGCTGAAGTCCGGTATCATGTGTGCAACTCAGCCCTTGCCCCTATCCCGCCTCGCCGATGTCTTTCGCTAATCTTTCCCGTATCGGCCTCGACAAACCGCTGCGTTTGCTGCTGGTCCATGCCGGCGATGCCGAGTCGATCACCTGGGCCGGCCTGGTGCAGCCGCTGCGCCTGTGCGCGCGGGCGCTGGGCCCCGAGGCGCTGCAGCTCGAGGTGCGCACGCCCGAACAGGTGGCCGCGCAGGGCGGCAACTGGCATATCGCGCTGCTGGTGGCCGACGAGACGGAAGCGCCGCTGCGCGCCGAACTGTGCCGGGTCGTGATCGAGCGCTGCCGCTCGGCGCCGTTCTGGGGCGGCGTGGGCGCCGCCGTGCTGTGGCTGGCCGACGCGGGCGTCATGGATGGCGTGCGCATCGCCTTGCCGTGGGCCCTGTATGCGGACGCGGAAGCGAAGGCCGAGCGGGCCATCCTGACGCCGCACCTGTTCGACATCGACGGCTCGCACATCACCTGCTGCGGCGGCGCGGCCAGCATCGACTTTTCCCTGACCCTGATCGAGACCGTGTTTGGCGCCGACGTGCAGGCGCTCGTCAAGGAAGCGCTGTGCGTGGACAAGGTGCGCGGCAAGGAAGAGCGCCAGCGCGTGGCCCTGCAGGCGCGTTTCGGCGTATTGCAGCCGAAACTGTCGGAAGCCGTCACCTTGATGGAGGCCAATATCGAGGAGCCGCTGTCGACGGACGACATCGCCAGCCTGGTGGGCCTGTCGCGGCGCCAGCTGGAGCGGCTGTTCAAGCAATACCTGGGCAGCCTGCCGTCGCGCTATTACCTGGAGCTGCGGCTGCAACGCTCGCGGCAACTATTGCTTGATACACATTATTCCATCGTGCAAGTGGGCCTGATGTGCGGTTTTTCTTCCGGTTCGCACTTTTCCACAGCGTTTGGCACCCTGTTTGGCAATACGCCGCGCGAGGAGCGGCAAAGAAAGCTCATGCCCCCACCTTAATTGAGGCAAGCCCGGCTGTGATGAATTGTGAAAATCCTTGTCGCAGATTCAAAAGAGTTTTAGCATCCCGCTTTTTATAATGCTGTACACACGTGGCTGTCGTAGCTGCGGGAGTACCTAACATATTGATGGGGAATGCTATGAATGCCAAGCTTGATTCGACCGTAACGGCTCGTCCAGTCACCCGGGAAACCTTTGACCAGGTCCTGGTTCCTACCTACGCTCCCGCTGCCATGGTTCCCGTGCGCGGTACCGGACTGGATCTGTGGGACCAGTCTGGCAAGCATTACCTCGATTTCACCTCCGGCATCGCCGTCAACAGCCTGGGCCACTGCCATCCGGCCCTGGTCGACGTGCTGACCAAGCAAATCAACAACCTGTGGCATTTGGGCAACGGCTACACCAACGAGCCCGTGCTGCGCCTGGCGCTGGCCCTGACGGAAGCGACCTTCGCCGACCGCGCCTTCTTCTGCAACTCGGGCGCGGAAGCCAATGAAGCGGCCCTGAAACTGGCGCGCAAGTATGCGCACACCAAGTTTGGCGCGCACAAGTCGCGCATCATCTCGTGCTTCAGCTCCTTCCACGGCCGCACCTTGTTTACGGTCTCCGTCGGCGGCCAGGCCAAGTACACGGAAGGCTTCGAGCCGCTGCCGCAAGAAATCAACCACATCGCCTACAACGACATCGAAGCGGCACGCGCCGCCATCGGTGACGACGTATGCGCGGTGATCGTCGAGCCGGTGCAAGGCGAAGGCGGCGTGGTGCCAGGCAATCCGGAATTCCTCAAGGAACTGCGCGCCCTGTGCGACAAGACCGGCGCCCTCCTGATTTTCGACGAAGTCCAGTGCGGCATGGGCCGCACTGGCGCGTTGTTCGCATACATGGGCTATGGCGTCACGCCGGACATCCTGACGGCCGCCAAGGCGCTCGGCAACGGCTACCCGATCGGCGCCATGCTGACCACCGACGCGCTGGCGCAGACGCTGGCCGTCGGCACCCACGGCACCACCTACGGCGGCAACCCGCTGGCCGCCACCGTGGCCCTGAAAGTGCTGGAAACGATCAACACGCCGGCGTTCCTGGCGCGCGTCAAGGACGCCAGTGTCAACACCATCGCCATGCTGCAAGGCTTGATCAGCGACTACCCGCAAGTGTTCTCCGTGGTGCGCGGCAGCGGTTTGCTGCTGGGCCTGGTAGTCACCGATGCCTACAAAGGCCGCGCGAAAGACATCCAGAAAGCGGCCGAAGCGCAAGGCTTGATGGTGCTGATCGCCGGCATGGACGTGGTGCGCCTGGCGCCGGCCCTGATCGTCTCGGATGAGCAGATCGCCGAGGCGGGCCGCTTGCTGCGCGTGGCCATCGACGGCTTGCTGAAAGCCTGACGCTGGCTTCGCTCCCTGTTTGATCACCGGCCCGCCGCTTTGCTGCGGGCCGGCTTGGTTCTACCCTAGGATTGTCCGCATTGAAGGAGTACCCATGTATGTTGTCCGTCCGGTAGAAATTGCGGATATTGCAGCCCTCGAAGCGCTGGCCGCGGTAACCATGCCGGGTGTCCATACCCTGCCGAAGACGCGCGAGAAAATCGCCGCCTCCGTCGAGCGCTCCATCGCCTCGTTTGCCGCCCATGTCGACATCCCCAGCGAAGAGTCGTATCTCTTCGTGCTTGAATCCCTGCTCGACAAGAGCATCGCCGGCACGGCCGCCATCTTTGCCTCGGCCGGCTCGAACGGCACCTATTTTTCCTTCCGTAACGACGTCATCCAGCAAGTCTCGCGCGACCTGAACATCAGCCACAGCGTGCATGCGCTGACCCTGTGTTCCGAGCTGACGGCGTACTCGCAGCTGTCCGGTTTCTATGTGCGCAATATGGACCAGGCGGGCCTGGAAGCGGCCCTGCTGTCGCGCGCGCGGCTGCTGTTCGCCGTGCTGGCGCCGCACCGTTTCGGCGACCGCTTCTTCGTCCCGCTGGCCGGCATCACGGATGCCGACGGCCAGTCGCCGTTCTGGGATGCGCTGGGCCGCAAGTTCTTCCAGATGGATTTCCTCGATGCCGAAAAGGTCATCGGCGGCGCGCGCAACCGCACCCTGATCGTCGAGCTGATGCCGCATTACCCCGTGTACGTGCCGCTGCTGCCCGGCGACGCGCAGGCGGCCATGGGCCAGATCCACCCGAGCGGCGAACTGGCGTTCAACCTGCTGACGGAAGAAGGCTTCGAGGCCGACGACTACATCGACATCTTCGACGGCGGCCCGATCCTGCAGGCGCACAAGAATTCGCTGCGCTCGTTTACGGGCTCGCTCACGCGCCGCGTCGTCGCGGGCGTCACGCCCAGCCGCACGGGCCTGAAAGTCAATTACGCGATCGCCTCGGGTGCCGAGCGCAACTTCCGCGCCGTTACCTTCACCTGCGATGCGCTCGAAGCGCAGGACACCATCGGCTTGCCGGCCGAACTGCTCGAAGCGCTGGCCGTGGCCGAAGGCGACAGCGTCATTTGCGTGCGTATCTAAGGGAGTCAATTTTATGTTAGTAGTACGCGCCATCAACGCCAACGACCTCGATGCCCTGTATGGCCTGGCCAGCCAGGTCGGCACCGGCATGACCACCCTCAAGCCGGACATGAAAATGCTGGGCGACCGCCTGGCCATCGCCTGCGCCTCGTTCGCCGAAACCATCCCGCCCGAAAAGCGCGACTACATGTTCGTCATGGAGGACACCGACACGGGCCGCCTGGCCGGCGTGTGCGCGATCAAGGGCGCCGTGGGCCTGGAAGAACCGTTTTATAACTATCGCATCGGCACCCTCGTGCATTCGAGCCGCGAGCTCGACGTGTTTACGCGGATGGAAACGCTGTACCTGTCGAACGACCTGACGGGCAGCACGGAACTGTGCTCGCTGTTCCTGCACCCCGATTACCGCAGCGGCAACAACGGCAAGCTGCTGTCGAAAAGCCGCTTTCTCTTCATCGCCCAGTTCCCGCACCTGTTCACGGAAAAGCTGATCGCCGAAATGCGCGGCTACCAGGCGCCGGACGGCAGCTCGCCATTTTATGAGGGCCTGGGACGCCACTTCTTCAAGATGGATTTCCACCACGTCGACGATTTGACGAGCCTGGGAAAAAAATCGTTCATCGCCGAGCTGATGCCGCGCCAGCCCATGTACGTGGCCTACCTGCCCGACGAAGCGCAGGAAGTCATCGGCAAGGTGCATCTGAGCACGGCGCCCGCGCGCCGCCTGCTGGAGCAGGAAGGCTTGCACTTCGAAGGTTATGTCGACATTTTCGACGCCGGTCCCGTGCTGCAGGCGCGCGTCTCCGAGCTGCGCGCCATGCGCGACAGCATGCTGGCCGTTCTCGATGCCGGGGCGGCGCCTGAAGCCTGTGGCGACCTTGCCCAGGCCGAGCCATACCTGGTGTCGAACACCGACCTGAAAGATTTCCGCATGATCGTCACCGGCGCCAATCCGCATAGCGGCAAGATCGCGCTGGACGACGCCGAACTGCACCTGCTGCGTAGCCACAACGGCGACACCGTGCGCACGCTGTCACTCAACCCGAGGAAGCATCCCCATGTCTAATGTGAATACCACGCAATCGAACTTCATCAACGGCGCCTGGCTGCCAGGCACGGGCCGCGAACTGCTCACCATCGATCCGTCGAATGGCAAGCAGACCTGGGCCAGCCTGGAAGCGACGCCAACGCAGGTCGAACAGGCTTGCCAGGCGGCCCGCGCCGCCTTTGAAGCATGGGCCGACACGCCCGTCGAAGAGCGCATCGCCATCTGCGTGCGCTTTCGCGAACTGCTGAAGGAACATGCGGAAGCGCTGGCGCTCCTGATCTCGGAAGAAGTGGGCAAGCCTTTGTGGGAATCGCGCACGGAAGTGGCCACCATGGCCAACAAGATCGATATCTCGGTGCAGTCGTATCACGCGCGCACCGGTATCACGCAAAGCAAGATCGCCGATGGCGATGCCGTGCTGCGTCACCGCCCGCATGGCGTGTTCGGCGTCTTTGGTCCGTACAACTTCCCCGGCCACCTGCCGAACGGCCATATCGTGCCAGCCCTGATCGCCGGTAACACCATCGTCTTCAAGCCCAGCGAATACGCACCGCGCAGTGCCATTAAAACCGTGCAGCTGTGGCAGCAGGCGGGCTTGCCGAACGGCGTCGTCAACCTCGTCAACGGCGGGCGCGACACGGGCGTGGCCCTGGGCGCGAATGCGCACCTCGACGGCGTGCTGTTTACGGGTTCCTGCCAGACGGGCATCAGCCTGCACCGCCAGTTCGGCGGCCAGCCGGGCAAGATGCTGGCGCTGGAAATGGGCGGCAATAACGCTTTGGTGGTGTGGGACGTGAAGGACGTGGACGCCGCCGTGCACCACGCGATCTTCTCCGCCTTCGTTTCTGCCGGCCAGCGCTGCACGTGCGCGCGCCGCCTGGTGGTGCAGGACAATGCCGCCGGCGCCGCCTTTGTCGCGCGCCTGGTGGAAGTGGCGGCAAAACTGGGCATCGGCGCTTCCGACGCCCAGCCGCAGCCGTTCATGGGCCCTGTCGTATCGAGCGCCGTGGCCGCGCGCCTGGTGCAGGCGCAGGCGGACATGGTGGCCAAGGGCGGCACCACCCTGCTGCAGATGCGCCAGCTGAATCCCGAGGCCGGGTTTGTGACGGCCGGTATCGTCGACGTCACCAACGCCAGCGGTATTCCCGACGAGGAGTGGTTCGGCCCCTTGCTGCAGGTGATACGCGTGGCTGATTTCAACGCCGCCCTGAAGGTCGCCAACGCCACCGAATTCGGCCTGGCCGCCGCGCTGCTGTCCGATGATCCGGCCCTGTGGCAAACCTTCCAGGTACGCGCGCGCGCCGGCATCGTCAACTGGAACCGTCCGACCACGGGCGCGGCCAGCACGGCGCCGTTCGGCGGTATCGGCAAGTCGGGCAACCACCGTCCGAGCGCGTACTACGCGGCCGATTACTGCGCCTATCCGGTCGCCTCGATCGAGAACGGCGCCCTGGAAATGCCGGCCAAGCTGTCGCCCGGCCTGAATTTTTAAGTTTAAGGTTTATAAGGAATACCCATGCACAGCACGCGCGAATACAACTTTGACGGCCTGGTGGGCCCATCGCATAACTATGCGGGGCTCTCGTTCGGCAACGTGGCCTCGTTCAGCAATGTGAAAAGCGCTTCGAATCCGAAGCAGGCCGCCTTGCAGGGCCTGGCCAAGATGCGCGCGCTGGCCGCGCGCGGCTTTGCACAGGCCTTGCTGCCGCCGCAGGACCGTCCGAATTTCCGCCTGCTGCGCTCAATCGGCTTTACCGGCAGCGATGCGGAGGTATTGGCGCGCGCGTACAAGGAATCGCCCGTCATCCTCGCGTGCGCGTATTCCGCTTCGCCCATGTGGACGGCGAACGCCGCCACGGTCAGCCCGTCGGCCGACACGCAGGATGGGCGCGTGCATTTCACGGCCGCCAACCTGAATAACAAGCTGCACCGCGCCTTCGAGCATGCGCAGTCGGCGCGCAGCCTGCGCGCCATTTTCAAGGACGACAAGCACTTCGCCGTGCACGATGCGCTGCCGTCGACGCCCGCCTTTGGCGACGAGGGCGCGGCCAACCACACGCGCCTGGGCGCGGGCCATGGCGCGCCATCGGTTGAATTGTTCGTGTATGGTCGCGTGGAGTTCGACCCGTCGGCCCCGAGTCCGAAGCGCTACCCGGCGCGGCAGACCCTGGAAGCGTCGCAAGCCGTGGCGCGCCTGCATGGCCTGGACGCGAAGCGCACCGTGTACGTGCAGCAGAACCCGGACGTGATCGACCAGGGTGTGTTCCACAACGACGTCATCGCCGTCGGCAACGGCAATGTGCTGTTTTATCACGAGCAGGCGTTTGCCGATGAAGAGGCGAGCCTGTCGCAGCTGCACCGCGCCGTCGCCGGCACGGGAGCAGACCTGCAGGCGCTGCGCGTGGACACGGGCCAGGTGCCGATCGCGGACGCCGTCAGCAGCTACCTGTTCAACAGCCAGCTGCTGACGAAGGAAGACGGCAGGATGGCGCTGGTGATTCCGCAGGAGTGCCAGGAAAACCGCGCCGTGTCGCGCTACCTGGCAAGCCTGGTGGCCAGCGGCGGCCCCGTCGATGAACTGATTCATTTCGACCTGCGCCAGAGCATGCGCAACGGCGGCGGGCCCGCCTGCCTGCGCTTGCGCGTGGCGTTGACGGAAAACGAAGCGCGCGCCATGCACCAGGGCGTGATCATGACGGAAGCGCTGTACCATCGGCTGGTGCAATGGGTGGAGAAGCACTACCGCGACCACCTGGAACCGAGCGACCTGGCCGACCCGCAGCTGGCGCTGGAAGTGCATGCGGCGCTTGAAGAATTGACGATCATCCTCAACTTACCTGGATTGTACGACTTGTAGGCGATAGAAAAACACACAGAAAATCCGAGACAGACCATCCGTAGCACAGAATTGGACGGGCGACCCCCGTCTCTTGACACCGCTGCCGCGCAGCCACAAGCCCGAACGACAGCGTTGGACATTCACATTACCGTAATGGAGATGCAAGATGAATCACACGCCACAAGATTTGCGTACACAAACGCTGGAGCTGGTCAACGCAGTGAGCAATGCAGGCAAGGCGGCAGCGCCGGTCGTGCAGCTGGTGCAGGCATGGCTCGACTCGCTCGACGCCGAAGACCTGGCCGACATCGCGCCCGGCAGCCTGGCGCCGGTACTGGTGGACGGTTTTACGCAAGCGGCCAAGCGCACCGGCAGCGGTTGCCAGATCGCCACCCTGCGTTATGCGGATGGCCGTGGCGGCATGGCGAGCGCCTTGCTGATCCTGAACGAAGACATGCCTTACCTGGTCGACTCCATCGTCATGGCCATGCGCCGCCAGCACCTGGCCGTGCGCGGCGTGATGAACACCGTGCTGCCCGTGTGCCGCGCCGCTGACGGCAGCGTGGAAGCCGTGCGCCAATCCGGCGACCCGCTCGAATCGTATGTGCTGGTGCTGCTCGACGAAGAACTGGCGCCCGACGCGCTGGCCGCGCTGGTCGCCGCCATCGACATGGTGGCGCGCGACGCCTTTGTGGTGCGCCGCGACAGTGCCGTCATGGGCGAGCGCCTGGCGGCTGTCGCCACGGCCGCATCGCAGCATGGCGAAGAGGGCGCGGAAGTTGCCGCCTTCCTGGAATGGGCCCGCAGCGGCGGCTTTGAAGTCTTCGGCTACGCCTACTACCGCGTCAAGCCGGGCGTGCGCGAACTGGAACGCGATATCCCGAGCCGCGTCGGCGTGCTGCAGGATACGGCGCACCCTGTGTACGGCACCTGCCTGGCGAATATCCCGGGCGACTTCGACACCCTGGCCAAGCGCGAATCGGCGCTGTCCATCGTCAAGGCCGACGTGGCGGGCACTCTGCACCGCGACCAGCAGCTCGACTTCATCGGCGTGCGCGACACGGACGCGCAAGGCGCGATCCTGGGCGAGCATTGCTTCGTCGGCCTGTTCACCCGCGCCGGCAATTCCACCCCGCTGGCGGCGCTGCCTTTCGCGCGCGGCCGCGTGGCCAAGGTACTGAGCCTGGCCGGCGTGCGCCAGCAGGGCTTCCGCGCCGAGAAATTCCGTGAAATCCTCGAATCGCTGCCGCGCACCGAAGCGCTGGAAGCGGACCTCGACTGGCTGGCGCAGGTATGCGGCGCCGTCGTCTCGCTGTACAAGCAGCCGCGCACCAAGGTCTTCGCGCGCCGCGACGTATATGCGCGCCACCTGAACGTGCTGGTGTACCTGCCGCGCGAGCGCTACAGCGCCAGCGTGGCATCGAGCCTGGCGAAGGCCCTGCAAGCCAGCTCCGGCGCCACGCATGTGAGCACGCAGACCCTGGTGGCCGACGGCCCCCTGGCGCGCGTCTACCTGATCGCCCACGCCGCGCGCTACCCGCTGGACCTGGAAACGGATATCGAGCAGCCGCTGCTGGGCGTGCTCGATGGCTGGCATAACGGCTTCGCCGCCGTGGCCGACGCCGTGCCCGACGTGGCCCTGCGCACCAGCCTGCGCAAACTCTGCGCCACCCTGCCGCTCGATTACGTGGCCGCCACGGCGCCGGCCGTCGCCTTCCGCGATCTCGACACCATCCTGCGCAACACCGACCCATCGCACGTGGCCGTGCGCATCGAGACGGGCGCCGTCACCACCATCCGCCTGTACTCGGCCAACCGCGTGCCATCGCTGTCGACCATCCTGCCGGCCCTGCATAACGCGGGCGTGGCGATCGACCGCGAACAGGCGTATTCGATTTCGCCGGCCGAAGGCACGCGCTATTTCGTCACCAGCCTGACGGTCGATGCCGCCAGCGCGGCGAAACTGGCGCAGCCATCCGTCGTCGCCGTGGCGCAGGAACTGTTTGCCGCGCTGTTCAACGATGACGCCGAAGACGGCCGCCTGAATGGCCTGGTCATCGAAGGCGGCCTGTCGACGCGCGAAGTGCAGCTGGTGCGCGCCTACACCAGCTACTGGCGCCAGACGGGCAGCCGCTTCTCGGTGCGCTACATCGCCGAAAGCCTGCGCAAGCAGCCGGCCCACGTGAAAGCCCTGGTCGAAGCCTTCCTGCAGCGCTTCGATCCATCGCTGTCCGACGCGCAGCATGCGGCGGCCCTGGAAAGCATCGCCGCCATCAAGGCCGGCCTGCCGTCCGTGAACCACGCCGATACCGAGGAAATCCTCGGCGCGCTGGCCGATTTGATCAGCGCCACGCTGCGCACCAGCTACTTCCAGAACAAGCAGCAGGGCGACAAGATCATCTTCAAGTTCGACACCAGCAGCCTGGCGCTGGTGCCGGAACCGCGTCCTTACCGCGAGATTTTCGTGTTCTCGCGCCGCTTCGAAGGCGTGCACCTGCGCGGCGGCCCTGTCGCCCGCGGCGGCTTGCGCTGGTCGGACCGCATGGAAGACTACCGCACGGAGGTGCTGGGCCTCGTCAAGGCGCAGATGGTGAAGAATGCCGTCATCGTGCCGGCCGGCGCGAAGGGCGGTTTTGTCTGCAAGATGATGCCGAAGGACGCCGTGCGCGAAACCATCGCGGCAGAAGGCGAAGCCGTCTACCGCCTGTTCATTTCCAGCCTGCTGGAAGTGACGGACAACCGTTCGCTGGGCAATATCGTTCCGCCAGTCGACACCGTGTGCTTCGACGACGCCGATCCTTACCTTGTGGTGGCTGCCGACAAGGGCACGGCCACGTTCTCCGACATCGCCAACGGCATCGCCGTGCAGCGCGGTTTCTGGCTCGGTGACGCGTTCGCCTCGGGCGGCTCGAACGGCTACGACCACAAGAAGCTGGGCATCACGGCCAAGGGAGCGTTCGAAGCCGTGAAACGCCATTTCTATGAAATGGACCACGACCTGAACACGACGCCGATCACCATGGTCGGCGTGGGCGACATGTCGGGCGACGTGTTCGGCAATGGCGTGCTGCTGTCGCGCCAGCTGAAACTGGTGGCCGCGTTTGACCACCGCCACATCTTCCTCGACCCGACACCGGACGTCGCCGTCTCGTTCGAGGAGCGCGCGCGCCTGTTCGCCTTGCCGCGTTCGTCGTGGGACGACTACAACAAGGACTTGATTTCGGCAGGCGGCGGCGTGTATCCGCGCTCCGCACGCACGATCGAGCTGTCGCCGCAGATCCGCGCCGCGCTCGATATTGCAGAGACCTCGCTGGCGCCGGAAGAACTGATGCACCGCATCCTGAAGTCGCCCGTGGACCTGTTCTACAACGGCGGCATCGGCACCTACATCAAGGCGTCGACGGAAACCCATGCGCAGGTGAAGGACCGCGCGAATGACCATATCCGCGTCAACGGCAATGAGCTGCGCGTGAAGGTCGTGGCCGAAGGCGGCAACCTCGGCGCGACGCAGGCGGGCCGCATCGAGTTCGCGCTGACGGGCGGTCGCATCTTCACCGATGCGATCGACAACTCGGCCGGCGTGGATTGCTCGGACCATGAAGTCAACGTGAAAATCTGGCTGGACGTGGAAGTCAACGCCGGCAAGCTGACAGAGGAAGAACGCAACCGCGAGCTGTATGCGATGACGGACGACGTCGAGCGCCTGGTCTTGCGCGACAACACGCAGCAGACGCATTTGCTGGTGCGCGAATTGCAGGCGCAGGGCGAGAGCGCCGTGCAGGATGGCTACGCCGCCCTGATCGCCAGCCTGGAAGAAGAGGGCGCCCTGTCGCGCGAACTGGAACAGCTGCCGTCGGTGGCCGAACTGGCGCGCCGCAAGCTGGATAACCGTGGCCTGACCACGCCGGAGCTGGCGGTGGTGATCGCCAACGTGAAGAACCGCTTCAAGCGCATCCTGTCCGCGCTGCCGCTGACGGATGCAACGTGGGCCGAGCCGGTGCTGAAACCCTACTTCCCGTCCTTGCTGGTGGAAACCCGTTCTGCGCTCGACCACCCGCTGGCCAACGCCATCCTGGCGACCGTACTGGCCAATGAAGTGATCAACCGCTGCGGCCCGCTGATGATCCGCAACCTGGCGGCGGAACATGGCGTCGACGAGTCGGCCGTGATCCTGGCCTGGGGCCAGGCCTGGGTGGCGCTGAACCTGGCGCCCGTGTTCGACGCGCTCGATGCCGATGCCCTGACGATTCCACGCGAAGTATCGATCAAGGTCGATGCGCAGACGCGCGTGCTGCAGCAAACCATGATCGCCGGCGTGCTGTCAGTGCCGGCCGAGCAGCTGCGCGGCGCCGGCCTGGCCGAGCTGACCCGCCTGTTTGGCGCGGAATCGAAGCGCGAACTGCTGCAAGCCGTCGGCATCAAGTCCGAAGCGGCGCTGGTGCCGGGCCTGAAGCCGGCATTCGTGCAGGCGTGGGATGCGGTCGATGCGCTGGAAGTCGTCGCCGGCTTCCTGTTCCCGGCCTTGTCCGTGCCACGTCCTGCCTCGATGGACCTGGCGGCCTTCCTGCAACTGGGCCTGGCCCTGCGCAGCCAGGCCGGCATCGACACCTTGGAACGCGGCCTGAAGCTGGCGGCGCAAGGCAAGTCGCAGGAACAGCTGCGCAACTACGCGCAGCAAGCCCTGCGCCGCACGCAACAGCGCCTGCTGACGCAAGTGCTGGCGCGCGCCGAGCAAGGCAATGCGGGCCAGGCCGTCGACGCGGTGACGGGCGCGCTGGGCCTGTCGGCCTATGTGGCGGCGACGGAACTGGAGCAAGCCATGCTGGACGTATGGACGCTCTCGGAAGCCGTGAATAAAATCACGGCGAAAGCCCCAGCGGAAGTGGCGGTGTAATGACGCAAGCAGCAACACAAGGAGCAGCGCAGGCCGTACCGGGCGCCGGCGGCTTGCCGCCGGCCGTGCAGGCGCTGGCGCAAGCCGATTTCAGCGCCGTGGCGCAGCTGTTCGCCAACGCCGGTTTCACGGTGGCCTTGCCGGCGCCCGGCATGCTGCAGGTGCGCAAGCCGGGCGAAGGCCGCGCCAGCGTGGCCGTCTCGGTGGGCGTGCATGGCGACGAGACGGGGCCGATCGAAGTGCTGGCGCATCTGCTCGACGCCCTGTCGCGCGATGCGTCGGCACTGGCCGTCGACCTGCTCGTCTGCGTGGGCAACGTCGATGCGATCCGGGCCGGCAAGCGTTTCATCGACGCCGACCTCAATCGCATGTTCCGCCCCGTGCGGGGGAGCCTGGCGCAAGCGGCGGAAAGCGCGCGCGCCGATGAAATGATCGCCGCCACGGCAGCGTTCTTCGGCGCGGCCGGCCCCGTGCGCTGGCACCTGGATTTGCACACGGCCATCCGTCCTTCCGTGTATCCGACGTTCGCCATCGTGCCGGACCTGGTGGCCGACGACGCCAAGGCGCAGCTGATAGCCTGGCTGGGCCAGGCGGCCATCGGCGCCATCATCATGAACCCGCAGTCGGCCGGCACCTACAGCTATTATTCGGCCGAGCATTTCGGCGCGGCCGCCAGCACGGTGGAGCTGGGCCGCGTGGGCACCCTGGGGCAGAACGACTTGTCCCTGTTCGACGACGTGTCGCGCGCGCTGGACGGCTTGCTGCGCGGCCTGCCGGCGCAGCCTGTCAAGGCGGCGCCGCACGTGTTCAAGGTGGCGCAGGAAATCATCAAGCACAGCGATGAATTCCGCATGGCCTTCGACCGCAGCACGCAAAACTTCACGTCGCTGCCGCAGCATGCCGTGATCGCCAGCGATGGCGAGCATGTCTACACGGTGCAGCATGCGGAAGAGCTGGTGGTGTTTCCGAATCCCGACGTGCGCGTGGGCTTGCGCGCGGGATTGATGGTGGTACGTACCTCCTGAGTGTCCGGCCAAGACACTGCATCAGGCGCCAGCCGGGGAAACCCGCCTGGCGCTTTTTTCATGAAAAAAATGCCGCACAGAAATAATTATCCATTAGGCAATCATCTGGGCTAAAATATTTGCCCTTTTGCAATTTTTTGGATCGATCATGTTGAAACGCCTGCTGGCAGCCCTGCTGTGCCTGACCCTCTCCGGCCTGATGGTCGCCGCCCATGCCGAAGAGAAGGCATCCGCAACGGAAATGACGGCCGAGCAATTCCTTGACCAGTTGCACCTGCAGCGCGGCAAGATCACCTTGCCAGGCGGCATCGCCACCCTGGACTTGCCAGCCAACTTCCGCTACCTGTCGCCTGCCGATGCCGAGCGCGTGCTGGTCGACGCCTGGGGCAATCCACCGGGCATGGAATCGCTGGGCATGATCGTGCCCGCCAAGATCAGCGTGCTCGAGCGCGATAGCTGGGGCGTGGTGGTGACGTATGAAAAGGAAGGGCACATCAAGGACGACGACGCGGACAGCATCAAGTACGACGAGTTGTTGAAGGATATGCATGCCTCGGTGCTGGAAAACAACGCGGAGCGCAAGAAGCAGGGCTATCCCGGCATCCATTTGATGGGCTGGGCGGAAAAACCCAGCTATGCCAAGGAGACGCACAAGCTGTACTGGGCCAAGGATCTGATGGTCGATGGCGGCGAGCACTCGCTGAACTACAACGTGCGCGTGCTGGGCCGCGAAGGCGTGCTGAACCTGAATGCCATCGCCAGCATGCAGCAGATCGCGACGATCAAGCAGGAAATGCGGCAAGTGACGGCATTCACGGAATTTACCGAGGGTAACCGCTACGCGGACTTCGACAGCAAGACGGACAAGGTGGCCGAGTATGGCCTGGCGGCGCTGGTGGCTGGCGGCGTGGCCAGCAAGATGGGCCTGTTTGGGAAATTGCTGGCGCTGCTGCTGGCCTTCAAGAAAGTGCTGATCCTGGCCGTGGTGGGCGCCGGTGCCGCCATCGTCAAGTTCTTTGGCGGCAAGCGCAAGGAAACGCAGCCGCAGCCAGCGCCGCAGCCGGACGCGGACGAACAGTCCGGCCATGCGCCGGATGGCAAGGTGAATCTGGATAAATAGGACGAACTGGGCCGATCCGTGTGCTGGCGCACATGCGTGCGCAGCCACAGGATGGCGCCTCGGGTACACTGGCTCATCGTTCAATTTACCAGGAGTCCGCCATGTCCGTGTCCATGTATCAGGCAACCATTCCCGTCTTCATCCGCGGCTTGCGCGTCGTTTCGGCCTTGCTGGAAAAGGGCCAGGCGCACGTGGAGGAAGACGGCATCGTGCCCGAGATTTTACTGGGCGCGCAGCTGGCGCCTGACATGCTGGACTTGACGGCGCAGGTGCAGCGCGTCAGCGATACGTCGAAGATGTCGGTCGAGCGCCTGAGCGGCGTGCCGGCGCCGAAGTTCGAGGATAACGAGGCATCGTTCGAGCAATTGCAGGAACGCATTGCCAACACCATCGCCTATATCGACAGCGTGAATGCGGGCCAGATGGCGGGCAGCGCGCAGAAGGAAGTCGTGCTGAACTGGACTGACGAGGGGACGACCTTCTCGGGCGACGATTACCTGCTCAGCTTTGCCTTGCCGAACTTCTATTTCCACGTTTCCATGGTCCACGCCATTTTGCGGAACAATGGCGTGGCCGTGGGCAAGCTCGATTATCTGGGACCATACGATTAACGTTGCGGCTGCTGTACCTGGTTCTGTACTGCATTGCCCAGCATGCCGCCGCCGATGACGCCGGCCACGGTCGCCAGCGCCTTGCCGCGGCCGCCACCTACCTGATTGCCGATCAAGCCGCCGATGACGGCGCCCGTGCCGATGCCCACGTAGTTGGGCTGGGCCGGGGCCGGCGCCGCTTGTTGCTGGCGTACCGGTTCGCGATAGGCCGTCTCGCGGTAGCCATCGTTGCTGTCATTGTAGGCGGGGCGCGCCTGCGCCACTTGCGTGTGGTGCACGACGCGCTTGTGCACGACGGGTGCCGGGGCAGGTGCCGGGGCGGCTTGCGCGACGACAGGCGCGGCGAGCGGTGCCGGCACGGGAGCCGTCGCGGGAGCGGCCAGGGCGGCGGCGCTGGCCGGCGTCATGGCGGCCATGTCGGCAGGAACGGCTGGCGCATTCGCGCGCGAATTGGGCAGGATGCCGGCGATGGACGCCGCGCCCACCAGGCACAGGACCGTGACGGAAATGGCGGCGCCGGCCATCAAGGGGTGGATGCGGTTGGCGGTGGTCGTCGTGTTCATGTGTTCTCCTGGGTGTGGCACTGCGGGTGTTGTTGATGTGTCCAGATTAACGGCACGCCGGTCGCAAGGCTAGACGCTGCGCTGTATCAAACGTAAGCAGGTGTAAGGCCCCGATTGCCAAACGCAGTAGAATCGGTGCTTCCCCTTTTCCGGAGTGCGCCATGAGTCAGCTCTTCACGCCATTCGCGCTGGGCCCCCTGCAGGTGGCCAACCGCATCGCCATCGCGCCCATGTGCCAGTACTCGGCCGACAACGGCAACGCCACCGACTGGCACATGATCCACCTGGGCCACCTGGCCCTGTCCGGCGCGGGCGTGCTGATGACGGAGGCGACGGCCGTCTCGCCCGAGGGACGCATCTCGGCCGAGGACCTGGGCCTGTGGTCGGACGCCAACCAGGCGGCGCTGGAAAAAGTGGTGCAGGCGATCCGCCGCCACGCGCCTATTCCGCTGGTGGTGCAGCTGGGCCATGCGGGACGCAAGGCGTCGAGCCGCGCGCCATGGGAGGGGGGCGCCTGCGTGCGCCTGGCCGATGGCGGCTGGCAAACGGTGGCGCCGTCCGCCATCGCCCACGCGCCGGGCGAGACGGTGCCGCTCGCCCTCGACGAGATGGGCTTGTTGCAGATCAAGGGCGCCTTTGTCGCCGCCGCCCAGCGCGTGCATGCGCTCGGCATCGAAGGCATCGAACTGCACGCGGCGCATGGTTACCTGCTGCACCAGTTCCTCTCGCCCCTGTCGAATCACCGCACTGATGCGTATGGCGGCAGCCTGGACAATCGCATGCGTTTTCCGCTGGAAGTCTTCGACGCCGTACGCGCCGCCGTGCCCGCCAGCGTGGCCGTGGGCGTGCGCCTTTCCGCCACCGATTGGGTCGACGGCGGCTGGGAGATCGAGCAAAGCGTGCGCTTCGCGCAGGAGCTCAAGCAGCTGGGCGCCGATTTCATTCACGTCTCCAGCGGTGGCATTTCTCCGCAGCAGCAAATTCCCGTCGGCCCCGGCTACCAGGTGGCGTTTGCCGAGCGCATCAAGCGCGACAGCGGCTTGCCCACCATCAGCGTGGGCTTGATCACGGAGGCGCAGCAGGCGGAAGACATCATCGCGCAGGGCCAGTCCGACATGGTGGCGCTGGCCCGGGCCATCCTGTTCGACCCGCGCTGGCCCTGGCATGCGGCGGCCCAGCTGGGTGCGCAAGTGCAGGCGCCACCGCAGTACTGGCGTTCGCAGCCGCGCGAATTGAAGCAGCTGTTCGGCGACACGACCCTGGGCCAGCGCTGACAGGCCGATGCTGGCGTGCCGCGTCGGCAACGCGCGCCATCTTCTGCTAGACTCACGGCTCCTTTCCCCATTCCTCCAGGACGCTTCGACATGCGCCATTGATACTGCCGTGCTGTGCACGGCCTCGCCCTTCCCGCCAGCGCGCTGTGTGCCGCGCGGGTTCGCCAGCCTGCCCAAGGAGTATCCATGCCCGCTTTGCTACAACTCGACCGTCTTTCCTTCGCGCTGCCCGATGGCCGCGCCCTGTTTTCCGATCTGCAATTTACTTTTGCCCCGCAGCGTATCGGCCTCGTCGGCGATAACGGCGTGGGCAAGAGCGTGCTGGCGCGCCTGCTGGCCGGCCTCGAACAGCCCACCAGCGGCGCCGTGCGTGGCGACGGCACGCTCCATTGCGTGGCGCAGGAGCTCGACCCGCAGCGCTATCCCACCGTGGCCGCGCTTGCCGGCATGGATGGCTTGCTGGCCGCGCTCGAACGTATTGCCGCCGGTTCCGTCGATGCCGACGATTACGCGCTGGTGGGCGAGCGCTGGGATGCGCCGGCCAAGCTGCGCCAGGCGCTCGACGAGATCGACTTGCCGCATGTGGAAGCCGGCACGCCGACGGCCAGCCTGAGCGGCGGCGAACGCCAGCGCATCGCCCTGCAGGGGGCCTGGCTGTCGCAGGCGGACTGGTTGCTGCTCGATGAGCCGAGCAACCATCTCGATGCGCGCCAGCGTGCCCGTCTGGTGGCGCAGATCGCGCGCTGGCCGCGCGCCTTGCTGCTGGTCAGCCATGACCGCGGCTTGCTGCAGCACGTCGATGCCATCGTCGAATTGTCGAGTCTGGGCTTGCGCAGCTATGGCGGCAACTATGCGTTTTACGCGCAGCAGCGCGCGCAGGAGCAAGCCGGTTTTGTTGCCGCCCTGCAGGCGGAGAAGGCGGGCGCCAGGCGCGGGCAGCGCGAGGCGCAGCAGCAGGCGGAGCGCCAGCAGCGCAGAGTCGGGCGCGGCGAGAGGGAAGGGCGCGAAGGCAATCAAAGCAAGCTGCTGCTCGATGCGAACAAGGAAAAGAGCCAGGATAGCCAGGGCAAGCTGCGCCTGCGCGCGCAGGAGGCGCAGCAGGCGCGCCTGCAGCGGGTGCTTGAAGCCCGCGCCCGTTGCGCGCCCGACGCCGAACGCCTGCTGCTGGCGCCGGACAGCGTCGTCCCCAACGGCAAGTTGCTCCTTGAGCTGCGCGCGCTGGTCTTGCCGTATGGCCAGGCGCAGCCGCTGGACTTGCAGCTCAGCGGCCCGCGCCGCCTGGCCGTGACGGGAAACAACGGCAGCGGCAAGTCGACCCTGCTGCGCGTGATCGCGGGGCAACTGGCGCCCGCCGGCGGCGAGTTGCGTTGCCATGCGCGGATGGCCTGGCTGGACCAGCACGCGGGCGCCCACGCCGGTGGCTTGAGCGCCGTGCAGCGTTTGCAGGAGCGCAACAGCACCCTGGCGGAAGGGGAGTTGCGCACGCGGCTGGCGCTGCTGGGCATCGCCGGCGCGCGCGCCACCATGCCCAGCCACCTGCTCAGCGGAGGCGAGTGCATGAAGCTGGCGCTGGCGGCCGAACTGTACGCGCAGGCGCCGCCCCAGTTGCTGCTGCTCGACGAACCCGACAATCACCTGGACCTGGCCAGCCTGCAGGCGCTGGAACAGATGCTGCTGCAATATCAGGGTGCGTTACTTGTGGTATCGCACGACCAGGCGTTTCTGGATGCGATAAACCTTGATCCTGCGGGCTTGACATTGCTTAAGTGATAATTGAATGAAAAAATACACGCTCGATGCCTGTAGAGCATGCTTCATGAAACGATGCTGAATTTTGTTTGATTGTCGGTATAATCCACTGAATAACCGGGCCTATTTGTGAACTAAAACTGCTGGTTCACCAATATGATGACGTTTAATCTGGCACTGTTGACGGTCTATGGCCGCGCGGCCAGGGCAGCGTTATCCCAGCCCAGCCGTTCATGAATTTCGGTTTCGTTTATATTGTTTTCTTGGAGAAATAGCATGTCGTTTTACGAAAAACTCAAAGCCCTCAACATCGAATTGCCAGTCGTTGCCGCGCCAGCCGCCGCCTATGTGATGCATGCCCGCACCGGCAATACCGTGTTCCTGTCCGGCCACCTGGCCAAGAAGGATGGCAAGGTCTGGGTCGGTCAACTGGGCAAGGATGTCAGCACGGAAGAAGGCAAAGTGGCCGCGCGCGGCATCGCCATCGAACTGATCGCCACCCTGCAAGACGCTTGCGGCGGCGACCTGAACAAAGTCAAACGCATCGTCAAGGTCATGAGCCTGGTCAATTCCACCTCCGAGTTCACGGAACAGCACCTGGTCACCAACGGCGCCTCGGAACTGTTCGTCGAAGTCTTCGGCGACAGCGGCAAGCATGCGCGTTCCGCCTTCGGCGTGGCGCAAATCCCGCTGGGCGCTTGCGTCGAGATCGAACTGATCGCCGAACTGGCCTGATCATCTGAGCATGCCGGCGATTGCCGCCGGCTCGCCCTTTCCTCCTTTCCAGCAAGAGCGGAACCGCCATTGGGGTGGAGGGATCGGTGTATTCAAGAAAAAAACGGAGACACGTAATGAAAACGAGTGAACAAGGCTTGCACCGCGGCCTGGGCGAGCGGCAGATACGCCTGATGGCGCTGGGTGCGGCGATTGGCGTGGGCCTGTTTCTGGGTTCCGGCAACGCCATCAAGATGGCCGGTCCCGGCATCATGCTGTCGTATATTATCGGTGGCGCGGTCATCTTCATGATCATGCGCGCGCTGGGCGAAATGGCCGTGCACAATCCGGTGGCCGGCTCGTTCAGCCGCTATGCCCAGGATTACCTGGGCCCGCTGCAAGGCTACCTGACGGGCTGGAACTACTGGTTCCTGTGGCTGGTCACTTGCGTGGCGGAAATTACCGCAGTCGCCATCTACATGGGCATCTGGTTCCCCGACACGCCGCGCTGGATCTGGGCCCTGGCGGCGCTGGGTTCCATGGGCGCGATCAACCTGCTGGCCGTGAAAGCCTACGGCGAATTCGAATTCTGGTTCGCCCTGATCAAGGTGGTCACCATCATCATGATGATCATCGGCGGCGCCGGCATGATCATCTTCGGTTTCGGCAACGACGGCGTGGCCATCGGCATTTCCAACCTGTGGACGCATGGCGGCTTCTTCCCGAATGGCGCGCAAGGCGTGCTGATGTCATTGCAGATGGTGATGTTTGCCTACCTGGGCGTGGAAATGATCGGCCTGACGGCCGGCGAAGCGGCCAACCCGAAGAAATCGATCCCGGACGCCATCAATTCGGTGTTCTGGCGCATCCTGATTTTCTATGTCGGCGCGCTGTTCGTCATCCTGTCGATCTATCCATGGAATGAAATCGGCACCACGGGCAGCCCGTTCGTGATGACGTTCGAACGCCTGGGTATCAAGACGGCGGCCGGCATCATCAACTTCGTCGTGCTGACGGCAGCCTTATCGTCGTGCAATGGCGGTATCTTCAGCACGGGCCGCATGCTGTACAACCTGGCGCTGCAAGGCCAGGCGCCGAAAGCGTTTGCGGAAACCACCTCGAGCGGCGTGCCGCGCCGCGCCATCCTGGTGTCCGTCTTCGCGCTGCTGCTGGGCGTGCTGCTGAACTACCTGGTGCCGGAAAAAGTGTTTATCTGGGTCACCTCGATCTCCACCTTCGGCGCCGTCTGGACCTGGGGCGTGATCCTGGTCACGCAGATTCAGTTCCGCAAGACCTTGACGCCGCTGGAAATCAAGAACCTGGCCTTCCGCATGCCGTTCGCGCCATACGGTTCCTGGATTTCGCTGGCCTTCCTGGCGCTGGTGATCGGTTTGATGGCGTATTTCCCCGATACGCGCATCGCCCTGATGGTCGGACCGGCCTGGCTGATCCTGCTGACGGTGCTGTACTACGTGCTGGGCCTGGCGCCGAAAGACCGCCGCGACGACGTGCCGCAAGGCTACGAAGCGGGCTGGCCACCGGCCGATGCGCCGCAGGGCAAGAAATAATCCGGCTCGGCTGAGCTGAACCGACAGCGCGCCCCTGCTCCTGCAGCGGCGCGCTTTTTCTTTCATATTGGCAACTCCCTGCTCTCCTAGCGCCAGCGCGCGTTTTGCGGCGCACGCCTGGCGTTGTTTCCTTGCATCAAACTTCTGTTTAGCTGAGCCGATGAAAGCCCTATAATCGCTTAGTTTTGAAAATGGACGCGATCTTTCCGGTTTTTTGCCAGGTAGGGCCGGAGCGCCGTTTTTAAGTGTTTTTACCCGTCATGTTCCTAACAACATCTAGCAAAACCGTAGCGAGCGGGATGAGTTGTGGCCAAGAAGCGTAGCTGTGCGAATGCACGGCGAGCATCGCCGGCCGCGAATCACGACGCGCAGCAGGTTTTGCTCGGTGTGTAAGTGCATGCCTCATAAAGGAATGCTAGTGAGCCAAACCCTGGTCCAGAAACTTTGCCGCACCAAGCCGATCGATACCACGGTCGAGTATGGTGAGGGCCTCAGCAGCAGCGGCTTGAGCCGATCCATCGGCCTGTTTTCCCTCACCATGATCGGCGTCGGCGCCACCATCGGCACGGGCATTTTCTTTACCATGGTCGAGGCCGTCCCTAAGGCGGGCCCGTCAGTCATCCTGTCGTTCCTGATCGCCGCCATCACGGCCGGCCTGACGGCCCTGTGCTATGCGGAGCTGTCGTTCCGCATTCCTGCCTCCGGTTCCTCGTATTCGTTCGCCTATGCCACCGTGGGCGAGTTTCTTGCCTTCATCATGGCCGCCTGCCTGTTGCTCGAATACGGGTTGGCGGGCAGCGCCGTAGCCATCGGCTGGTCGTCCTATCTGAATAACTTCCTGGAAAATGCCTTCGGCTGGCATATTCCGGAAATGCTGCGCACGCCGATGATTGTTTCCGGCCCGCATGGCATGGAATTTCATGCCGGCCACATCAACCTGCCGCCCATCTTCCTGATCTGCATGTGCGGCTTCCTGCTGCTGCGCGGCGCCAAGGAATCGGCCCTGATGAATGCCATCATGGTCATCATCAAGCTGGCGATCCTCGTGTTCTTCATCGTCATCGCGTTTTCCGGTTTTAATGCCGACAACTTCTTCCCCTTCTTCAATTCCGACAACAGCAAGGGCTTTGCCGGCATGACGGGCGTGACGGCCGCCGCCGGCACCGTCTTCTTCTCGTTCATCGGCCTCGATACGGTGGCGACGGCGGGCGACGAGGTAAAAAATCCCACGCGCAATGTGCCGCGCGGCATCCTTGGCGCCCTGCTGATCGTCACCGTGTTTTATCTGCTGGTGGCCGTGGCCGCCCTTGGTGCGCAGCAGGCGAAACTGTTCGAAGGCCAGGAAGCGGGCCTGGCGGTGATTCTGCAAAACGTCACGGGCAAGACCTGGCCGGCGCTGGTGCTGTCGGCCGGCGCCGTCATTTCTGTCTTCAGCGTGACCCTGGTGACCATCTATGGCCAGACGCGCATCCTGTTTGCCGTCAGCCGCGATGGCCTGATTCCGAAATCGTTTCAGAAAATCCACCCGCGTACCCTGGTGCCGGTCAGCAATACCATCATCGTCTGCCTGGTGGTGGCCGTGGTGGCCGGCACGGTGGACGCGACCTATCTGTGGGACATGGTCAGCATCGGCACCCTGACGGCCTTCATGGTGGTGTCGATCGCTGTGCCCGTGCTGCGCCACAAGCAGGGCGCGAACCGCATCGAAGGTTTCAGCGTGCCGTTCGGTCCGTATGTGATTCCCGGCTTGAGCGTGATGGCTTGCCTGTACATCATGCGGGACTTGCCGCATACGACGTTTGTCGTGTTCAGCGTGTGGATGGCCGTCACGGTGGCTATTTATTTCCTGTACAGCGTGCGGCATTCGCACCTGGGAAAGCAGGCCAAATGATGCTGTGTTGTTGACTCGAAACCGCCGCGCTTGCCGGCGGTTTTTTTTATTTCTAACCGGAAATTACATGATGAAAATAACTGATCTGGCCAGCTATGGCCTGCTGGCAAGCATGTTCCTTGGCGTGACGGTACAAGCAGCCCCCGCGGTGAAATCGGGCGCGGCCCCGGCCTTGCGCGACTATCGCGCCGTGGCCCTGTCGGGCAATGGCCAGCGCATCGTCGCCATCGAATCGAGCAAGGCTGGCGCCCAGCCGCAGCGCCCGCATGCGGCCATCGTCGTGCGCGACGCCGCCAACGGCGCCATCGTGCAAGAGTTCGACCCCTGCGCCGTGTGTTCTTACGACAAGCCCAGCTGGTCGCCCGATGGCCGTCAGCTGGCGTTCGTCGGTTATGACGCCAAAGCGGGCATGGCGCATCTGTACCTGGCCACGATGACACAGGCGCAAGCCAAGGTATTGACGAGCATCAAAGGCGTGGCCAGCACGGCGCGCTGGTCGCCCGATGGCAAGCAGGTGGCCTTGCTGGCCACAGTGGGCGCGCGCAAGCTGGCCGGCGCCGTGGAAGCGGGCGCGCGCCAGGTGGGCGAAGTGGGCAGCGAAGACGATGCCCAGCGCATCGCCGTGGTGGCGGCCAGCGGCGGCGAGCTGCGGTTGCTGTCGCCGGCCGACACCTATGTGTATGAATACAACTGGACGCCCGATGGCCGCGGCTTCGTTGCCAGCAGCGCGCAAGGCAATGGCGACAGCAACTGGTGGGTCGCCAAACTCAGCCATATTGATGCGGGCACGGGCGCCTTGCGCGTGATCGCCGCGCCGGCCATGCAGCTGAACCTGCCTTCGGTCTCGCCGGACGGCAAGACGGTGGTCTTCATCGGCGGCCTGATGAGCGATTTCGGCTCCATCGGCGGCGATCTCTACACCGTGCCGCTGGCCGGCGGCACGCCGCGCAACCTCACGCCTGATTACCGCGGCACCTTCAACGGCGTCGTCTGGCGCGGCGCGGGCTTGCTGGCGACGGCCCTGATCGACTCGCAGCTGGCACTGGTGCCTGTCGATGCGCAAAATGGCCCCGCCCAGCCTGTGTTGCTCGGCGAACTCAGCAGCAGCGCGGCCGATGGCCGTTTGTCGTTCAGCGCCGACGGCCAGCAGGCCGCCGCCGCACAGGAAGACTTTACGCACGCCAGCCACCTGGTGGCCGGGCCGGTCGGGCAGCTGAAAAAGATTACACAAGCCAATGACCAGTTTGCGCCGCAGGTGAGCGTGCAAAACGTGGGCTGGACGAATGAGCAATACCAGGTGCAAGGTTGGCTGCTGGGGCCGTTGAAGACGGAAGCGGGCAAGCAGTATCCAATGATCGTCAATGTGCATGGCGGACCCGGCGCGGCCGCCTCGCCCCGCTACGTGGAAGCGGCCACCGTGATTCAGGAATTGACGCAGAAAGGCTACTTTGTCTTCCTGCCCAACCCGCGCGGCAGCTTTGGCCAGGGCCAGGCCTTTACGCGCGCCAACATGGCGGACTTTGGCGGCGGCGACTGGCGCGACATCCTGGCCGGCATCGATGCGGTGCAAAAAGTGGCGCCCGTCGATGGCCAGCGCCTGGGCCTGATAGGCCATTCGTATGGCGGCTTCATGACCATGTGGGGCGTCACGCACAGCGACCGTTTCAAGGCGGCCGTGGCCGGCGCGGGCGTGTCGAACTGGATCAGCTATTACGGCCAGAACGGCATCAATCAGTGGATGATCCCGTTTTTCGGCGCTTCCGCGTATGACAAGCCGGACGTCTACCGCCGTGCCTCGCCCATCGAATCGATCAAGGCGGCGAAGACGCCGACCCTGATCTATGTGGGCGAGCGCGACGTGGAAACGCCGGCCGCCCAGTCGCTGGAATTCTGGCACGGCCTGCGCGCCATGGGCGTGCCGTCCAGCCTGTTCATCTACGATGGCGAAGGCCATTCCTTCCGCAAGCCGGAAAACCAGCGCGACTTGCAGAAGCGCACCATCGGCTGGTTCGAGCGGTATCTGAAGTAAATTCCCGCGGCCTAGCGCGGCGCCACGATATGCACGATCGCCGCGCTATGTATCACGATCTTGTCCGCATCGGCCTGCAACAGGCGGATGCGGCGCTGCACCAGCGGCCAGCCCGACCAGGCCACGTCGCTGACGGGCGGCGCGGGCGGCGCGGCCAGCGGCGCGCTGATGGCGGCCTTGTCGTCGAGCTGGTCGAGCGCGCGCGACAGGGTCAGACACACTTGCGTATGGCTGTGGCTGAGCAAGGCGTTGACGGGCGCGACAGGCAGCTGGCTGGCATGGCGTCCCAGGATGGAGCGCAGCGCCGCCACGTGGGCGACCAGCAGGTAGTTTTGCACGATGAACAGGTTGATGTCTTCCACGGCCCGCTGCTTGCTGGCTGGTTCGTCGAGCATGCGCACCAGCGCCGAGCTGAGCGCGGCCAGGCTGTCCATCAGGCGCTTGCGCTCGATGCGGTAGGCGAAGTCATCGAAACATTTGCCTTGCAGGAGCTCGAAGCTGGTTTGCATATAGCTCAGGTTAACGTTGAGCACCTGGCGCACCAGCCTTGGCAGGCTCTGGTATTCCCAGTTGGCCAGCACGAAGCTGAACACGGTGGCCACCGCCGCGCCGATCAGGGTGTCGATCAGGCGCTCGCTGACGAGGTTCGGGTTGCTGGGCGCCACCAGATGCATTTGCAGCAAGATCATCAGGCTGACGGCGATGGCCGTGTAGCGGTAGCGCAAGTAAATGAAGGTGGGCGTGGCCACGATGGACAGGAACAGGATGGCCATCAGCACGATATTGCTGTGCACGAAGCGGATCACGATGGCGGTGATCACGCAGCCGATGATGGTGCCGATGATGCGGTCGGCGCGGCGCTGGCGCGTCATGCTGAAGGTAGGCCGCAGGATGATGACGATGGTGAGCACGATCCAGTAACTGTGCGCCGCGTACGGCAGCCAGTGGCCGATCAGCAATCCCACGGAAATGGCCATCGACACGCGCAGGGCGAAGCGGAAGACGGGCGAGTCCAGGCGCAGGTTGGCCAGCAGGGTCTTCAGTTCGTATTTTTGCTGCGACAAAAACGGCGCCATGTCCGCGCCGCTCCAGAACGGCACGTCGGCATAGACCTTTTGCGTGGCCAGGTGCAGCTCGCCGATCATCTTCAGGATGGCGCGAATCTTGTTGCGCTGTGCGCGCAGGGTCGCCAGCGCTTCCTGGGCGTTTTCTCCCTTCGCTTGCAGGCGGGCAATCTCGGCCTCGATGTCGGCCCATTCCTTGTCGTAGCTGATCTGCGCATACGAGGCGCGCTTGCGCGTGACGGCATACGCGACGGACTCGATGTCGCGCGCCGCCTTGTAGGCCAGGTCGCGCAAGGATTTCAAGACGTCGGAGTCGGCCAGGTGATGGCGCAGCAGCGCGTAATCGGTGTGCGTGGACAGGATCAGCTCATATAGATCGAGCATGCACACGTGCACCTGCACGACGATCGCATCCTTGCTGTTTTTGTGGCTGCGGAGAATCAAGTCGCGCGACGCTTGCTGGCGGTCGGCCAGGATGCTTTGATGGCGCACCAGCTTGTTGAACTGCTCCGTCAGGTTGAAGCGCGTGTCGTAGAAATCGGCCTTGATGTCGATATAGGCGGCCAGTTCGAACAGGGCTTCGGCCAGCACTTGCTGCTTGATGCGGTGGCGCAGAACCCAGGCGATGGCCATGGCGTAGGCCAGATAGATCAATCCCCCCAGCATGAACAGGCCCGCATGGTGGAACGATTGCTGCCATGTCATCTGATGCTCCATCGACATGGTCATGATGAACAGGGCCGCCAGCTGCAAGGGCATGGATTTCTTGCCGTACACCACCATCATGCTGGCAAGGAAACTGACCAGTACCAGCACCGTCATCAACAGCCACTGCACGGGGCCGCACAAGCTGATCAACAGGGTGACGGCGCTGCACAGCAGGACCGAGGCCAGCATCTCGTTGAACTTGTGGCGCAGCGGACTGGGCATGTCCATCAAGGTCGTGCACAGGGCGCCGATGCACACTGTCATGGCGGTCGTGCTGTCGCTGATTTCCAGGGTCAGCAAGGTCAGGCCGACCAGGCCGATGGCCACGCGCAAGCCCAGGTAAAAATAATGACTGTAAATAAAGGTGCGCAGGTTCAATGCGTAGTGCATGGGTGTACCTTGTGGGTAGAGCACAGAAAGAGGCGCCGCACCGGGGTCTCCGATGCGGCGCCAGGATATTGCATTCGCTACAGCCCGGATTTACATCAGGGCGATCACTGGATAGCGTCGCCATTCCGGCTCGGCGAAGCGCTGGCAGTTGGCGAAGATGAAATCGAGCACGGCTTCCTGATCGCTCAGCAAGGCCGGGTTGGCTGCTTTCCAGTCGGCAAACTTGGCGGCCAGCACCGGCTCGTCGCGCAGCAGCTCGGATGCCATGTCTTCGAACACATAATTGGAAAACGCTTCTTTTTTCTCCAGCACGCTGTTGAAGAAACCCCAGCGGAAGAAGCTGTCGTGCGCCTGCGGCTCCAGGGTTTCCACGGCGTAGCGGGCATTGTCCTGGTCCAGGGTCACCACGTAGTCGCCCGCTTGCAGCGTGAACTGACCCGTGCGCGCTTCGACTTCGACCGTGTCGTGGAACATATGCCCCTCATAGGCCGTGGCGCGCGTGCCGACGGAGGCGATGTGGTAATAGCGCGCCGTTACCGTCTGTTCGGTGGTGATGCGTGACATTTCGACGCCATTCCAGCGCAGGCGTTCGATGACTTCGCGCCAGGCTTGCGGCACCACATAGGCTTTCAGCGCGGCGATGGTCACATCCGCATCGAAACGGTTGTAATAGGCGATATCGCGTTCCCACGGCTGCGAGCGGTCATACGACAGGCGCTGGTAGTCGCCCAGCACGCTCGCCGTGTACTTGGCCGCGTAGCCCTTGAAGGGGAAGGTCGACGGCTGCTCTTCGTTCATCTTCCAGCTGACGGGCCAGGCGGCCTGCGTGCGGCCGGCCGCCTTGGCCTGGGCGCGCAGTTGTTTGATCTGTTCGCCGTGTTTGACCGTAAATGCCATGGTGATGTCGAGCAGGGCGCGCATGGAGGCGTAGCGGTCGGCAAAGGGCTTGAGCATATGCGTTTCCGGCATGAAACCGATGACATGATGCAGGGCCGCAAAACCCGTCGAAAAACGCGGTACTTCGAGGAATTCGGCGATGCCGTGGTCCGGGCTGTCCTTGACGGGATTCACGTAAGGACAGGTGGGCCAGCCGGCGCCTTCCATCTGCGCAAAGATGTGCGGCAGCATGGTGTCTTGCAGGAAGGGGCCCAGGCCATTGCCCAGCTTATCCGTCTGCGTGTGGATCAGGGTCATCGTGTACGGATAGTCGGCGCCGTTCGACGTGTGCGTGTCGACCATCACGTCCGGGTCCCAGCTTGTCAGCAGGCGGTTGAACACTTGCGCGTTCAGGCTGTCGCACTTGATGAAATCGCGGTTCAAGTCCAGGTGGCGGCTATTGCCGCGGAAACCGAATTGCTCCGGGCCATCCTGGTTCACGCGCGAGGTGTTGGCACGGTTCAGGCTGCCATCGACGTTGTAGATCGGAATGAACAGCAAGACCGTCCTGCCCAGCGCCGCCAGGCGTTCCGGTTGCGTGCACAGGTCGCGCACGATGGCCATGCAGGCGTCGATGCCTTCCGGTTCGCCCGGGTGGATGCCGTTGTTGTTGAAAAAGACGGTGCGGCCTTCGCGCTTGATTTGCTCGCGGTCAAAGACGCCATCGGCGCTGACGACGCCAGCGTGGATGGGCACGCCCGAATCGGACAAGCCGATCTGTTCGAAGCGCAGCACGTGCGGATAGCGTGCGGCGAGATCTTTGTAGAAAGTGATGCATTCCAGCCAGGTCGTGGTCTGGTTGTGGTTACCGAGTTCGTAGGTCGTGCGCAAGTCTGATGGCATAGCGGTCTGAGTCTGGGAGGGGCAGGAAAAGCGCGCTGGGTAAGCACGCCGCCGGGTTGTCAATTGTAGCACCGGCGCTCCGGCCTTGATGCGCCGCAGCGGCCCTGGGCCCAACTTGTGTTATGAATAGCGCATACACGCAAGCGGAGGCGGCATGTGCAAGAGGCTGGCAGCGGCGATGGTGTTGTGCATCAGCCTGGCTACGCAGGCGGCGCCGCTGCGTTTGCCGGCCGCATCCGTGCCGGTGCCCGACGGCGGTTCCGTCACGGCGCTGGGGCAGGGCGCGCTGATACGTTACCGTGGCTGGCTGCTGGCCGTCGATGACGCCGCAGCCGATGCGCGGGCCGACGTGCGCCTGGCGTCGGCCAGCGGACAGCGGGCGCCGCGCGCGCAGGCCGGGCGTGTGGCGCGCGACTTGCCCGTGTGGACGGCGTTCGAGCTCGTCAAGGGGGCTACGCGCTTGCGCATCACGGCGCTGCCGGGGCCAGGGTCGGATGAGGCGCCGGCCCTGCTGCTCGACTTCGGCGACGGCGATTACCGCATCGTCATTCCCGCCCATGCGCTCGCCCCGCCAGAGCATGCGCAACTGGCGCAGCGCTTTCCCGGCGCCGACCTGGCCTTGCTGCTGCAGGAGGGCCGGCGCGTGATGTTGCCATTGGGAAGTAGTCGCGTGCAGGTGTTTGGCGCGGAGCAAGCCGTGCCCTACCGGTTTTCCAAGGTAAAACGCTAGGCGAAAAAAAGCCACTCCCGGGGGAGTGGCTCAGGTGAAACGCGCCCGTTGCCGGGCTTGTTAGTTTTTGTTGTCAGGCAATTACTCGGCGCCCATTTCTTTCAGCAGGTTGTCTGCGTGGTCGATGTGTTTCATGTTCCACAGCATGTAGCGCAGGTCGACCTGGATCGAACGGGTGTTGGCCTTGTTGTAGTCCCAATCGGAGATGATCGAGTCCAGCGTGCCGTCGAATGCCAGGCCGATGAATTCGCCTTTCGAGTTCAGGGCTGCCGAACCGGAGTTGCCGCCGGTGATGTCCAGGGTCGCCAGGTAGTCGACCGGCACGGTTTTCAGCTTCGGATCGACGAATTTACCGAAGTCCTTGGCTTTGATCGCGGCCAGTTGTTTCGCTGGTGCATTGAACTCGCCTTCGCCCGTGGCTTTGGCGACGACGCCATTGACGGTGGTGAATGCGGTCCAGGTGGTGCCATCGGCGCCATGGTCGCGGCCAGCCACTTTGCCGAAGGTCACGCGCAGGGTGCTGTTGGCGTCAGGATAGACGGCTTGGCCCTTGCTCTTCATGAAGGCGATCTTGGCTTTCATGTAGTTGGCGTACGCCTGCTGGATCTTGCCTGCCAGTTCTTCTTCTTCCGCTTCATTTTTCAGCGAATCCGGATACATGGCGACGGCGGCCTGGATGAAGCTGTCCTTGCTGGCCTGGAATTCAGCCGGCGTGCGTTTCAGCCATGCTGCGCGCTCTTCCTTGTCGGCCAGCTTGCTGCCGGCATACAGTTTGTCCAGGGCGGCGGCCAGGTCGGCTTGCGACATGCCATCCTTGATGCCGATGGCGGCGTCGAAGCTGGCGCGGCGCTGTGCTGCCGGTTGCGCGGCGTACTTGGTCAGGCTGTTCAGTACCAGCGCCTTGTCGACTTTTTCATCGTAGGTGCGCTCGACCGACGTGATGCCCGACGACAGGCGCGGCAAGTCGCGCGTCTGGTAGCCGGACTTGCGTTCCGTATCGGCCTTGGTGCTTTCGTTCGACAGGCGGTACAGGCTGCGTGCCGTGTTCAGCAGGCGTGGCTGTGCGTAACCGAGGAAGAAATCGCGCTTGGTATCGGCATCGCGCTCGGCGATCAGCTTTTCCACTTGCTCGATGTCACCGGCAAATTCCGCCTTGCGGGCAGGATTGGCGTTGACCCAGGTTTTCAGGGCTTCGTGTTCCGTCGTCTTGCGCGCCAGGAAGTCGCTGCCGGCGTACGAGTCCAGCATGCCTTGGCGGTTCTTGTAGTAATTGTTCACGCCAGCGACCTGACCCGCGTATTTCAGGGCCACATCCTTGTTGTCCTTGGTTTCGCGCGCGATGATGGCCAGGGTTTCGCCCGACGCTTTCACGAAGGCCGGGTAATTCCAGTCAAACGTGAACGCCACTTCCGATGGCAGGCGGTGACGGTTGGTGCGGCCAGGGTAGCCCAGCGCCATCACGAAATCGCCTTCTTTCAAGCCATCCTTGGCCAGTTTCAGCACGTGTTTTGGCTGGTACGGCACGTTGTCCTTGCTGAAGTCGGCAGCTTTGCCGTCCTTGCTGACGTAGGCGCGGTAGAAACCGTAGTCGCCCGTGTGGCGCGGCCACATCCAGTTGTCGGTGTCGCCGCCGAACTTGCCCACGCCGGCTGGCGGCGCGTGCACCAGGCGCACGTCGCGGATTTCCAGTTGCTTGATCAGGTAGAACTCCAGGCCGCCGTAGTAGCTCGACACGGTGCAGCGGAAGCCCGCTTCTTTTTCGCATTCGGCCACCAGTTTTTTCTGGTTTTTCTCGATGGCGTCGATGCGTGCCTTGCCTTGCAGCTTGGCCACGTCCGCCGTGATGATCTTGTCGCTGACGTTGGTCACGGCCGAGGTGACGAAGATGCGGCTGCCTGGGGCGGCCGGCAATTCTTCAGCGAAGGTCTTGGCCAGGAAACCGTTGGCCAGCAAATCGCGCTCTTTGGTCGAATTGACCGCCACGCTGTTGTAGACGCAATGGTGGTTGGTGGCAACCAGGCCTTGCGGCGAAACAAACGAGGCCGAGCAACCGCCCAGGCTGACGATGGCGCCCATCGGGAATTCGGTCAGCTTGGTCAGGGTGGTCGGATCGAGTTTCAATCCGGCCGCTTTCAATTCCTTGGCTACTTGTGGCAGCTGTTGGGGCATCCACATGCCTTCATCGGCGTGTGCGAAGTTGCTCAGGATGGCGAGCGCGATTAGAGATTTTTTCATTCGAGTTCTTGTCTTTTACATGGTGGGAAGTCGGAATCAGCGTGCGTACCCAGTGTTTTTCTCAGCGGGCGATATAGAGTATCCGTATCGAACTCGCACTAGTCAATCACATTTTCCGCAAGGCATGGTCGACATATATGGCAGAGTTACCACAGTTTCCAGTGCGCCATGGGTGAAAACGGGCCGCCAGCGCGCATTTTCTCGTGCCGCGACTGTGGTATTGTCCATACAATTGTCCTGGCAGCAATAAAAATGGCCGGGCGCTTGCGCGGCCCGGCCATCCCGAGAAGAACGGCGAGTCAGGACTCAGCGGATTTTTCCACGACGTAAAAGATTGACGATGCCCAGCAGGATCACGGCGCCCAGGAACGAGACGAGCAGCGCAGACAGGCTGAAATTGTCGCTATTGATGGTACCCGTGCCAAACAGCGGCGCCAGCAGCCAGCCGCCGAGGAAGGCGCCGACGATGCCGACCACGATATTGAGGAAGATGCCCTGTTGCGCATCGGTTTTCATGACCATGCTGGCCAGCCAGCCGATGACGCCGCCAATAACGATCCAGATAATGAAATTCATGTAATCCTCCGCGCGATGGATGAGTGGTTTGCCATATCAGAAAAACATCATGACAGCTGATACTGATGCCGCACGATAGAAAAGTCCAGCGGATTCGCGCTGCGCATGCAAAAGCCCGCCTGGCTGCGGGCAGCGAGGCGGGCTTGTCATGCGGCAAGGCGAGTGGAGCGGACCGTTAGTCGGCCTTGATGGCTTCCACCTGAATCGCCAGTTTGACTTCCGGCGAGAACGCCGGCATGCCGTAGTTCAGGCCAAAGTCGCTGCGCTTGAATTCCGCGCTGGCATCGGCGCCGCACACTTCACGCTTGTAGCGCGGGTGCATGATGCACTTGAACTTGCTCACGTTCAGCTTGACGGGCTTGGTCACGCCCAGCAGGGTCAGCTCGCCGTCGACTTCCACCAGCTGTTCGCCATTGAACTTGAACGATTTGCTCTTGTAGCTGATTTCCGGGAATTTTTCGACGTTGAACATGTCCGCTTTTTTCGCGTGCGTGTTCATGGCGTCGAGGCCGAAGTCGATCGAATCGGCGTCGATCACCAGGTCCAGGCTGCCCGTCTTGGCGGCGCGGTCCAGGGTGACGCTACCCTTGGTCTTGTTGAACTTGCCACGCCAGACGGACATGCCCATGTGATCGGCTTCAAAGCTGGGGAAGGTATGCGTCGGGTCGAGGTTGTAGGTGTCGGTGGCGGCCATGGCCGAACCGGCGCCGGCGGCTGCCAGCACGGCGATCATCAAGTGCGAAAATTTCATGCAGATCCTATAGTTGAACAGGTGGTAGGGGTGTGCTTGGTAAGGCCTGAAAAACGTTCAGGACCAGGCGCCTTGCCGCAGGCCGCATGAACGGACGGCCAGGCAAGAGCAACGCCATGGACGTTTTCCCGGGCCTTACTGTGCCGCGACGTGGAATTTGATGGTGACCTCGTCGGCAACCATGCTCGTGTCTTTCCACTCGCCTTCGCCGATGTTGTAGGTCAGGCGCTTGATCGGCAGGGCGCCGTCGAACGTGTACTTGCCGCCGTCGGCTTTCACCGTCAGGGGGAAGGTCACGTCGGTGGCCTTGCCCTTGATGTTCAGCTTGCCGGTAACCGTCAGCTTGCCCGCGCCGGCCGCCTTGATGCTGCTCGAGACAAACGTGGCTTTCGGGAACTGGGCCGAGTTGAACCATTCTTTCTTGGCCACTTCCTTGTTGTATTCCGGATCGCCGATATCGATGCTGGCCGTGTCGATTTCCACCGACGCTTTCGAGGCGTCCGGCGTCGCCGGGTTGTAATCGATGGCGATATTGAATTTCTTGAATTTCGCTTCCACTGGCACATTCATTTGCTTGAAGACGGCCGATACGCTGGTCTTGGCGGGATCGACTTTCAGCAGGGTGGCGGCGGTGGCGGCCACGGACAGGCCCAGCAGTGAAGCGAGGACGATGCGTTGGGTGTTTTTCATCTTATTTTTCCTGGAGTTTCAGTGAGCAAGGGGAAGTGGACGTCAAGGCAGCATGCGTTTAAGCACGCCGTCGCGGTCGATGAACTGGTGCTTGAGCGCCGCCAGCACATGGGCGGCCACGGCGGCGGCCATGGTCATGTTCAGAACATAATGAATCTCTTTTAAAAGCGGCTTAAGTTCGAGGTTCGGCGCCATGATGACGGGCAGCTGGAACAGGCCCAGGTAGACTACCGGCACGCCGGCGGCCAAGGTGTACAGGTAGCCGGAAACGGGCACGGCGAAGATCAGGATGTACAGCAGCACGTGCATGGCGTCGGCCGCCTTCTTTTGCCAGGCGACCATGCTGGCCGGGTGCGGCGGCGGCACATTGGCCTTGCGCCACAGCAAGCGAATGGCGGCGATGGCCAGCACGGTCACGCCCAGCCACTTATGCCACGAGAAATATTTGAGCTTGGTGGGCGTCAGGCCGGGAATGTCGACCATGACCAGGCCCATGACAAAGGCGCTGATGATCAGCAGGGCGGTCAGCCAGTGCAGGATGATGGCGGTGGTGGTGTAGCGTTGCATCGACGGCTTTCTTGAAAGTAGTACGTGTTAGGACTAATTCGGCCTAATATACCAAAGAAAAGCAAATTGCGCTGCGTGCTGGAGATTCTACAAGAAAGACTGCCGGAAAAACCGCGGGGCGGCCAGCATTTTGTGCTGGCCGCCCCGCAGGAGGGGATCTGCCTGATCCCGATGTGGAAACTGCTTAGATGGCCTTGGCCAGCTGCGCGGCGATACCGATGTAGTTCGCCGGCGTCATGGTCAGCAGCACGTCCTTGGCATCTTGCGGGATGGCCAGGCCGTTGACGAAGGTTTGCAGCGCTTCTTTCGAGATGCCTTTGCCGCGCGTCAATTCTTTCAATTGCTCGTACGGATTTTCGATGCCGTAGCGGCGCATCACGGTTTGTACGGGCTCGGCCAGCACTTCCCACGTCGCGTCCAGGTCTTGTGCCAGGCGCGCATGGTTCACTTCCAGCTTGTTCAGGCCGCGCAGGCAGCTGTCATACGCGAGCAAGGTGTAACCGAGGCCCACGCCGATGTTGCGCAGCACGGTCGAATCGGTCAGGTCGCGCTGCATGCGCGAGACGGGCAATTTTTCCGACAGGTGCTTCAGGACGGCGTTGGCCAGGCCCAGGTTGCCTTCCGAGTTTTCGAAGTCGATCGGGTTGACCTTGTGCGGCATGGTCGACGAGCCGATTTCGCCCGCTTTCAGTTTCTGCTTGAAGTAGCCCAGCGAGACGTACGTCCAGATGTCGCGGTTCAAGTCGAGCAGGATGGTGTTGGCGCGCGCGAAGGCGTCGAACAGTTCGGCCATGTAGTCGTGCGGCTCGATCTGGATGGTGTACGGGTTGAATACCAGGCCCAGGCGCTGTTCGATGACGGCTTGCGAGAACGCCGGCCAGTCGAAGTTCGGATAGGCCGACAGGTGGGCGTTGTAGTTGCCGACGGCGCCATTCATCTTGCCGAGGATTTCCACTTGCGCGATGCGCTTGACGGCGCGCTGCAGACGGGCCACGACGTTGGCGAATTCCTTGCCCAGGGTGGTCGGGCTGGCCGTCTGGCCGTGCGTGCGCGACAGCATCGGCACGTCGGCATTGTCGTGCGCGATCTGCGTCAGCTTGGCTACCAGGCCGTTCAGTGCCGGCAGCATCACGCCGTCGCGGGCCGCTTTCAGCATCATGCCGTGCGAGGTGTTGTTGATGTCTTCCGAGGTGCAGGCGAAATGGATGAATTCCGACGCCGCCACCAGTTCCGGCACGTCCGCGACCTGTTCCTTCAGCCAGTATTCGACGGCCTTGACGTCATGGTTGGTGACCGCTTCGATGGCCTTGATGCGGGCTGCGTCGGCTTCCGAGAACTCGGTGGCCATCTTCTCGAGCAGGGCGTTGGCCGCTGGCGAGAACGGTTGGATCTCGGCGAAACCGGCTTGCGACAGCGCTTGCAGCCAGGAGATTTCCACTTTCACGCGGTGGTGCATGAAACCGGCTTCGGACAGGATCGGGCGCAGCAGATCGGTCTTGCTGGCGTAGCGGCCGTCGAGCGGAGACAGGGCCGACAGCGTGGAATACGGAGTAGTAGAAGTCATGAGAGCGGACGCAAGTTAAAAGAAACGGTTGGCGTGTGGCGCGCGGGGAGGGCAGGGCTATTTCAATACAGCAACACTGACGGCGCCACAGTAAAGGGCGATTTTACCACCGCTGGCGCGTTGCCAGCCGTCCGTCGGCCGCTGGCGGCCCCCATTTCCGCAGAATCGGGCGCCGATGCGGCGTGCCTGCCACACCGTGGAGCGCGCGGGGCGCGCGCTGCCAAATGCCGCTGCCGCCGATGCTATACTGGCTGCTGCTCCTTTACCATAAAGTGTCTATGAAACTCATCGGTTCCCTCGCCAGCCCGTATGTCCGCAAAGCCCGTATCGTGCTGGCGGAAAAAAAGCTCGACTATGTCTTCGAGCTGGAGAACGTCTGGGTGCCGGAAACGCGCATCGCCCAGGCCAATCCGCTGGGCAAGGTGCCTTGCCTGGTGATGGAAGACGGCAGCGCGCTGATCGATTCGCGCGTCATCGTCGAATACCTCGATACGCTCACGCCCGTGTGCAAGCTGCTGCCTGCCGGCGGCAATGGCCGCGAGCGGGCCGACATCAAGAATTGGGAAGCGCTGGCTGACGGCATCCTCGACGCGGGCGTGCTGGTGCGCCTGGAGCGCACGCAGCGCCCGCCCGAACAGCAAAGCGCGGCCTGGATCGAACGCCAGCTTGCCAAGATCACCCTGGGCCTGGCGGCGCTGGAGGCGCGCCTGGGCGAGAGCGCCTATTGCGCCGGCCGCAACTACACGCTGGCCGACGTGGCCGTGGGCTGCGCGCTGGGCTGGCTCAGCTTCCGTTTCCCGGAAATCGACTGGCGTACGGATCACCCCGCGCTGGCGCGCCTGTTCGACAAATTGTCCGAGCGGCAATCGTTCAAGGACACCGTGCCGCAGTAAAGGCTCGGACGTAAAAAAACCGGCAATTGCCGGTTTTTTTATTTCACCACAGAGATTGCGACGCCTGGCAAAACCGTAGCGAGCGGAAGGAAGAGGTGGCCGAGAAGCGCAACCGTACTTTCGTACGGTGAGCATCGCAGGCCGCCTATGCCGACGCGCAGTAGGTTTTGCCAGGTGTTATCACTCTTCGGTGGCCATCTGGCTCTGCAGGTAGTTCTGGATGCCGACCTTGGCGATCAGGTCGATCTGCGTTTCCAGCCAGTCGATATGCTCTTCCGTGTCTTCCAGGATCATCAGGAACAGGTCGCGCGAGACGTAGTCGCCGGCTTTTTCGCAGGTGGCGATGCCTTCCTTGACGGTGGCGTGCGCGGCGCGCTCCAGTTTCAAGTCGCATTCCAGCATTTCCGGCGTGTTCTCGCCGATCAGCAGCTTGTGCAGCGCTTGCAGGTTAGGCAGGCCGTCGAGCATCAGGATGCGGTCGATCAGCTTGTCGGCGTGTTTCATTTCGCCGATCGATTCTTCGTATTCCTTCTTGCCCAGCTTTTCCAGGCCCCAGTGCTTGTACATGCGCGCATGCAGGAAGTACTGGTTGATGGCGGACAGTTCGTTGGTGAGCTGTGCGTTGAGCAAGCGGATGACTTCTTTATCGCCCTTCATGGGATTTCCTTTGTTCTGTGTTGCGTTCGATGATGAAACCGGAGGCTGCTGGCGGCCACTGCCGGGTGGCGCAGGGCTGCCTGGTGGCGCGCATGTTGCCGGTCTCGCTATGCCCGCATGATAGCGCAAAATGTCAGCGATTTCTGCTGCAAAACGGCGTTTTTCCGTCTTTTTAACGTAAATATCGTGCGAATAAAACCCATTCTCAAGTGGATTGCCACACTTTTCCGTTTTTTATTTGCTAAGGCAAATGAAGGCCATTCTCATTCGCGTTCATGCTGTCTTTTTTGCATGTTCGGCGATCCGCTGCGCCCACGTGACAAGATGGGAAAATGTTTGCGCGCTTCTTGCCTTTCGCTGTTCTGGGGCCGCGCTGGCGGTGCGATAATCAGGCAGCGATTTTTTCGAAAGGGATAGCACGATGATGTTGCATATACCCGGCGTGCTGACGCCGGAACAGGTGACGCAGTTTCGCCAGCGCCTGGCGCAGACGGACTGGGTCGACGGGCGCGCCAGCGTCGGCGCGCAAGGGGCGCAGGTCAAGCGCAACCGCCAGCTGGCCGAAGGCTCGCCGCTGGCGCTGGAACTGGGCGAGATCGTCAGCCGCGCCCTGATGGCCAACCCGCTGTTCTTTGCGGCCGTGCTGCCGCTGCGCATCCTGCCGCCGTTTTTCAACAGCTATGCGGGCGGCGAACACTATGGCCTGCATATCGACGGCGCCATCCGCACGCCGAAAAACGGCATGCAGTCGATGCGCGCCGACGTCTCGTCGACCGTGTTCCTGAGCGAGCCGGACGAATACGAAGGCGGCGAGCTGGTGGTGGTCGATGCCTATGGCACGCATGAAGTGAAACTGCCGGCCGGCGACGTGATCGTGTATCCGTCGAGCAGCGTGCATCAAGTGCTGCCCGTCACCAGCGGCGAGCGCATCTGTTCGTTCCTGTGGACGCAAAGCATGGTGCGCGAGGACTGGAAGCGCAGCATGCTGTTCGAGCTCGACCAGAATATCCAGAGCGTGCGGGGAGAACACGGCGATTCGCCGGCGACGGTGGGGCTGACGGGCCACTATCACAACCTGCTGCGGATGTGGGCGGAAATGTAGCGCGAGCGCGCATGGCGGCGTTGCCTGGGCGCGCCGTCCTTGCATGGGCAAAAAAAAGTCTGCCTGGCCCGGGGATGTAGGCTGGCAGACTGAAACAAGCAAATCGCTTGACTAAAAACGGTATAAAAAGCAGGGCGCAAAAAAGCAAGCAGGCACTCGGTGCGATGCTTGCGGGCTGGCAGCGGCGCGGGGCCGCCGTGGGCTAGCTCAGCTGGAAGGTCAGCGGTACGAGGACGTACACGGGTACGGCTTTGCCGTTTTCGATCATCGGCTTGAACAGCGCGCGCTGCGCGGCCTGGCGGCCCGCTTCATCGAGGTTGCTGTAGCCGGTCGATTTGTGGATCAGGATTTGCTCGGGCAAGCCCTTTTCATTGATCAGGATGCGCAGCACGACGGTGCCGCTTTCGCCCAGGCGGCGCGACAGGTTCGGGTAGATCAGTTGCGGCGCCTTGATGTATTCCACGCTGCTGACGGTACGCGGCGCGGAAGGGGCCGGTGGCGAAGGCGCCGGTGTCGATGGCGCCGTCGGCGCGGCGGTGGCCACGGGCGCCGCTTCGGCGCGCGTTGGCTGCGGCGGCGTGATCGTCGGTTCGGTGGGCGCCACGGCAACCAGCGGCAGCGGCGGGATGATGGCGCGCGGCACGGGGGCGCTCAGTTCCACGGTCTTCGGTACGGAGGGTGCCGGCGGCTTCGGCGGCGCCGGCGGGGCGATGATGCTGATGGTGGTGATGGTTGGCATGGCTGCCGTGACGACGCGGCTCAGCAGGCCGCTCTGGATCGCGTAGAAACCGGCGACATGCAGGACGACGATGGCCATCAGCGGCGCGAATTTGCTGCGTTTCTTGTCGAAATCGGCAAATTGTTCCACGGCCTGCACCGTTATGGGCGGGGGCATCATCGTCATGGCATTCATCACTTTCTTAGTTTGTCAGTACAGCTCGCATCAATACGGTTTCTTGCAGCACTACGGTGGCGCTCAGGTGATCGTTCAGCACTTCGCGGGCACAGGTATGGCATTTGCCGCAGCACGTGGCCACGCCGAGGTCGCGGCGCAGTTCGGCCATGCTGGACAGGCCAAGATCGACGGCTTGACGGATTTCACGATCAGATATGTTGTTGCAGACACATACAATCATTGATACACCTTCTGGCTGGATGATGAACAGACACTAGTGCTGTGAAGCATTATTGCTAGTGATTTAATGAGAATCATTATCATTACGTTTCATTGTCGCGCAAAGCGCAGGACAATGCAAGCGATTTTGATCAAGCGTGCGGCGTTTGGCGACTTGGCGCGGCGCCTTGATTGGCTGTCTGCGCGAATGACGCAGCCCTTGGCAGGGGCGGCTCTCCGGGCCAAATAAAAACAATTCGCATTCATGTTTATAATGCTGGTATTGTCTCGGACGGTCGCCGTCTGAACATACGGAAAGGCCGCTTGTCGGTAATGCGCAACAGCTTGCGCCTTGCCTTACAAACCTGAGCCAGTGCAGGGCGCTACGCGCGGCAGCTGGTATCAGGTGTTCTTAATCTGAACGGAATTTGCTCATGACTCTAGTTCCACCCTTGATGACGCTCGACGCGCTGGCCGTCGGCCAGAGCGGCACCGTGTTGAAGATCACGCCCCACGCGGCAGGACAGACGGAGGACGGCGTCGACCTTGCCCGTCGCTTGATGGAGCTGGGATTCGTTCCCGGCGAACGTATCCGCATGCTCAAGCGCGGCATTCCCGGTGGCGACCCGCTCGCCATCAAGGTCGGCAATGCCACGTTCGCCCTGCGCCGCTTCGAGGCGGCGCTGATTACGATTCAACCGCTGATTCAACCGGAATAATTATGGGTGCTGTAGAAACTATCGCCGATGCGGGCCTGCACAAGCCGCCGCATCAGCCACAAATCGCCTTGCTGGGCAATCCGAACTGCGGCAAGACCGCCTTGTTCAACCGCCTGACGGGCGCGCGCCAGAAAGTGGCGAACTACGCCGGCGTGACCATCGAGCGCAAGGAAGGCCATTTCACGTCGCCCGCCGGCAAACCCGTGCGCCTGCTCGATCTGCCGGGCGCCTACAGCCTGTCGGCCACCACGCCCGATGAAGCGATCACGCGCGACGTCGTGGGCGGCTTGCGCCAAGGCGATCCGCGTCCGGACGCCATCATCTGCGTCGTCGACGCCACCAATCTGCGCCTGAACCTGCGCCTGGTGCTGGAAGTCAAGCGCCTGGGCCTGCCGATGCTGCTGGCGCTGAACATGACGGACGTGGCGCGCAAGCGCGGCATGCTGATCGACACGGCCAGGCTGTCGGCCGAACTGGGCATGCCCGTGGTCGAGACGGTCGCCGTGCAGCACGATGGCGAAAAAGCCCTGCTCAATGCCATCGACGCCATGCTGCCGCTGCCCGTCGTGGAAGCCAAGCCGCTGGCCGCCATCGACGCCGTCAGCGTGGAAGAAACGCAGCGCGAAGTGCGCCGCATCCTGGCCGCCGTCAGCAATGACGCGAGCGACAAGGGCAACCTGACGGAAAAAATCGACGACGTGGTGCTGCACCCCGTCTTCGGCCCCATCATCCTGGCCGTGCTGATGTTCCTGATCTTCCAGGCCGTGTTTGCCTGGGCCGCGACGCCGATGGAGATGATCACGGATGGCGTGGGCCACCTGGGCGCCTTGCTGACGGCGAACATGCCCGACGGCCACCTGAAAAGCCTGCTGGTGGAAGGCATCATCGGCGGCGTCGGCAGCGTGCTGGTGTTCCTGCCGCAGATCCTGATCCTGTTTTTCTTCATCCTCAGCCTGGAAGACTGCGGCTACCTGCCGCGCGCCGCCTTCCTGCTGGACCGCATGATGGGCGGCGTGGGCCTGTCGGGCCGCGCCTTCATCCCGCTGCTGTCGAGCTTTGCCTGCGCCATCCCCGGCGTGATGGCGGCGCGCACCATCCAGAACCCGCGCGACCGCCTGGTGACCATCATGATCGCGCCGCTGATGACGTGCTCGGCGCGCCTGCCCGTGTATGCGCTGATCATCGCCGCCTTCATCCCCGAACGCCAGGTGTGGGGCTACCTGAGCCTGCAAGGCCTGGTGCTGTTCGCCCTGTATTTCGCCGGCATCATTTCGGCCATGGCCGTGGCCTGGGTCATGAAGCGCGGCATGGGCGTGCGCGGCAACCAGCCGCTGCTGCTGGAACTGCCGGCCTATCACTGGCCGCATTTGCGCAACCTGGCCGTCAGCCTGTGGGAGCGCGCGAAGATCTTCCTGACGCGCGTCGGTACCATCATCCTGAGCCTGATGATCATCCTGTGGTTCCTCAGCACCTTCCCCGGCGCGCCGGACAACGCGATCCACCCGCCGATCTACTACAGCCTGGCCGGCATCCTGGGCCGCGGCCTGGAAGTGATCTTCGCGCCGATCGGCTTCAACTGGCAGATCTGCATCGCGCTGGTGCCGGGCATGGCCGCGCGCGAAGTGGCCGTCGGCGCCCTGGGCACCGTGTACGCGCTGTCGCAAACGGGCGATGCGCTCGCCTCCACGCTGGAGCCGCTGATCGCCCACTCGTGGTCGATGGCCACCGCGCTGTCGCTGCTGGCCTGGTATGTCTTCGCGCCGCAGTGCCTGTCGACCCTCTCCGTGGTGAAACGCGAGACGGGCGGCTGGCGCTATCCGCTGCTGATGGCCGGCTACATGTTCGCGCTGGCGTATGCCGCCTCGTTCATCACTTACCGTCTCGCCCTGTTGCTGGGCGCCTAGGAGAAAGCCATGTGGCAAACCCTGATTGTCGCCCTGATCGTCGCCGCCGCGCTGCTGCATTTTTCGACCAAGTACCTGCCGGCCGGCGTGCGCCGTGCCATCGTGCGTGGCCTGGTGCGCTGCGGCCTCGATGAGGCGAAGATGTCGACCCTGTTCAAGGTGGCGCCGGGTTGCGGCAGCGGCTGCGGTTCCTGCGGCTCCTGCGACAGCCCGCCACCGCCGTCCGCCACGCCGCCGTCCGACGGCAGCAGCAAGCGCGTGATCCTGATGCAGGGGCAGCGCCAGGATTGATGTAGATCTGGCCACGGGCGCGCCCGTGGGCTACACTTGGCTTTCCGCATGGCAAGGAGTGGCAATGGCGATACTGTTGATCTTCATGTTTTTGTTTGCGGTCGCCACCTGGCTGCTGGCCAGCCGGCGCGGCCGCCACGGCGGCCTGTGGTTCGGCATTGGCCTGTTCCTCGGACCGTTTGCCTTGCTGGCGGTGGCGGCCTTGCCGCCCGTGCCGGCGCGCTGACCCTGTATTGCCACAACCCGCCAGCGCGGGTTTTTTTACGCCTGCGCGTCCGCGTGGCGCAGCCGGTACTGGCGCGGCGAGCACGCCATGACGCGCTTGAATGCATGGCTGAAGGCGCTGTCCGAATCGTAGCCCAGCGCCTGCGCGATCGACGTCACTGTCGCGGCACTGTCCTTCAGGCGCCGCGTGGCCAGGCGCATGCGCCAGCGCAGCAGGTAATCGAGCGGGGTCACGCCCACCCGGTTCCTGAAGTGCAGGGCAAAGGCGGAGCGCGACTGTCCCGCGACGGCGGCCAGCTGCAGCAAGGTCCAGCGCTGCGCCGGCTGCGCATGCATGGCCTCGATGGCGGCGCGCAGCCGGGGATCGGCCAGCGCGAACAGCCAGCCCACGGGATGCGACGCCTGCGCTTGAAGATACTGGCGCAGCATCTGCAGCAGCATCATGTGGCCCAGGTGGCGCGTCATCAGCGTCGCACCGGGCGCCGTCGCCTGCAGTTCCTGCGCCAGGCGCTGCAAGGCCCAGTGCAGCACGCTGGCCTGGTCCGTATCGCCGCGCACGTGCAACAGGGGCGGCAGGCAGTCGAGCAGGATGGCCGCCTCGTCGCCAAAGCTGAAACGTCCACCGATGAGGAAGAAATCGTGTTCCTGCCCGCCGTGGCGGGCCACGCCCTGCTGCGCGTGCCGGTACACTTCCAGCGCCGGCGTGGCCGGCAAGCCGGGCGTGCTGGCCAGCGTGAACGCGCGTCCGGGCGCCAGCAGGAAGCAGTCGCCCGTGCGCAGCTGCACGGGAGCGTCGATGCCCGCGACCATCAGCCAGCAAGTACCTTCGATCACGGCGTTGAACTTGATGCCGTCCGGCGGCGGAAAGTCGATGGCCCATGCGCCGCCCGCCTTCAGGCCGGCAAAATAGGAGCTGCGCGTGTCAAACAGCGACAGTACATCGGAAAGCAGATCCATGGCGGGTTCCAGTTCTGGACGATGGCGACAGTATCAAGGATTTTACGCCATTCACAGTCCAGAACGGCCCGCGCAAAATATGCATGTCGCCAGCCATCCCGCGCTGGCCCCCACATGCAGAGGCAGACATGACATACGGCGATCACAGGCAGACTCCCCTTCACACCGGCTTCGGCGCGGCCACCACCGCCACCGAGGCGCTGGCCGGGCGCACCCTGTCCGGCATGCAGGCCATCGTCACGGGCGGTGCTTCAGGGCTAGGCCTGGAAACGGTGCGCGTGCTGGCCGGCGCGGGCGCCCGCGTGGTGGTGCCGGCGCGCGACCCGCGCCAGGCGCAAGCTGCATTGGCCGGTCTGGCCGGCGTGGAAGTCGCCGCGCTCGACCTGCTCGATCCGCAAGCCATCGACTCTTTTGCCGCCGCCTTCCTCGCCACTGGCCGCGCCCTGCACCTGCTGGTCAACGGCGCCGGCATCATGGCCACGCCCTTGCTACGCGATGCGCGTGGCTACGAGGCGCAGTTCGCGACGAATCACCTGGGGCATTTCCAGTTGACGGCGCGCCTGTGGCCGGCCTTGCGGCAGGCGCAGGGCGCGCGCGTGGTGTGCGTGTCGTCGCTGGGCCACCGGCAGGCGGGCGTCGACCTGGACGACCCGCATTTCCTGCGCCAGCCGTACGACAAATGGCGCGCGTATGCGCAGTCGAAAAGCGCCAACGCCCTGTTTTCCGTGGAGCTGGACCGGCGCGGTGCGGCGCACGAGGTGCGCGCCTTTTCGCTGCACCCGGGCGCCATCCTGACGCCGCTGGTGCGCCACCTGGACCAGGATGATTTGCGCAGGGTGGGCGCGCTTGACGATGCGGGCCAGGTGAATCCGCCGCCGCAATCGGGTTTCAAGAACGTGGCGCAGGGCGCCGCCACGGCCGTCTGGTGTGCCACCAGCACGCAGCTGGACGGTCTTGGCGGCGTGTATTGCGAGGATTGCGATATTGCCGCCCTGGTGGCGGACGACAGCACGGGGGCGGGCGTGCGGCGCTGGGCGGCCGACCCTGCGCAGGCGCGCCAGCTGTGGGCGCTGAGCGAACAGATGACGGGCGTGCGTTTCGATCCCGGCGCTGCATGAAAAATGCCGGGCAAGGCCCGGCATGTGCAGGAAGGGCGGCGTGGATTTACGCCTTGCCCGCCAGTTTTTCCACCACGGGCACCAGCGCGGCCGGGCGGCAGCCGAAGGCGGCCAGGCGGCCTTGCGCATTCGGCGCCAGGTCGAGGTCATACGGCAAACGGCCCGCCACCAGCCACAGTTTATCGTGCGGCAGGGCGTCGACCAGGCGGCGCTGGCCATCGACGAACATGGCGTTATACGTCTGCAGCACGATTTGCTGCGCGCCTTGCGCAAAGGCGATGGCGGCGTCCACTTCCTCGTCCAGCGCCTCGGCCGACAGGGCGTATTCGCGCACGTCCAGCCCCGCCTCGAGCAGCGCCGGCAGCATCGAGCTGCGCGCTTCCTTGTTGCGGCCCAGCGCCACTTCGTCGATTTCGCTGCGCGAGCGCACTTCCACCGTCAGCAGGGTCACGGGCAGGCCTGCGTCGAGCGCGCGGTAATCGCCCTGCACGCGCAAGGCCGCCTTTTGCAGCAGCTGCGACAGGGCCATGGCGGCCGGCTGCATCAGCGCCGGCGGGGCGACAGGGCGCGCGCGCCAGTCGCGCACGGCGCGGTTGCGCTTGAGTTCAGCCACGCGGGCACAAGCCGCGTCGATGCGGGAGAGCGCAATGTCACCGCGTTCCACGGCGGCGATGACGGCGTCGATGGCCGCCGTCTGCTGCGCTTCGCGGTGCGAGATGAGGACGATGTCGGCGCCCGCCTGCAAGGTGGCGATGGCGCCCTGGGCGATGCCGATGCCGTCGGCGATGGCCGCCATTTCCAGGCAATCGGTAATGACGACGCCCTTGTATTGCAACTCGCCGCGCAGCAGGTCCGTCAGCACGCCTTTCGACAGGGTGGCCGGCACGCTGGTGTCGGCTTCGAACGCGGGGAAGACCACGTGCGCCGTCATGATGGCGTCGACGCCGCCGGCAATCGCCGCGCGGAACGGCGCCAGTTCCACGGCGCGCAGGCGTTCCTTGTCGTGCGGTACCAGGGCCATGGCGTAGTGCGTGTCGATGGCCGTGTCGCCGTGGCCGGGAAAATGCTTGGCCGTGACGGCCACGCCGCTGGCGCGCTGGCCGCGCATGGCGGCCATGCCGTATTCGATGACGGTGGCGGCATCCTCGCCATACGCGCGCACGCCGATGACGGGATTGTTGCGGTTGTTGTTCACATCCAGCACGGGGGCCAGCAGCATGTTGATGCCCACCTGGCGCATCTCGTCGCCGCTGATCTGGTTCATGCGCTCGCAGTCTTCAGGCGAGCCGGCGGCCTGGAAGGCCATCGCGGCGGGAACGGGCGTGACGCCCTGTTCGATGCGCATCACCATGCCGCCTTCCTGGTCGATGGAGATGAGCAGCGGCGTGTCGGACACTTCCGCGTTGATTTCCTGCAGTTCGCGGCACAGGGCCGACACTTGCGCGGGCGTGTGCACATTGCGGCGGAACAGGATCACGCCGCCCACCTTCTTGTCGCGTATCAAGGTCTTGATATGCTCGTCCGCCTGCAGGGCGTCGAAGCCCACCATGAACAACTGTCCTACTTTCTCGCGCAAACCCTGCTCCATGCTGCAACTCCTCCGGTCTTCATTGTGATGATGGCATACGTATTGTGGCACCGTGGTGGCGCGCCTTGGCGATCACCGGAAAAGCTGCCTGCGTTTTGTACTTGTTTTGGTATTGTATTGGATTTGGATATTTGCGCAAGTGGTTATTAAGTGGTATTAGTCCACTTGCGCCATGCAGGGCTTAGTCCAGGCGCTGGAACGATGCGGCCTGCGCCTTCGGCCAGTACAGGCCGAACACGGGCGGCAGTTGCGGCAGCTGGCTCGGGTCGAGCAATTGCCCCGCTTCCAGGAAGGGCAGCAGGGCCGAGGCCAGTTTCACCTGGTTGGGCGAGATGCGCCGCACCAGGTGGTGCGGGCGCAGGTCCTGCGGGTGCGCCAGGCCGGCGGCGGCGATCAGTTCGGCCAGCGCCTTCATGGTGTTCTGGTGGAAGTGCGCCACGCGGGAAATCTTGTCGGACACCACCAGCGCGCGCTGGCGCTGCGGGTCCTGCGTGGCCACGCCCGTCGGGCAGCGGTCCGTGTGGCAGCTTTGCGACTGGATGCAGCCCAGCGCGAACATGAAGCCGCGCGCCGAATTGCACCAGTCGGCGCCCAGCGCCAGCAGGCGGGCGATGTCGAAGGCCGTGATGATCTTGCCCGAGCAGCCGATCTTGATCTTCGCGCGCAGGTTGGCGCCCACCAGGGTGTTATGCACGAGCACCAGCGCTTCCTGCAGCGGCGTGCCCACGTGGTCGGTGAATTCCACTGGCGCGGCGCCCGTGCCGCCTTCGCTGCCGTCGACGACGATGAAGTCGGGCGTGATGCCCGTTTCCAGCATGGCTTTGACGATGGCGAAAAACTCCCATGGGTGGCCGATGGCCAGCTTGAATCCCGTCGGCTTGCCGCCCGACAGGGTGCGCAGGCGGTCGATGAAGTGCAGCATTTCCAGCGGCGTGGAAAAGGCGCTGTGCGCGGCCGGCGAGATGCAATCCTCGCCCACCATCACGCCGCGCGTGGTGGCGATCTCGATGGTCACCTTGGGACCGGGCAGCACGCCGCCGTGGCCCGGCTTGGCGCCCTGCGACATTTTCAGCTCGATCATTTTCACTTGCTCCGAGCTGGCGTTGGCGACGAAGCGCTCCTCGGAGAAGGTGCCGTCCGGGTTGCGGCAACCGAAGTAGCCGGAACCGATTTCCCAGACCAGGTCGCCGCCGTTTTCGCGGTGGTAGGGACTGATGCTGCCTTCGCCCGTGTCGTGCATGAAGCCGCCGCTGCGCGCGCCGCCGTTCAGGGCCAGGATGGCGTTGGCCGACAGGGCGCCAAAGCTCATCGCCGAGATATTGAAGACGCTGGCCGAATACGGTTTCTCGCGCGGGCAGTCCGGGTGGTTGCCGATGTCGATGCGGAAGTCGTGTCCCGTCACCTTGGCGGGGGCGATGGAATGGTTGATCCATTCGTAGCCGGCCTGGTACATGTCGAGCTGGGTGCCGAACGGGCGCTTGTCCGTCTGCTCCTTGGCGCGCTGGTAGACGATGCTGCGCTGGCTGCGCGAGAAAGGCGTCGCTTCCGTGTCGCTTTCCAGGAAGTACTGACGGATTTCGGGGCGGATGCTCTCGAAGAAAAAGCGGAAATGCGCGAGGATGGGGTAGTTGCGGCGCAGCGCGCGCTTGGTTTGCAGCAGGTCGCTGATGCCCAGCAGGGTCAGCGCACCGGCCAGCACGGGCAGCCAGTAATGGTCGTAGTAAAACAGGGACAGGACAAAGATGGCGGCCGTCGCAATGAAGGTCAGGTAGCGAAATGGTACTAGGTGCATGGGCACTCCGGTGAAGTCAGACTGATACTGCTGAGTGTACCGGTGATTTGTAGATCTTGCTGACTGGGAAAGTGTACTGTCAGAGCGGCGCTATCCATACGCGCGACACCTGACAAAACCGTAGCGGGCGGCAGCGATTTGCGGCCGAGAAGCGCAACCGTACTTTAGTACGGTGAGCATCGCCGGCCGCAAAGCGCGACGCGCAGCAGGTTTGGTCAGGTGTTCACCGTTGTGCCGCGCGGATGCGGGCCACCCGTTCGGCGCTGGCGGGATGGCTCGACAGATACGGCGTGGCGTCGCCGAGCTTGTCGAGGGCGACAAACACCTGTGCCAGGTGCTCCAGCGCAATGCCGTTCTGGCGCAGCATGGCGATCGCATAGTCGTCCGCCTCGCGCTCGACGTCGCGCGAGTACTTCAAGTCCAGCAGCAGCGGCGGCAGCGTGGCCACCACCGTCGACACGTCGCCGAACAGCAGCGCCGCGCCGGCGCCCACGGCCGAAGTCTGGATCAGGCGCCGCGTCAGGTGGCGCTGCTGCAGGTGCCCCAGTTCATGCGCAAGCACGCCCATGATGGCCAGGTCGTCCGGCATCAGTGCCACCATTTCATCGGTGAGCACGATGTCGCCCGAAGGCAGGGCGAAGGCGTTCGGGCCGATCTTGCTCTTGCGAAAGACGATGCGGTGCTCGGGCGTGCTGTCGCCGGGCGTGGCCAGGCGCGCGAACTGGGCGCGCAAGGCTTGCTGGCGCGCGCCATCGAGCTTGCTCGCCTCAAACACGTGCTTGTCGAGGAAATCGAGCACGCCCTGCCCCAGCTGGCGCTCGACGGACTGGGGAATCGCGTACGCGATGCCTTGCGCCGCCACCGGCAGCAGGTACTGATAGCTGAGCCACAGGGCCAGCACGGTGGCCACCGTGGCCAGCAGGGCGCCGCGCCAGCTTTGCTGCAGGCGCACCACCCAGCCGTCGCGGTGGCCCGTGTCGTGCAGCAGGCGGTTGAAGGCGGCCTGGTTGGCGATTTCCAGGTAGGCGCCGTCGGGGAAGCTGACCTTGCGCGCGGCGTGGCTGCTACGCTCGGACACGTGCAGCTCGTCCAGCGGGCAGCTGCGCTCGATGTCGCCGGCCAGCACGGCCATGCCATCGTGCACGGCCAGCGTCACGTGGTACAGGCGCGAGCTGTGGCCGTCGAAATAGCGGGCAGCCAGCGGCGCCTGCGCGGTCGGGCTGTCGTTGTGCATGTTACAGCGACAGGTCGAAGTCCAGCAGGTCGACCACGCCTTCGCCGGTGGCCGACACTTGCTGGCCCGTGGCGGCGACAAACTCGTCCAGGCTGCCGTGCACGAGCATCGAGGTCGCTTCCAGCCGGTATTTCAGCCAGCGCACGTGGGCGAACGGCGAAAACAGGCCCAGGGTGACGACGATGCCGATCAGGTTGGTCAGCATGATGAAGGTGGTGCGGCCCCACGTCAGCTGCGACTGGAACTGGTGCTGCTGCAGGCGCGTGTGGTTCCAGATCAGGTTCTGGATCATGGTGAGGAACAGCGGCAGCACGATGAAGGCCCACGCATACAGGGCGGCGACGGCGCCGAAGATGCTGCCGGCCTTGGTGGCGTCGTTGGCATGCGTGGCGAACGTGGCGAAGACGCTGGCGAAGACGACAAAGATCAGCACCAGGAAGCCGGCCAGCAGCAGGGCGAAGAACAGCAGATAGGTCTTGTAGAAGCTGCCGACGCTGGCGTCGAAGCTGAAGTTGCTGGTGCCGAAGCGGCTGTGCGTGTGCTGGAAGCGTTTCAGGCGCTGGTGCAGGAACGGCGTCATCAGGCCGCCCGTGAAGGTGTTCAGGATCGGCAGCCACAGGAAGTATTTGTAGGCTTCCTTGGCGCTGCCGCCAAAGCCGAAGCGGATGCCGCGATAGCTGGTGTTGTACAGCTTGAACTGCAGGCTTTTCCATACGAGCCAGGGCAGCACGGCGAGCATCAGCACGAGCATGATCAGGCCGACGACGGGCGAGACCTGGAAGGCGATGTTGTAGCCGCCGATCAGCACCACGGCCGCGATACGGCCCTTCAGGATGGCGACGGCGTTGCCATGGTATTCGAAGCTGCTGCCGGCCAGGTGGGTGCTGGAATAGAAATAGCGGTTGCGGCGCACCTTGGCCCAGGCCGAGTAAATGCCGAGGGTGACAATGCTCAGCAGCAGGTTGACGATCCAGATACGGAAGTATTCGCTGCCGGTGGCGCTGAAGGTGATCGCTTCGCGCTGGGGATTGGTGTTGTTGACATCGACGTGCACGGGAAGAATCCTTACTTATTGGAAACAAAACAAGATAAGGGAATACTGAAAAGTTATCAATTGAAACTACTGTTTTTCGCAATTTTTTCGTCGATACGCTTGCGCCGCCGCAATCTGGCCGTCCCGGCTATACTGGAACTCAACCATCGCCTACCGGGAAAACCATGATCGTCGTCCACCATCTGAACAATTCGCGCTCGCAGCGCGTGCTCTGGCTGCTCGAGGAACTGGGGCTCGATTACGAGGTCAAGCGCTACCAGCGCGACCCGAAAACCATGCTGGCGCCCGCCGCGCTGAAGGCCGTGCATCCGCTGGGCAAGTCGCCCGTGATCACGGACGGCGCCAACACCATCGCCGAATCGGGCGCCATCATCGACTACCTGCTCGAGCGCTACGGCAATGGCCGCCTGGTGCCGGCGGCGGGCACGCCGGAAAAGCTGCGCTGGACCTACTGGCTGCATTTCGCGGAAGGCTCGGCCATGCCGCCGCTGCTGATGAAGCTGGTGTTCGACAAGGTCGAATCGTCGCCCATGCCCTTCTTCGTGAAACCGATCGCGCGCGGCATCGCCAGCAAGGTCAGGGACAGTTTCATCATGCCGAACATCAACAGCCAGCTCGCCTACATGGAAGCGGAGCTGGAGAAAACCAAATGGTTTGCCGGCAATGAATTCACGGCCGCCGACATCCAGATGAGTTTTCCCCTGGAAGCGGCCGCCTCGCGCGGTGGCCTCGATGCGCGCCTGCCGAAGCTGACGGCCTTCCTGCAGCGCATCCATGCGCGGCCCGCCTTCCAGCGCGCGCTGGAAAAAGGCGGGCCTTACGACTTTGCAAAGTGAACAGATTGCTCGCGGCATAGGTCATACAAAGAAAGTAATATTACTTTTTTACATGGTTTTGCTATAAAATATTTTCCTTTATGCAACCATATGCCAGCGCCGCGACGCGCTCTTTTCCATGATCAAAAAAATAGTGCTCTTTGCCGCCGTGATGTTTCTCTTTACCGGCTGCGCGATTCAGCAGACCGTCAAACCGGTTGGGAACTTTGCCACCAAAGAAGTTTGTATCCTGAATAACCCGGATGTGCGCGTCGGCTTCATGGCCGCGTACAAGCGCGCGCTGGAAGGCAAGGGCTATGTCGCACGCCAATTGCCTGTCACGGCATCGATCATCGAATGTCCGCTGACGTCCACCTACACGGCGAACTGGCGCTGGGATCTGGCGATGTATATGCACTACGCCAATATCAAGGTGTACAACAACGGCAAGGTGGTCGGTGAAGCCGTGTACGACGCCAAGCGCGCGGGTCTGAACACGGGGAAGTTCATTGATGCGGATCAAAAAATTGGCGAGTTGGTCAACCAGCTTTTCCCGGGCGGCGCCGGTAGCTGAAACTGCCGATGGCCATGGCCATGCGGTAGAATGCGGGCTTGAACAAGCCTCAAAAGTCATCATAACCGCATGGCCAGACTCCTCGCTATCGACGGCTTGAATATCGTACGCCGCGTCTACGAAGCCAGTCCTGAACCCGATTCCGACCTGAAGGCGGAGATCGCGCTGCGCCATGCGCTGTCGTCGTTCCGCACCCTCATCAACGACCACGAGCCGACGCACATCCTGCCGGCCTTCGATTTTGGTGGCCCCACCTGGCGCCACGCCCTGTATGCGGGCTACCGCGAGGGGCGCCAGCCCATGCCGCAGGTGCTGCGCGACGCCTTGCCCGGCTTTTACGCCACCCTGGCCAGCTTCGGCATGCACGTGGTCAGCATTCCCGACGTCGAGGCCGATGACGTGATCGGCACGGCCGTCATGCGCTGGCTGCACGAGGGGCGCGGCGCGGCCGTCATCGCCACCACCGACAAGGATTTGCACGGCCTGATCGCGCACGGCGCCCTGGTCTGGGACCATTTCAAGGGCATCTGGCACGACCATGCCTGGGTCGAGAAAAAGTTCGGCGTGCCGCCGGAACTGCTGCCCGACCTGCTGGCGCTGATGGGCGACGTCACCGACAGCATCCCGGGCGTGTCGAAGATCGGCCTGAAAACGGGCGCGAAACTGTTGCGCGCCTACGGCAATATCGACGCCGTGATGGCTGGCGCCGGCATTTTGCCCGGCGCGCTCGGTGAAAGCCTGCGAAAAGAGCGGGAAATACTGTATCTTTCAAGAAAGTTGGTGGAACTCAAGACGGATGTCACGCTGGGTGTCACCTGGAACAAACTCGTGTGGGAAAAGTAGAGCGCCAAACAAAAAGCCCACGGCGTCGTTGCCTTGCCTCGTCGTACATTTGTACTGCCTTCGGCAACGCGCCTGGCCCTGGATGTTTTCCTGGACGCTCTGTTGGCCAGAACACGGAATCAATCAAGCAAGGAAGTAAATCATGATGTTAAAGGCAGTCCTGATCGATAGCAGCGCGGTGGCGCGCGGCCTGCTGAACACGGTCCTGATCGATGGCGGCTACGACGTCTGCGGCCAGACGCATACCAGCGCGCTGGGACTGGCGCTGCTGGTCAAGCATCGGCCGCATTTCGTGTGCATCGCGCGCGAGCAGGTGGAAGATGGCAGCAACGTGGTGCAGACCATCCGCGAGCAGTATCCGAAGACGCTCATTTTCATGATTTCGGGCGGCATCGACGCCGCGTCGCTGCAGGCGGCGCACGCGATGGGCGTGTCGGGCTTCATCGTGAAACCCTTCATGGCCGACACGGTGCTGAAGACCGTGCGCAATACCGTCATCGCCATGGTGCGCAAGCAGCAGGCCCTGGCCGCCGCCGCGCAGGGCAACGCCTAGGACATTACGCCAGTCCCGTCGAACCGGCGATGATGCCGCCGCCGAGGCACACGTCGCCGTCGTACAGCACGGCCGACTGGCCCGGCGTGACGGCCCATTGCGCCTGGTCAAACGCCAGGCTGAAGTGTTCATTCCCGTCCGGTAGCAGCTGGCAGGCGACGTCGGCCTGGCGGTAGCGCGTCTTGGCGCTCAAGGCGCCCGCCTGCGGCGCCGTGCCGGCGATCCAGCTGGCCTGGTCGGCCGTCAGGGATGGCGAGAGCAGCCACGGATGGTCGTGGCCCTGCACCACCCACAGGGTGTTGTTGGCGATATCCTTGCGCGCCACATACCAGGCGTCGCTGCTGCCGTCCGCATTCTGGTACGACTTCACGCCGCCGATGCCGATGCCCTTGCGCTGGCCCAGCGTGTAAAAACTCAGCCCCACGTGCTCGCCCACGGTCTTGCCGTCCGGCGTTTTCATCGGCCCCGGCTTGTACGACAGGTAGCGGTTCAAAAATTCGCGGAACGGGCGCTCGCCGATGAAGCAGATGCCCGTCGAATCCTTCTTTTGCGCATTCGGCAGGGCCAGCTTTTCGGCGATCTGGCGCACTTGCGTCTTCGGGATTTCGCCGAGCGGGAACAGGGTCTTGGACAATTGCGCCTGGTTCAGGCGGTGCAGGAAGTAGCTCTGGTCCTTGCTGGCATCGACGGCTTTGAGCAGCTCGAAGCGGCCCGCCTCCGTCGGCGCCTGGCGCACGCGCGCGTAATGGCCGGTGGCGATCAGGTCGGCGCCCAGGGTCATGGCGTGGTCGAGGAAGGCCTTGAACTTGATTTCGGCGTTGCACAGCACGTCCGGGTTCGGCGTGCGGCCGGCCTGGTATTCGCGCAGGAAGTCGGCGAACACGCGGTCCTTGTATTCGGAGGCGAAATTGACGGCCTCGATATCGACGCCGATGACGTCGGCCACGCTGGCCGCGTCGATCCAGTCCTGGCGCGTCGAGCAGTATTCCGAATCGTCGTCGTCTTCCCAGTTTTTCATGAACAGGCCGATGACTTCATAGCCTTGTTCCTTCAGCATCCATGCCGCGACCGAGGAATCGACCCCGCCCGACATGCCGATAACGACTTTCTTCTTGCTCATCTTGCTTTCCAGTTACTTTTAGATAATATTGCTATGCGCTATTGAAAACGGACGCATGCGTGTGCAGCAGGGCCAGCGGCGCGCGCCGGCCGGCCAGGTATTCATCGACGCATTGCAGCACCAGCGGGCTGCGGTGGCGCTCCTGGCAGGCCGCCAGTTCGTCGCGCGTCATCCACAGCGTGCGCAGGATGCCTTCATCGAGCGGGCGGTCATGCTCGGCGCCGGCCGTGCCGCAAAAGGTGAAGCGCAAATAAGTCACGTCCTCGCCCGTGCGCTGCGACTGGTAGCGCGACATGTACATGCCGACCAGCGCCGTGGGGATGAAATCATAGGCAGCTTCTTCCAGCGTTTCGCGGATCACGGCCTGCTCCAGCGACTCGAACGGGTCGAGGTGGCCGGCCGGTTGATTCAGCTTGATGCCTTCGCTGGTCTCTTCTTCAATCAGTAAAAACAGGCCGTCGCGCTCGACGATGGCGGCAACGGTGACAGAGGGTTTCCAGATTCTCGGCATGATTCCATCCTTGAAAGAGCCGACATTTTATCTTGTTCTGCGCGCGCGGTTTGAAGCCGGCCTTTTGTTGCGAGGACATATTGATAAATGACAACGTTTTAGCAAATAGCGGTGGGAGGTACTTACGTCTTTCCCCGCGAGCGCACTAGCATGGGGGCTTTGGCGGCAAGGTGGCAGGAAGCGCCCGTCAATATAGGCTTTCCCTGTGGTCAAAACAAGCGCGCACGCCGATTGGACTGTGGTGAGATTGACACACCTTTCCCACAATACGGGTGCCGTACCGCATGGCGGAACGGTGGATGCGATTACGGGGCAATTAGTGTCCAGCGCCTAAAAGTTGCTGGTTCACAAACGTTTAACGCGAAGGTTTCCGTGTTAGATTCTAGTCAGTTTATTAATTTGCGGAGGCATTCATGAGGATAGGCATACCGGCCGAATCACGGCCCGGTGAGACCCGGGTGGCAGCGACGCCCGAGACAGTCAAGAAGCTGGCAGCCAAGCATCAGGTCGTCGTGCAGGCGGGAGCGGGCTTGCACGCCTCGATTCCCGACGACGCGTATGCCGCCGCCGGCGCCGAGATCGGCAGCGCCCAGGAAGCGTATGGCTGCGCCATCGTGCTCAAGGTGCGCGCCCCCGATGCCGATGAACGGGCCCTGATGGCCAGCGGCACCGTGCTGATCGGCATGTTGAATCCCTTTGACGCCGACAATATCGCCGCCATGGCCGCGGCCGGGCTGTCCGCCTTCGCCCTGGAAGCCGTGCCGCGCATCACGCGCGCGCAGTCGATGGACGTGCTGTCCTCGCAGGCGAACATCGCCGGCTACAAGGCGGTGCTGGTGGCGGCGAATACCTATCAGCGCTTCATGCCGATGCTGATGACGGCGGCCGGCACCGTGAAGGCGGCCCGCGTGCTGATCATGGGCGTGGGCGTGGCGGGCTTGCAGGCGATCGCCACGGCCAAGCGCCTGGGCGCCGTCATCGAGGCGTCCGACGTGCGCCCGCCCGTCAAGGAGCAGGTCGAGTCGCTGGGTGCCAAATTCCTCGACGTGCCTTTTCTCACCGATGAAGAGCGGGAAATCGCCAAGGGGTCGGGCGGTTACGCGCGCGCCATGCCGGCCGACTGGATGCGGCGCCAGGCCGAGCTGGTGCATGAACGGGCAAAACAGGCCGACATCATCATCACCACGGCCCTGATTCCCGGCCGCGCCGCGCCCGTGCTGATTTCCGAGGAGACGGTGAAGGCCATGAAGCCGGGTTCCGTCATCGTCGACCTGGCCGTCGAGCAGGGCGGCAACTGCCCGCTGTCGGAGCTGGGCAAGACGGTGCTCAAGCACGGCGTCTACATCGTGGGCGAGCCGAACCTGGCGACCCTGGTGGCGGCCGACGCGTCGGCCCTGTATGCGCGCAACGTGCTGGACTTCCTCAAGCTCATCATCGACAAGGACGACCAGCTGCTGATCGACCGCGAGGATGAAATCATCAAGGCCAGCCTGGTTTGCGCGGGCAGCGACATCTTACGTAAATAATACGGCGCCGGAGAGAACAACATCATGGAAATCAGTCACACCATCACCAACCTGATCATCTTCGTGCTGGCCATTTATGTCGGCTACCACGTGGTCTGGACCGTCACGCCGGCGCTGCACACGCCGCTGATGGCCGTCACCAACGCCATTTCCGCCATCATCATCGTCGGTGCCATGCTGGCCGCCGGCCTGACGGATGGACCGCTGGCGCAGGCCGCCGGCACCCTGGCCGTGGCGCTGGCCGCCGTCAACGTGTTTGGCGGCTTCCTCGTCACGCAGCGCATGCTCGAGATGTTCCGTAAAAAAGAACCGAAGGCCAAGCAAGGAGCGAAAGAATGAGTCACGCCATGAGCTTCGTCACCATGAACCTGGTGACGATGATGTACCTGATCGCCTCGGTGTGCTTCATCCAGGCCCTGAAGGGCCTGTCGTCGCCATCGACGGCACGCCGCGGCAACGCCTTCGGCATGAGCGGCATGGCCATTGCCGCCGTCACCACCGTGGCGCTGATCCTGAAACTGAAGGAACAGCAAACGGGCGGCATGGGCCTGACCCTGGTCATCATCGGCATCGTCACGGGCGGCGTCATCGGCGCCTACCTGGCGAAAACCGTGGAAATGACGAAGATGCCGGAACTGGTGGCGGCCATGCACTCGCTGATCGGCCTGGCGGCCGTCTGCATCGCCGTGGCGGCCGTGTCGGAGCCATGGGCCTTCAATATCGCCAAGCATGGCGAGGCGCTGCCCATCGGTAACCGCTTCGAGCTGTTCATCGGCACCTTTGTCGGCGCCATCACGTTTTCCGGTTCGGTGATCGCCTTCGGCAAGCTGTCGGGCAAATACAAGTTCCGCCTGTTCCAGGGCGCGCCCGTCAGCTTCAAGGGCCAGCACATGCTCAACCTGGTGCTGGCGCTGGTGATGGTCGGCCTGGGCCTGGCCTTCTGCTTCGCCGACGGCGTGGAACCGGCGTGGACGCCGTTCGTCATCATGGCCCTGATCGCCTTTGCCCTGGGCGTGCTGATCATCATTCCCATCGGCGGCGCCGACATGCCGGTGGTGGTCTCGATGCTGAACAGCTACTCGGGCTGGGCCGCGGCCGGCATCGGTTTTTCGCTGAATAACTCGATGCTGATCATCGCCGGCTCGCTCGTGGGGTCTTCCGGCGCGATCCTGTCGTACATCATGTGCAAGGCCATGAATCGCTCGTTCTTCAACGTCATCCTCGGCGGCTTCGGCGGCGCCGCGCCGGCCGCCGGCGTGGCCGGCGCACAGGAACAGCGTCCCGTGAAATCGGGTTCGGCCGACGATGCCGCCTTCATCATGAGCAATGCGGAAACCGTCATCATCGTGCCCGGCTACGGCCTGGCCGTGGCGCGCGCGCAGCACTCGCTGAAGGAACTGGTGGAAAAGCTCACGCACAAGGGCGTCACCGTCAAGTACGCGATCCACCCGGTGGCGGGGCGCATGCCGGGCCACATGAACGTGCTGCTGGCCGAAGCCGAGGTGCCGTACGACCAGGTCTTCGAGATGGAGGACATCAACGGCGAATTCGGCCAGACCGACGTGGTGCTGGTGCTGGGCGCCAACGACGTGGTGAACCCGGCGGCGAAGGACCCGGCATCGCCGATCGCCGGCATGCCTATCCTGGAAGCGTACAAAGCCAAGAGCATCATCGTCAACAAGCGCTCGATGGCTTCCGGCTATGCGGGCCTGGACAATGAACTGTTCTACCAGCCGAACACGATGATGGTGTTTGGCGACGCCAAGAAGGTCATCGAGGACATGCTGAAGGCAGTCGAGTAAGGCAATGCCTTGCGCCATTGAAGACGGCCCGCCTTGCGCGGGCCGTTTTCATTCTGCCGCCACCACCTTGTTGCGGCCCTGGTGCTTGGCCGCGTACAGCGCCTTGTCCGCTTCCGACATGGCCGCGTCCATGCTGGCGCCCTGCGTCAACGGCGCCAGGCCGATGCTGATGGTGACGTGCAGCGCGCCGCCGTCGGGCAGCACGGTGACGGCGGCCGCCACGGCCGCGCGGATGCGTTCGGCCACCTGGCAAGCTTGCGTCAAGGTCGCGTCGGGAAACAGCAGGCCGAATTCCTCGCCGCCCATGCGCGCCGCCACGTCGGTGACGCGGCCCGTGTCGCGCAGCACCTGCGCCACCGTGCGCAGCACGGCGTCGCCCACGGCATGGCCATAGCGGTCGTTGATTTTCTTGAAATGATCGAGGTCGGCCACGCCCACCGTCAGCGCGGCGCCGCTGCGCGCCGTGCGCGCCATCGCTTGCTCGGCCTGGGCTTCATAGGCGCGCCGGTTCGGCAGCGACGTCAGCGCATCGTGCAGCGCCTGCTGCTCCAGCTGCGCCAGCAGGCTGGCATTCTTGGCCGCCAGTTCGCGCCGCTCGCGCACGTCGAGCAGGAAGGCGCCGAAATAGCGCATGCCATCGACGACGCCCAGGTCGAGCGCCTTCATCTCGATGGGGATCATTTGCGCATCGCGGTGGCGGATGGCGAATTCGCGGATCTTTCCCAGCACGCTGGACGGGCGCGAGCTGCGGATGTAGTTGATGACGTGGTTGTCGTGCTGGGTGGCGACGGCGTCGGGCAGCAGGCCGTTCAGGGTCTGGCCCAGCAGTTCTCCACTGGCATAACCGGACAGCGCCTGCATGGCGCCGTTGATGTAGCGGATGCGGCACTGTTCGTCGATGATGATGACGGCGTCGAGGGCGTCTTCCAGCAAGCGGGAAAAGAGTACTTCGGGAAGTGCGGCAGGCGGTGCTGCGGGCAATGCGTCTGTCATGGGACTGTCGCCAAAATCCAGGTGATACCCATTGTCGCATCCGCGGGCCGTTTATTCCATGCCGGATAGCCCGCCTGTTTCTTTTTCGCCCGCGCTCTTTCTTTATTGCTAAGGCTTAGCGGCGGCCGTACATCATCAGTTCAGCCAGGCTCTTGCGCGCCGGGCTGAAGACGTCGAGCAAGCCCAGCGACAGGCCCAGCACGCCTTGCGTGGGCGCCGTGCCCGTGAAGATGCGCGCCATGGTGTCGGTGACGCGCACCGTCAGGCCGCGGTCGGCCTGGCGCAGACTGGCATAGCGTTCCAGGCTTGCCGGGCTGCCGTCCTGCGCCAGCACGCGGGCCAGCACGGCGGCGTCGCGCAAGCCCAGGTTCAGGCCTTGCCCCGCCACCGGATGCAGGGTTTGCGCCGCATTGCCGATGGCGACCGTGCGCGCCGTGCCGCCCGCCTGCGCGTTCAGGCCCAGCGGATAGGCCAGGCGCGGCGTCGTATGGTTGAAACGTCCCAGGCGGCTGCCGAAGGCCGCGCCCAGGCGCGCCAGAAAGGCCGCATCGTCGAGGGCCAGCAACTGTTCGGCGCGCGTGGGCGGCACGCACCAGACCAGCGCGTAGCCGTCGTCCTGCGGCAGCAGGGCCAGCGGACCTTCGTCGGTGAAGCGTTCATACGCGCGGTGGGCGATGGGAGCACTGGTGCGCACGTGGGCAATGATGGCGCTTTGGCCATAGTCGCGGCTGACGGCGCGTTCCTGCTGCTGGCCGAACAGGCCGCCCTCGGCCTGCACCAGCAGGCTGGCGCGCAGGCTGGCGGCGGCGCCGTCCTGTTCGATCTGCACGGTGACGCCATCGGCGTCTTCGGCGCTGGCCGTCACCAGCGCCGGGCGCAGGCTGGCCACGCCGAGGCGCTCGCACACGTTGGCCAGCGCGCTGACCACGGCGCCGTAGCGCGCCACATAGCCGAGGGCATCGACGCCATGTTCAGCGCGGTCCATCAGGCTGCGCCCGAAATGGCCGCGGCGCGAGACGTGAATTTCGTGGATCGTCGTCGCTGCGACGGGCCAGGCGCCCGCTTCCTCGAGGATCTGGCGGCTGCCGTGCGACAGGGCGATGGTGCGCGGATCGCGCCTGGCCTGCTCGATGGACTTGGCGTCGAGCAGGGCGATGCCGGCGGCGCGTGCGCCCCGTTGCACCAGCAGGGCGGCCAGCGCCATGCCGACGGGGCCGGCGCCGCAGATGGCGAGATCGAAGGGGGGCGGTGTATGCATGCTGCTGCGTTAATCCTGTGACATCAGTTGTTCGATTTCAGCCACGCTTCTGGGCGCCGTGCTGAACACTTCATGGCCTTGCGGCGTGACCAGCACATCGTCCTCGATGCGGATGCCGGTGTGCCAGAAATGCTCGGGCACGCCCGCGCCGGGGCGCACGTAGATGCCCGGTTCCACCGTCAGCACCATGCCAGGCTCCAGCGCGCGCCATGGCTTGCCGGGTGCGGCCGTGTCGCGGTAGGCGCCCACGTCGTGCACGTCCATGCCCAGCCAGTGGCTGGTGCCGTGCATGTAGAACGGGGTATAGCTCTTGTCGGCGATGACGTCCTGCACGCTGCCGCTTTTTTGCCGGTCCAGCAATTTCAAATCCAGCATGCCCTGCGCCAGCACCTGCACGGCCGCCTCGTGGATGGCGCTGTGCGGCAAGCCGGGGCGCACCATGTCCAGCGACGCCTGCTGGGCCGCCAGCACCAGTTCATACAGCGCCCGCTGCGGGTCGCTGAAGCGGCCGTTGACGGGCCAGGTGCGGGTGATGTCGGAGGCGTAGCCATCGAGTTCGCAGCCGGCGTCGATCAGCACCAGATCGCCGTCCTGCAGCTGCGCGTCGTTGGCGTTGTAGTGCAGGATGCAGGCGTTGGCGCCGCCGGCCACGATGGACGAGTAGGCGGGAAACTGCGCGCCGCTGCGGCGAAATTCGTACAGCAGCTCCGCTTCAAGCGCATATTCCGGCATGCCGGGCCGCGTGGCGCGCATGGCGCGCACGTGGGCGGCGCTGGAAATGGCGGCCGCGCGGCGCATCAGCGTCTGTTCCTCGCTGTCCTTCAGCAGGCGCATGGCGTCGAGCATGCCGTTGATCTCAATGGCCATGGCGGGGGCGGTGATGCCGCTGCGGGCCTTTTGCCGCACGCTGTGCAGCCAGACCTTGACCTGGGCATCGAGGTTGCCGCCCAGCGCGTAATACAGGGCCGGCGCATCGGCCAGCAGGCGCGCCATTTCCACGTCGCGTTCCTCGATGGGGAAGGCGCCGTCGAAGCCGAAGGTGGCGCGCGCCGCCTCGGGGCCGTGACGGAAGCCATCCCAGATTTCGCGCTCGGTATTCTTGGCGCGGCAAAACAGGATGGCGCGCGCGGGCGCCGTGGCGCTGGCGGCCACCAGGGCCATGGCGCTGTCGGGCTCCGCAAAGCCGCTCAGGTAGTAGAAATAGCTGTCGTGGCGATACGGATAGTCGCAATCGCTGTTGCGCGCCACTTCGGGCGCCGTGGCGAGGAAGGCCACGCTGCCTGGCAGCATCTGCGCCAGCAGCGCCGCGCGCCGTGCCGCGTAGTTGGCCATCATGCCGCAGGCGCCTTCGGGCCTGTGCCGGCGACGCCGTTGAGCACGTCGAGCTGCGCCGGCGTGCCCACATTCGTCCACTCGCCCGGATAGATTTCGCCGCCCACGCGGCCCTGGTCCGCATACTGGCGCAGCAGGTCGCCCAGTTTGGCGTGGCTGCCTGGCGTAATGCCGTCGAACATTTCAGGACGGTACACGCCGATGTTGGCGAAGGTCCATTTGGTGTCGTCCGTATTGTTGATCGAGAACAAGGTCAGGCCGAAGTCGCCGTGCGGGTGGAAGTCGGGATTGGGCACCAGGTAGGTCCAGGCGATGTCGCGCTGCTCGGGCGGATACGGCGTGCCCAGCACATCCTTGTCGGCCAGCACGTCGAGCACTTGCTTGAAATCAAAGTACGGACAATAAATGTCGCCGGAGATGGCCAGGAACGGTTCCTCGCCCAGCAGGTGGCGCGCCTGGGCGATGCCGCCCGCCGTTTCCAGCGGCGTGCTCTCCGGCGAATACGCGATGCGCGCGCCGTACGCGCTGCCATCGCCCAGGGTTGCCTCGATCAGATGGCCCAGGTGCGCATGGTTGATGACGATGTCCGTGATGCCGGCGCGCACCAGATTCAGCACATGCCAGACGATCAGCGGACGGCCGCGCACTTTCAGCAGCGGTTTGGGGCAGGTGTCGGTGAGCGGACGCATCCGTTCACCGCGGCCTGCGGCGAAGATCATGGCTTTCATGGTGGGACTCGTTTTCTGTTTTGTTCGGTAAATGTTGCGCGGCGTGAGCCGCACAATAGCGTAATTCTGCAGTCGCGACACCTGACAAAACCGTAGCGAGCGGCAGTGAGGCCCGGCGCCCCCTTGTGGCCAAGAAGCGCAACCGTACCCTGGTACGGTGAGCATCGCCAGCCGCAAAGCGCGACGCGCATCAGGTTTTGGCGCGTGTCGTCAGAAGGTGTAGCCGACTTGCGGCGTCTTATTTTCCAGCGCGTCGAGCAAACGCACCAGCGGCTTGAGTTCCGTATAGCGGTTGGCTGTCTTGCGCACATAGTCGAGTACGGTCGGCAGGTCGCCCATGTACAGGTCCTTGCCATCGCGGTAATTCAGGCGCGCGAACAGGCCAAGGATTTTCAGGTGGCGCTGCAGGGCCGTGAATTCGAAATCGCGGTAGAAGGCGTCGATGTCGGGATTCACTGGCAAGCCCAGTTGCTTGGCGCGCTGCCAGTAGCGGATCACCCAGTCGAGCACCAGTTCTTCATCCCACTGCTGGTAGGCGTCGCGCAGCAGCGAGGCGATATCGTAGGTGACGGGACCAAACACGGCGTCCTGGAAGTCGAGGATGCCCGGATTGGGCATCGAGCCATCATTGATGTGCATCAAATTGCGCGAATGGTAGTCGCGGTGCATGAAAACTTGTTGCTGCGACAAGATATTCGCCGTGATGGCTTCGAACACCTTGTCCAGCTGGGTTTGTTGTACATCCGTCAAGGTGGCGCCCAGATGCTTGCCGATGAACCATTCCGGGAACAGATTCATTTCGCGCAGGATGAAGGCGCGGTCGAACTCGGGCAGCACGTCGGGTTGGCTGGCCAGCTGGATTTTCATCAGCGATTCGAGCGCTTCGGCGTACAGCACGCTGGCATTGTCGTGGTTCAGGGCGTCCAGGTAGGTGGTCGTGCCCAGGTCGGAGAGCAGCAGGAAGCCTTGCTCCAGGTCTTGCGCGATGATGTCCGGCACGGACACGCCGGCCGCCTTCAGCAAGCCGGCCACCTTGATAAAGGCGGGCACGTTTTCGCGCTCGGGGGGCGCATCCATGGCGATCAGTGTGCTTCCTGGCAATGTTGTATTGCCGGGCAAGACATCGAGGCGGTAGTAGCGGCGGAAGCTGGCATCGCTGGACGCGGGGCGCGCGGAATCGGGCGAAACGAGGTTCAACGGGGCCAACCAGGCTTTCAACAGGGTCAGGCGAGCGTCGGCGGAGGCCGGCGCGGCAGGGGAATTGGGGGAGAATGACATTAAGCGGCCTGTGGAATCGGGTTGATGGTGCAGATTCCCATATAATAAGGGATTCAAATCAAAAAATCGCCTGTCAATGGTGCTTGCCCCTTCCAATTCATGAGCTGGTTTTCGGCCTCCCCCCCTTCGCAGCGCTGGGCTTTCGCCATCAGCGCGCTCGTCGCCGCCACGACGGTGCCCGTTCACGCCCAGAAAGCACCACGTCCGGTTCATGTGGAAGATCCGGATGCGCCCACCGTCATGACGGCGGAAAGTATGCGTGGCCGGCCGGAACGGGAGCTCAATCTGGACAAAAATGTCGTTATTGAGCGTGGAAAAACCACAAAAATGACGTCCGATACAGCTTGTTACAAACAAGTTGACGATGAGTTCGACGCCGAGGGCCATATCAAGATGTGGCGTTTCGGCGATTACTACACGGGCGACGTGCTGAAACTGAACATGGAGACGGGCAAGGGCTTCCTGCTCAATCCCACCTACCGCTTTGAAGTGGGCGGGGGGCAGGGCAAGGCCGAGCGTGTCGACTTCATCAATCCCGACGAAGCCAATGTCATCGACGGTACCTACAGTACCTGCGAAGGCCCGAATCCGGACTGGTACCTGAAATCGAGCACCCTGAACCTGGACACGGGGCGCGACGTGGGCACGGGCAGCAAGACCATCATCTATTTCAAGGACGTGCCCATTCTCGGCACGCCCGGCATCTCGTTTTCGCTGTCCGGTGCGCGCCGTTCAGGCTGGCTGGCGCCGACGCCGGGTTTTGCCTCGAAGAATGGCTTTGAGCTGACGGTACCGTACTACGTGAATATCGCGCCGAACCGCGACCTGACCCTGTTCCCGAAATACATACAGCGGCGCGGCATCCAGCTGGGCGCCGTGGGGCGTTATCTGGGCGAGACCGATGGCGGCCTCCTGTATCAGGGCGAGACGTCGTTCGAATTTTTGCCGAACGACAAGCAAACCAAGACCAACCGCTACATGATCAAGTCCAAGCACGAGCAGGCGCTGGGCCTGGGCTGGGTCTACGGCTGGGACCTGCGCGATGCGTCCGACAATAACTATCCGAGCGATTTCTCGAAGACGGTGGCCACGGCCACCGAGCGCCAGTTGCTGCGCGAATTGCGTACCGAGTATCGTACCGAGGACTGGAGCCTGACGGCGCGCGTGCAGAATTACCAGGTGCTGCAAGATCCCGATGCGGTGACCGATCCCAGCCTGTTCGTCACGCGTCCGTATGACCGTTTGCCGTCGGTTAACTTTCACGCTGGCAAATACGACGTATGGGGCGGTCTCGACTGGACCTTCGACGCGGAAGCGACGCGCTTCGTGCACCCGACCCTGGTGCAGGGTTCGCGCCTGGTGGCGGTGCCGCAGGTGAGTCTCCCCATCGTGCGCCCCGGCTACTTCATCACGCCCAAGCTGATGCTCAATGCCAGTGCATATCAGCTTGATAACGATAGCCGGACCAAGGCGCAGTTCCCGAATACCTCGTTTACGCGCGCCGTGCCGACGTTTTCGGTCGACGGCGGTCTGGTGTTCGAGCGCGACACGAACCTGTTTGGCGCCAAGGGCGGCACGCAAACGCTGGAGCCGCGCCTGTTCTACGTCTACACGCCGTACCGCGACCAGTCGCAGTTTCCGAATTTTGATACGGCTGACGGCACGTTCAGCCTGACGCAGATCTTTACGGAAAACCGCTTCGTCGGCAGCGATCGCATCAGCGATGCCAACCAGGTCACGGCGGCCGTCGTCTCGCGCTTCCTGCGGCCCGATGGCGCCGAGCTCATGCGCCTGACCTTCGGCCAGCGCTTCTATTTTGCCGACCAGCGCGTGCAGCTCAATTCGTCCACGCCGGTCAACCAGTCGCGTTCGGACATCCTGCTGGCGGCGACGGGCCGCGTATCGGAGACTTGGACCGTCGATAGCCTGGTGCAGTACAATCCCAGCGACCGTCAACTGATAAGCTCCACGTACTCCCTGCAATATCAGCCTGGTCCGAAGAAGGTATTGAACTTCAGTAACCGTTTCCAGCGCAATAGCCTGCGCAATGCGGAAATATCGACGCAATGGCCGCTGACGGACCGTCTGTATGGCGTGGGCCGCATCAGTTATTCCTTGCTGGACCGCCGCATGCTGGAAAGCCTCGTCGGCCTGGAATACAAGGGCGACTGCTGGGTGTTCCGCATGGGCGCGCAGCGTTTCGTAACGTCGGCCAAGAATGCCTCGACGCCGATCTTCTTCCAGCTGGAATTGACGGGCCTGTCAAACGGCCTGGGTCTGGGGGCGAATGGCCTCGAGACATTTACCAAAACGATCCCTGGCTACCAGGCACTGAGCCAGCCACTCCGTTAAGATGGTCACCGTTGCCGCCGCCGGTGTCCCCGGCGCTGGCACAAACCGGTTTTTTTATTCACCTGAACTCATGAGCGCTCTACACATTATGCGTAATGCCAGTATGCACCAACTCAAAATTGCAACGGTTTTGTTGTGCGCCATTTCCGGCGCCGCGACCAGTAGTGTCTGGGCGCAACAGGCCGCTCCCGCTCCTGCCGCCGCCGTGCCTGCCGCCGCAGCGGTCAAGGGTTTCACGCCGCCCGCCTCGAGCAGCGGCCAGACCATCGATTCCATCGCCGTCGTCGTCAATGACGATGTGATTACGCGCAATGAAGTGGCGACCCGCATCAAGAGCGTGGAGCAGCGCATGAAGGCGCAGAATATCCCGCTGCCCGATCCGGCCGACCTGCGTCGTCAATTGCTCGAGCGCATGATTGTCGAACGTGCACAAATGCAGCTGGCCAAGGAAATGGGTGTCCGCGTGGATGACCTGACCCTGGACCGCGCGATTGGTCGTATTGCGGAACAGCAAAAGATGACGGTGCAAGAGTTGCGCAACCAGATGGAAAAGGAAGGCACGCCGTTTACGACCTTCCGCGAAGAAATCCGCGATGAAATCATCATGCAGCGCCTGCGCGAACATGAAGTCGACGCCAAGATCCAGATCTCGGATTCGGAAGTGGACAATTTCCTGGACGCGGAAAAAGCGGCGGCCAGCGAACAGGTCGAAATGAACCTGGCGCAGATTCTCGTGCGCATCCCGGAAAACTCCAGTCCGGAACAGATCGCCGCACGCCGCGCGCGCGCCGAAGAAGTCAGCCGCCAGCTGCGCACGGGCGCCGATTTCGCCAAGATGGCCGCCAGCTATTCCGATGCCAGCGATGCACTGAGCGGCGGCGATATCGGCTGGCGCAATAGCGACCGTCTGCCGCCCCTGTTCACGGAGCAATTGCTGAAATTGAAACCGAGCCAGATCACGCCTATCATCAAGAGCAACACGGGCTTCCATATCCTGAAGCTGGTGGACCGCCGCAGCGCGGCCGAGGCGCAAGCCGTGGCCGCCGTGCAGCAGACGCATGCCCGCCACATCCTGCTGAAAGTGACGCCGACCATGTCGGCCGCGGAAGCCAAGCGCAAGCTGGCCGAATTGAAGGAACGCCTCGACAACAAGGCGGCCAAGTTCGAAGACCTGGCCCGTTTGTTCTCGAATGATGGATCGGCTGCCAAGGGCGGCGACCTGGGCTGGCTGTATCCGGGCGACACCGTGCCGGAATTTGAAACGGCGATGAATGCGCTGAAACCGGGTGAAGTGAGCGAGCCGATCGAGTCGAGTTTTGGTTTCCACCTGATCGAAGTGCTGGAACGCAAGAGCGACGACGTCTCGAAAGAGAAGCAGCGCAGCGCCGCACGCAATGCCTTGCGCGAACGCAAGCTGGAAGAAGCGACGGAAAGCTGGGCGCGTGAAGTGCGCGACCGCGCCTATGTCGAATTCCGTTCGGACGACCAGTGATCGTGACTGTTTGCGCATGAGTACCCAGCCAGCCACGCGTCGTCCAGCCATCGCCATTACCTGTGGCGAACCGGCTGGTGTCGGCCCGGAAATTTCCATCCGCGTGGCCTGGGCCATGCGCCATGAAGTCAACTGCATCCTGCTGGGCGACGCCGCCTTCCTGGCGTTGACGGCCAGCCTGATCGACCCCGACATCCGCCTGGCGGCCCTGTCGCTGCAAGCCGTGCGCAACAGCGGCCTGCCGCAGTTCGGTCCCGGCCGCCTGGCCGTGATCGACATTCCCACCGTCAACAATGTCATCCCAGGCGTGCTCGACAAGGATAACGGGCGCGCCGTGCTCGATACCCTCGATGCGGCCGTGGAAGGTATCGCGGCCGGCTGGTTTGGCGCCATGGTCACGGCGCCCTTGCAAAAGAGCACGATCAACGATGCTGGCGTGGCGTTTTCCGGCCATACGGAATACCTGGCGGAAAAAACCGGCACGCCGCACGTGGTCATGATGCTGGCCGGTGAGCCGGGACATGGCGAACCGACCCTGCGCGTGGCCCTGGCCACCACGCACCTGCCCCTGAAAGACGTGTCGGCCGCCATCACGCTGGACAGCCTGGCCGTCACCCTCGATATCATGCAGGCAGACCTGCAACAGAAATTCGGCATCGCCGCGCCGCGCATCCTCGTTACCGGCCTGAACCCGCATGCGGGCGAGGGCGGCTACCTGGGACGCGAAGAAATCGACGTCATCGCGCCAGCGATCGCCGCGGCGCAGGCGCGCGGCATCGATGCGCGCGGGCCATATCCGGCCGACACCCTGTTCCAGCACAAATACCTGGCCGACGCCGACTGCGTGCTGGCCATGTACCACGACCAGGGCTTGCCCGTGCTGAAATACGCGACCTTCGGGCGCGGCATCAATGTCACGCTGGGCTTGCCGCTGATCCGCACCTCGGTCGACCATGGCACGGCGCTGGACCTGGCCGCGCAAGGGCTGGGACTGGCCGATTGCCACAGCATGCAGCACGCGCTGCAAACGGCGCTCGACATGCTGCGCGCCAGCCGCGCGGCCTGAACATTTCATCCGCATCACCGCGCCTTACCCGCATTTATAGAAGAACAGAATATGAAACACGTTGCCCGCAAACGCTTTGGCCAGAACTTCCTGCATGACCGCTTCGTCCTCGACGACATCACGGCCGCCATCGCGCCGCAGCCGGACGATGCCATGGTCGAGATCGGCCCCGGCCTGGGTGCCATGACGGAGCAGTTGCTGCGCCACTTGAAGCAGATGCACGTGGTGGAACTGGACCGCGACCTGATCGTGCGGCTGGAAAAGACGTTCAATCCGGCCAAGCTGACGATCCATTCTGGCGATGCGCTGAAGTTTGACTTTGCGCAAATCCCCGTGCCGGCCGGCCAGAAACTGCGCATCGTGGGCAACTTGCCATACAACATCTCCAGCCCGCTGCTGTTCCACCTGGCGGATTTCGCGCCGCTGGTGCTGGACCAGCATTTCATGCTGCAAAAGGAAGTGGTCGAGCGCATGGTTGCCGAACCGGGCAGCAAGGCGTATGGCCGCCTGTCCGTGATGCTGCAATGGCGCTATGACATGTCGCTGCTGTTCATCGTGCCGCCGACGGCCTTCGACCCGCCGCCGAAGGTGGAATCGGCCATCGTGCGCATGATTCCCGTGGCCGAACGCCTGCCATGCGACCAGGAAACCCTGGAAGCGGTCGTCATGAAGGCCTTCTCGCAGCGCCGCAAGGTGATCCGCAACTGCCTGGCCGACATGTTTACGGAAGAGCAGATCAAGGCGGCCGGCATCGACCCGACCCTGCGTCCGGAAACCGTGGGCCTGGAACAGTATGTTGCCCTGGCCAATCTATTGAAAGCGCCTGTTTAAGCCCGTGGCTTAACTTAAAACCACTGGTCGACCTGTTGCAAGTCTTGTCGCAACGCTGAAAAGCAGTCGTCGACGTGGTGGTTGCGGCTGATTTCATTGCGCCGCATCAGGGCGATCTTGCGCTTGCAGGTGGGCTGGCGCAGCGGCGCCACATGCAGCTCCTCGTCGTTGAGGAAGGTCGTGTACAGGCTGGGCATGATGCCCACGGCGATGCCGGCGCGCACCACGCCATACAGCGATTCGCTGTGGATCATCTGGTACAGGCTCGACGGGCTCAAGCCATGCTGGCGCAGCGCGCTCGAGGCGAATTCCCAGATGCTGCCCTTGGTAAACACGACGATTTCCTGGCCCGCCAGCTGTTCCCAGCGCACTTCCTTCAGCGGCGCCAGCGCATGGCGCCGCGCCGTCACCAGCACCAGTTCGTCTTCGAACAGTCCCACGCTCTCGAGCGAGACGGAGCCGGGCACTTCGATGCCCACGCAAAAGTCCAGCTGGCCCGAGTGCAGCGCATGCAGCAAGCCATCGTTGGGCATGTCCGACAGGACGATTTCCACCTCATCGCCATGCTGCTCGCTGTAGCGCGCCACCACGGCCGCCGTCATCGCCATCGCCGATGGGATCGCGCCGATGCGGATACGGTGCCGCCCGCTGCCGATGGCGCGCTGGATATCGGCGAAGGTATTGCTCGCCGTATTCAATAAATGCGTGGCGTAGTCGAGCGCCAGCCTGCCTTCGCGCGTCAGTTCCAGCTGGTGGGTTGTGCGGTTAAACAACTTTTTTCCCAGCTGATTTTCCAGCAGTTTGATCGACGCGCTGAGGGCCGGCTGGGTCACGCACAATTCCTGTGCAGCCTTGCTGAAGCTGTTTACCCGGGCTAAGGTGGCAAACGCTTGTAAATGTCGTAAGGAAATTTTCTTGCTCAGTTCATGCATGCGCGTTGCTTATTAGAAAAAGTAATGGATTTATAAAAATAAACAAATTTTCTTATCCCGCAATTTACCATATTCTGGACTGGTCTTTACTTATCTTGAAAGCAACAATTTTCAGAGAAGCGCTTGCCATGCGGCACCGACACTCGCGGCAGCCACCATGCAAGGGACGCATCAATCAAAATAATTCCAAAAAATACTCAGGGTTTACTCTTTTTTAGGGCGGCGGCGATGAATAAATGGATGACGGGAACGATGGTAGTGGGTGGCTTGCTGGCGGCGCAGGGGGCGGCGCAGGCGCAAAGCAGCGTGCAAGTGTATGGTTTGCTGTCGGCCGGCATCGGCTATGTGTCGGATGAAGGCAAGGGCAGCCGCACGCATGCGCTGAGCGGCACCAACCAGAATCCCCGCATCGGCTTTCGCGGCCAGGAAGACCTGGGCGACGGCACCAAGGCCATCTTCGTGCTGGAAAACGGCTTTAACGTCATGACGGGCACGGCGGCGCAAAGCGGCCGCCTGTTCGGCCGCCAGTCCTACGTGGGCCTGTCGAGCAACGACAAGGGCACCCTGACTCTGGGGCGCCAGTATGAAGCCGTGAAGGACTTGCTGGGCCCGGTGGTGATCGCCAGTAACGGCGTGCACATCGGCGACAACGACAACGGCTACAACAACTTGCGCGTGCAAAACGCCGTCAAGTATGTCAGCCCGAACCTCAGCAACCTGTCGTTCACGGGCTTGTACGGTTTCAGCGAGAATCCGGAAGATGCCAACCGCAACCGCGTCTACAGCATGGGCGCCGGCTACAAAGTCGATGCCTTCAGCTGGGCCGTGGCCTACACCAAGATGGACCACCCGAACAGCCCCGATGCGCCGAATGGCGCCATCGGCAACGACTATGGCAGCTCCTTGTTGATCTTCAACAAAAGCGCCGTCAGCGGCGCCGGCGTGAACAGCCAGGCCATCGCCGGCACGGGAGGCTTTTATAATGTCGGCAAGACCAAGTTTGGCGCGCTGTACACCAACGTGCGTTACCACTACCTGGACCAGAGCAATCTGACCTTGCAAAACGTGGATCTGAACATGAACCACAAGCTGACGGAAGCGCTGAACCTGGGCGCATCGTATTTCTTTACCACTGGTAAATATGATGTGATCAACAAGACGCCGAAATGGCATCAGGTCAACTTCCAGGCCGATTACTTCCTGTCCAAGCGCACCGATGTCGCCATCACCTGGAGCTACCAGAAAGCGGCCGGCGATGCGACGTTCGCCCGCGTGTTCGGTTTCGGCGCCTCGGCCGGCAAGACGCAAAGCGTCTTGATTGTTGGCATGCGACATTATTTCTGACGACTGATTCATCTTTACAGGCGCTGTCCCGCAGCGCCGCCCCCTGAAAGGAAGCATCTTGAAAAAGCACCTCATGCTGGCTTTGAGCCTAGGCTTGCTGGCAAACGCCGCCCACGCGGAAAAACGCGAGCTGGTCATTTCGGCTTATCCGATTGCCCAACCCTTGTTCATGAAATATGTGTACGAGCCGTTCAAGGCCAAATGCGGTTGCGATATCAAGGTGGAAACGGGAAATAACGCGGACCGCATCGCCAAGCTGGTGGTGCACAGCAAGAATCCGGTGATCGACCTGGTGCTGCTGTCCGACTCCGGCATGCTGGAAGCGGCGCAGAAGGGCGTCATCCAGCCCATGGATTATTCCAAGCTGAGCAATTACAAAGCCTTGTACGACGTGGCGAAAAACCCTGTCGGCGGCAATTTCGCCGTCGGCTACACCCTGTATTCGGTGGGCCTGGTGTACCGCAGCGACAAGATTGCCCCGCTGACGTCCTGGAAGGACCTGTGGCGCCCCGAACTGAAGGGCCGCGTGGCCTTCCCCGACGTGAGCACCACGCAGGGCCCGCTGATGCTGCGCATGGCCGATGCGGCCTGGGGCGGCAAGACGGACGATTACGCCACCGGTTTTGCCAAGATCGTCGGCATGAAGGGCAACGTCGTCACGTTCTCGAAAAACAGCGCGCAGCTGGCTGCCCTGTTCGCCCAGGATGAAATCTGGGCCGCCCCCGTGGCGCGCTTTACCTGGTCGCAGATGCTCAAGACGGGCCTGCCCCTGAAGTGGAGCATCCCGGCCGAAGGCCAGGCAGCCGGCATGAACGTGATGGGCATCGTCGCCGGTTCGAAGAACGCGGACCTGGCTTACCAGCTGATGGATTTCTGGCTGTCCAAGGAAGTGCAGACGCAGCTGGCGACCAACCTGGTCGACTCGCCCGTCAACAAGGACGTGCGCCTGTCGGTGGCGGCCGCGCAATTCAATACCTATGGCGCCGACCAGATCAATTCGCTGAAATTCGTCAAGCCGGAAACCATCCTCAAGCAGCGCACCAACTGGATGACGCAGTGGAACAAGGCCATGAGCAAATAGTGGTGACGAGGAGAGAACACCATGTTTGCTGATCCAAAAAAGCGCCTGGGCCTGCTGCTCGTCCTGCCTGCGCTGATCTTTATCGTCGTCTGCTTCCTGCTGCCCGTGCTGGCCCTGCTGGTCGATGCCTTCCGCGTCGGCGACGGCATGCAATGGGGCGTGGACCGCTTCATCGACTTCTTTTCGCAGGAATTCAACCGCACCATCTTCTGGCGCACCCTGCGCATCGCCGCGCTGGTGACCCTGGCCTCCGTCATCCTCGGCTATCCGGCCGCGCAAGCCGTGGCGCGCGTGTCGCCGAAGTGGCGCGGCCTGGTGGTCGGCATGATGATCCTGCCGCTGATGGTGTCGCCGATCGCGCGTACCTACGCCTGGATCGTGCTGCTGGGCCGTAACGGCGCCGTCAATGCGGCGCTCGTCAACATGGGCTTCACGGAAGAGCCGCTGCGCCTGCTGTTCAGCGAATTCGCCGTCTTTGTCGGCCTGCTGCAACTGCTGCTGCCGCTGATGCTGATGTCGCTGGCGGGCGCGCTGGAAAACCTGCCGCGCGACGTGGAACCGGCCGCCGCCACCCTGGGCGCCAATCCATGGCAAGTGTTTTGCAAGGTCACCCTGCCGCTGACGCAGGAAGGCCTGGTGGTCGGCGGCACGCTGGTGTTTACGGGCTGCGTGACGGCCTATGTGACGCCGGCCCTGCTGGGCGGCACCAAGGTGCTGATGCTGGAAACTCTGCTGTACCAGAAGGTCAGCGTGGAGAGCGATTTCGGCGCGGCCAATGTCATTGCCGTCATCCTCGTCTGCATGACCCTGCTGGTGAATGCCGGCCTTAAACGTATTTCCTCGAGCCGGAGTTCCGTATGAAAGAAAGCTTATTCTCGCGCGCCGTCCTGTGGTTGGTGTTCCTGTTCCTGCTGGGGCCATTCGCCATCGTCGTGCTGGCCGGCTTTTCCGGCGGCGAAACGCTGGCCTTCCCGCCCGAATCGTACTCGCTGCGCTGGATCCTCGAAGTGTGGGCTGCGCCCGAGTTCCGCCGCGCCTTCCAGACCAGCCTGGAGATCGGCCTGATCGCCACCGTCATCGCGCTGCTGCTGGGCATACCCGTCGCGTATGCGTTTTCGCGCATGCCGCCACCCGGCATCGGCGCCATCCGGCAAATCCTGACGTCGCCGCTGATCATTCCCGCCATCCTGGTGGGCCTGGGCTTGCTGCACCACCTGGTGCTGACCATCAATGCGCCCGTGTATGTGGGCCTGCTGATCGGCCATATCGCGCTGCTGATTCCGTATTCGGTGCGCGTCGTGTACGCCAGCCTGGTGAACCTGCGCGTCGATATCGAGGATGCCGCCATCACCCTGGGCGCGTCGCGCCTGCGCGCCTTCTTCATGATCGTGCTGCCGAATATCCGCAACGCCGTGATCGCCGCCTTCTTCCTCGCCTTCGTTACCTCGTTCAACCAGGTGCCCGTCTCGCTGTTCCTGACGGGGCCGGGCATCAGCACCTTGCCGATCGAGATGCTGGGGCATATGGAAAACAGCTTCGACCCGTCGATCGCTGCCCTGTCGACCTTGCTGGTCTTGTTCACCATGGCGTTCGTGATGGTGACCGAGAAGGTGCTGGGCATTTCTAAATACATGTAAGAGGCAACACACGATGAGTTATCTGGAACTGCACAAGCTGAACCTCGGCTACGCCAAGAACACGACGTCCGTGAAAGACCTGGACCTGCACGTCGAGCAGGGCGAGCTGATTTCCCTGCTGGGCCCCAGCGGCTGCGGCAAGACCACCACCATGCGCGCGATCGCCGGCCTGATGCCGCTGCAGTCGGGCCGCATCGTGCTCGATGGCCGCGAGATCGGCAAGCTGGCGCCGAACAAGCGCAATATCGGCATGGTCTTCCAGTCGTACGCGCTGTTCCCGCACCTGAATGTCTACGACAACATCGCCTTCGGCTTGCGCCTGCGCAAGGTCGCGCCGGCTTTGCTGAAAACGAAAGTGGAAGCCGTGATCGCCGCCGTCGGCCTGACGGGTTTCGAGACGCGCCTGCCGGCGCAGATGTCCGGCGGCCAGCAGCAGCGCGTGGCGCTGGCGCGCGCCATCGTCGTCGAGCCGGCCCTGCTGCTGCTCGACGAGCCGCTGTCGAACCTGGACGCCAAGCTGCGCGTGCAGATGCGCGCCGAGCTGCGCCGCATCCAGCGCGAACTGGGCATCACCATGCTGTACGTGACGCATGACCAGGAAGAAGCGCTGGCCCTGTCCGACCGCATCGTCGTCATGAACAGCGGCCGCATCGAGCAGCTGGCCGCGCCGGAAGCCGTCTTCAACACGCCGTCGACGCGCTTCGTCGCCAACTTCATGGGCTTTGAAAACCTGTTCGACTACCGCGACGGCGCGCTGCACCACGCGGGCGCCAGCCTGCCGTACACGGCGCCGGTGACATCGGGCACGACGGTGCTGGGCTGGCGTCCGGACAAGGTGCGCGTCTGCGCGCCCGACGCTGCAAGCGCCCAGTATCCGGGCACCGTGCTGGCGCGCGGCTTCCTCGGCGACACCGTCGAATACCTGCTGCAAACCCCGCTGGGGCAGGTCAAGGGCATCTGCGCGGCCGGCGGCGCCACGTGGCGCGAAGGCACGGCCGTCTCGTTCGTGCTGCCGGCCGACAGCGCCCTGTGTCTGGCTGCGTAACTTCTAATGGAACCATCATGGACAACCGCTTGAAAAAAATCTGGCTCGACACCGATCCCGGTTTCGACGACTGGCTGACGATGCTGCTGCTGGGCAGCAATCCCGGCATCGAGTGGCTGGGCGTGAGCGTGGTGGCGGGCAATGCGCCCGTCGACATCACCTACGACAACGCCTTGCGCATCAAGGCCCATGACGGCTTGACGGTGCCGATCTACCGCGGCTGCGAACAGCCGCTGGCCGGCGTCATCGAGACGGCGCAGCGCATCCTCGGCGACAGCGGCATGCCGACGACGGGCGAGATCCTGCCGCCGGGCGCGGCCAGCGACGCCGCCGGCCACGCCGTCGACGCGCTGATCGCGGCCGTGCGCACGCATCCGGGCCAGATCACCATCATGGCAATTGCGCCGATGACGAACCTGGCCACGGCCTTGGCCCGCGCGCCCGACATCGCCGGAAAGATCGTCGAAATCATCCTGATGGGCGGCTCGACCGACCAGGGCAACCATACGGCGGCGGCCGAATTCAATATCTACGCCGACCCGGAAGCGGCCGACCAGGTGTTCAAGGCCGGCATCCCGCTGCGCATGTTCGGCCTGAACCTGTGCCGCCAGCTGCTGGTGACGAATGCGGAAGTGGAACGACTGCGCGCCATCGGCACGCCGCGCGCGCAACGCCTGGCCGGCTACCTGGAAGCGTATGTGCGCATCCGCAGTAGCGACGGTTCCGTGCCCATGCCGATGTACGACCCCGTGGTGGCGCTGTACCTGGAAGCACCGCAGCTGTTCCAGTTCCAGCCGGCCCACGTGGCCATCGAATTGACGGGCGAACTGACGCGCGGCATGACGGTGTGCGAATTCCGCGTGCCGCGCCGCGCCGCCATCAACACGCAGGTGGCGATGCTGGCCGACGGCCCGGCCGCCATCGAACTGCTGATGCGCCGCCTGACGGCCATCCTGATGTGATCTTGTAGTCTTTATCCACTAGCGAAGCGAGCTTCATGAGTAACCCTGCCGACACCCTGCCAGCCTTGACCATCGAACAGTTTTTACGCGCCATGCCCAAGGTGGAGCTGCATTGCCACCTGTTCGGCACGGTACGCCAGGCCACTTTCCGTGCGCTGGCCGCGAAGACGGGCAATGTCGTCACGCCTGAAGAAATCGACGCCTTTTATACGCGCGGCGACAAGCCCGTCGGCGTGCTGCGCGTGCTGCGCGCGCTCGACGCGCACCTGATCGTCTCGCCGACGGACCTGTATTGCCTGACGTATGAATACCTGGAAGACGTGCATGGCCACGGCGTGCGCTATGCGGAGTTCTTCTGGAACCCGACCGGCACCGTGCGCGTGTCGGGCATCCGCTATGACGCGGCGCAGGACGCCATCGTGGCGGCCATCCGCGACGCGCAGCGCGATTTCGGCGTGATCGGCCGCCTGATCCCCAGCATCGACCGCGAAGCGGCGCCGGCCGAAGCCGTGCAGATGGTGGAATGGATGAAGGCGCACCGCGCTCCGGAAGCGATCGGCATCGGCATCGACTACCGCGAAAACGACCGTCCGCCGGAACTGTTCATCGACGCTTACCGCGCCGCGCGCGCGGCCGGCTTCAAGTGCACGGCCCACGCCGGCGAATTCGGCATGCCGTGGATGAACGTGGCAACTGCCGTCGACGAGTTGCAGGTGGACCGGGTCGACCATGGCTACACCATCGTCGACAATCCTGAACTGGCGCAGCGCTGCGTGGAACGCGGCCTCGTGTTTACCGTGGTGCCGACCAATTCATATTATCTGCGCACCCTGGCGCCCGAGCGCTGGGCCCTCGACCATCCGATCCGCGCCATGGCCAAGCTGGGCCTGAAACTGCATCCGAACACGGATGACCCCACCCTGCACCATGTGACGCCGACGGGCGCCTGGATGATGATGCGCGAATTCGGCTTCGGCCTCGATGACATGCGCGGCTTCATGTTGAATGGCCTGGACGCGGCCTGGATAGCCGAGTCCACGCGGCGCGACTGGCGCGCCGAGTTCTGCGCCGCATTCGACGCGCTGCGCGCAAGAGTCGCCGAGTAAATCAGGCGGACGCCGGTGGCGGCGCCAGCAGCGAGGGAAACGCCCGCTGCGGGCACGCCTGCCGCTCGCACACCTTGCAGCCCGTGCCGATCGGCGTGGCGCTCGTGGGGTCGTGCAAATCGAGTCCCTTCGAGTAAATCAAGCGGTGCGCCTGCGAGATGTCGCAGCCCAGCGCCACGGCAAAGGTCTTGCCGGGCGCGCGGAAACCCGGCGACGCCGTGCTGACCTGGCGCGCGATCCACAGATAGGTGCAGCCGTCCGGCATGCTGGCTACCTGCGTGAGCACCTGGCCCGGATGGCTGAAGGCGTCGTAGACGATCCACAGGGGGCAGGTGCCGCCCACCCGCGAAAAGTGGAAGTCCGTGGCCGACTGGCGCTTCGACACATTGCCCGCGCGGTCCACGCGCACGAAGAAGAACGGCAGTCCGGCCGCATCGGGGCGCTGCATGGTGCTCAGGCGGTGGCACACGGCCTCGAAGCCCACGCCGAACTGGTGCGCCAGGCGCTCGATATCGTAGGCGCGGGTTTCCGCCGCCTGCAAAAAGCGCTGGTAGGGCATCAACAGGGCGCCGGCGAAATAATTGGAAAACGCCAGGCGCGCGCCCGTTTGCGCGGCCGCGCCGGACAAGCCCGCCGCCAGCACGAGGGCGTCGATCAGCTCGCTGTGTTCGAGCAGGCTGATTTGCGCCGCCATCTGGAACGCGCGCTGGCCGCCCGTCAGGGTGTCGGGCAGCCACAGGATGCGCTGCTGGGCATCGTAGCGGTGCTTGCGCACCATGCCCGCGTCGCCATCGGACAATTGCATCCTGACGCCGTGGCGCTCCAGCAGGCGCGCCTGCAGCGCATCGAGCGTGCGCAGGGCGGGATCGAGTTCGCCGGCCACGCTTTCCGCCGCCCGGTCCAGCTCGTCGATGTAGTTTTGCCGCCGGTTCAGGTATTCGCGCACTTCCTCGTCCGTGGACGGCGCCGCCGAGCTGGCGCCGCGGCTGCCGTCATCGAGGCGCGCGGCCAGGGTATCGGCCCGTTCCGCCATGACCCGGTAGCGCCGCTGCAAGAGCAGGATCGAGCGCGCCAGTTCCGGCATATTCTCCACCAGCATTTTGAGCTCGGCCATCGAGGTGGGCGGCGCGTCCGGCAATTCGCCAAAGACGTCGCGCACGTCGGCCACCAGGCTGGCGCTGTCGTGTTCGGAAAAGATTTGCGGGTCGACCCCCAGCACGCTGCCGATGCGCAATAAAATTGGCACCGTCAGCGGGCGCTGGTTGCGTTCCATCTGGTTCAGGTAGCTGGGAGAAATGCCCAGGGCCTTGGCCAGCGCCACCTGCGTCATGCGCCGTTCCTCGCGCAGCCGCTGCAGGCGCACTCCCATGAAAACCTTCGCCATCGCGCTTCCCCTTCCCCGGTTTGTGGAATCTGCAAATTTACAAACTTTGCAGATTAACAGATTCGTCTTTGCATTATCTCGCATTTTCACGCCTTGTTTGCGCCCGGTATTGTGCGAATAATGCAAACAGACCTATACCCCAACGAGGAGACACCGAGTGACCACGCAAACTGCCATCCCTACCGTTCCACTGCTGATCAACGGCGAGTGGGTCGAATCGACCACCACCGTGTGGCGCGACGTCGTCAACCCCGCTACGCAGGAAGTGCTGGCCAAGGTGCCGTTCGCCACGCCGGACGAAGTGAACGCCGCCATCGCCGCGGCCCAGCGCGCTTTCAAGACCTGGCGCAAGACGCCGATCGGCGCCCGCGCCCGCATCTTCCTGAAACTCCAGCAGTTGATCCGCGAAAACATGGCCGACCTGGCCGCGACACTCACGATGGAACAGGGCAAGACCCTGCTCGACGCGGAAGGCGACGTGTTCCGCGGCCTGGAAGTGGTCGAGCATGCGGCCAATATCGGTACCCTGCAAATGGGCGAATATGCGCAAAACGTGGCCGGCGGCGTCGATACCTACAGCGTGATGCAGCCGCTGGGCGTGTGCGCGGGCATCACCCCGTTCAACTTCCCCGCCATGATCCCGCTGTGGATGTTCCCGATGGCGATTGCCTGCGGCAATACGTTTGTCTTGAAGCCGTCGGAGCAGGATCCGCTGGTGACGGAAAAACTCGTGCGCCTGGCCCTGCAGGCAGGCATCCCCGCCGGCGTGCTGAACGTCATTCACGGCGGCGAAGACGTGGTCAACGCCCTGTGCGACCATCCGGACATCAAGGCCATCTCGTTCGTGGGATCGAGCAAGGTGGGCACGCATGTGTACCAGCGCGCCAGCCTGAACGGCAAGCGCGCGCAATGCATGATGGGCGCCAAGAACCACGCCGTCGTGCTGCCCGATGCGAATAAAGAGCAGACCCTGAACCAGTTGCTGGGCGCGGGCTTCGGCGCGGCCGGCCAGCGCTGCATGGCCGCTTCCGTTGCCGTGCTGGTGGGCGAAGCGCGCGAATGGCTGCCGGAACTGTCCGCCAAGGCGCAGACCCTGACGGTCGGCGCGGGCAAGGACAATCCGGACCTGGGCCCCGTGATCTCGTGCGCGGCCAAGGAGCGCGTCTTCAGCCTGGTCGCCAAGGGCATCGAGCAGGGCGCCGTGCTGACCCTCGATGGCCGCGACGTCAAGGTCGATGGCTATCCGAACGGCAATTTCGTCGGACCGACGATTTTGTCCGGCGTCAAACCCGGCATGGTCGTGTATGACCAGGAAATCTTTGGTCCCGTGCTGATCGTCGTCGAAGTCGACACGCTGGACGAAGCCATCGCCCTCGTCAACGCGAATCCGAACGGCAACGGCACGGCCCTGTTTACGCAAAGCGGCGCGGCCGCGCGTTACTTCCAGGAAGAAATCGACGTGGGCCAGGTGGGCATCAACGTGCCCATTCCCGTGCCCGTTCCCCTGTTCAGCTTTACGGGTTCGCGCGGCTCCAAGCTGGGCGACCTGGGGCCGTTCGGCAAGCAGGTCGTGCTGTTCTACACGCAGACGCAGACCATCACCCAGCGCTGGTTCACGGACGCGGCATCGGTGGGCAAGGTCAATACCACCATCAGCCTGAAATAAGGAGCGGCCATGGACTTTGAATTGAGCGACGAGCAGCGCGAGTTCCAGCAGGCCGCGCGCGCGTTTGCGGAAGGCGAACTGGCGCCGCATGCGGCGCATTGGGATGCGGAATCGATCTTCCCCGTGGACATCATCGCCAAGGCGGGCGAGATGGGCTTTTGCGGCCTGTACACGCCGCAGCGCTGGGGCGGCCTGGGCTTGACGCGCCAGGACGCGGCCATCGTGTTTGAAGAGCTGGCGGGCGGCTGTACCTCGACGACGGCCTACATCACCATCCACAACATGGCGACGTGGATGCTGTCGCGCTGGGGGCAGGAAGCCCTGTGCGACGAGTGGGTGCCGGCCATGGCGGCCGGCCAGAAGCTGGCCAGTTATTGCTTGACGGAGCCACAGTCGGGCTCGGATGCGGCGTCCTTGCGCACCAAGGCCGTCAGGGATGGCGACTTCTATGTTCTCGACGGCACGAAAGCGTTCATTTCCGGCGCGGGCCAGACGGACATGCTGATCGTCATGGCGCGCACGGGCGGCGAGGGCGCGGCGGGGATTTCCGCGTTTGCCGTGCCGGCCAACCTGCCCGGCATCGCGTATGGCAAGAAAGAAGAAAAGATGGGCTGGAACAGCCAGCCCACGCGCATCATCAGTTTCGACCAGGTGAAAGTGCCTGTTGGTAATTTGCTGGGCGCGGAAGGCGAAGGCTTCACGATCGCCATGAAGGGCATCGATGGCGGGCGCATCAACATCGCCGTGTGCTCGGTGGGCACGGCGCAGGCGGCGCTCACGCGGGCGCAGACCTATATGAAGGAGCGCACGCAGTTTGGCCGCGAGCTGGCCCAGTTCCAGGCCCTGCAATTCAAGCTGGCCGACATGCTGACGGAACTGGTGGCGGCGCGCCAGATGGTGCGCCTGGCGGCCTGGAAACTCGACCAGGAAAGCCCGGACGCCACGGCGTATTGCGCCATGGCCAAACGTTTCGCCACGGATGTGGGCTTCAATGTGGCCAACGATGCGCTGCAATTGCACGGCGGCTACGGCTACATCCGCGAGTATCCGCTCGAGCGCCATGTGCGCGACACGCGGGTGCATCAGATCCTGGAAGGGACGAATGAAATCATGCGCCTGATCGTCGCGCGAGCGATTTTGAAAGACGGCGCCACGGAGACCTTACGATGACCAAAGTGTATACCAACCTGCTGCTCGAACGCCGTGGCCATACGGCCCTGGTGACCCTCGACAACCCGCCTGCCCATACGTGGACCCAGGCCAGCCTGAACGCGTTGACGCAACTGGTGGCCGACCTGAATGCCGACCCGGACATCTACGCGCTCGTAATCACGGGCGGCGGCGCCAAGTTCTTCTCGGCCGGCGCCGACTTGAACGTGTTTGCCGATGGCAACAAGGACACGGCCTTCGCCATGGCGGCCGCGTTTGGCGAGGCGTTCGAGGCGCTGTCCGCGTTTCGCGGCGTCAGCATCGCCGCCATCAACGGCTATGCCATGGGCGGCGGGCTCGAATGCGCGCTGGCCTGCGATATCCGCATTGCCGAGGAGCATGCGCAAATGGCCTTGCCGGAAGCATCCGTCGGCTTGCTACCGTGCGCGGGCGGCACGCAGCACTTGCCGTGGCTGGTGGGCGAAGGCTGGGCCAAGCGCATGATCTTATGCGGCGAGCGCGTCGATGCGGCCAAGGCCCTGGCCATCGGTCTCGTCGAGGAAGTCGTGCCGACCGGCAAGGCTGCCGCCACGGCGCTTGCCCTGGCGGCCAAGGTGGCGCGCCAGAGCCCCAGCAGCGTGACGGCATGCAAGACCCTGATCCAGGGCGCGCGCAGCCGTCCGCTGGTCGAGTACCTGCCCGACGAACGCACCTTGTTCCTCGGCCTGTTCGATACGCAAGACCAGAAAGAGGGCGTGCAAGCATTCCTCGAAAAACGCGCGGCGGAGTGGAAGAATGGCTGAAAGCACCCTGATTGATACGGTGAAGCTCGAGGAGCGCGACTGTCCCGGCGGCATGAAGCTGGGCGTCATCACCCTCGATGCGCCGAAATCGCTGCATGCGCTGACCCTGGATATGATCCGCGTGCTCGATGCTGCCCTCGTGCGCTGGGCCGACGATGATGCCATCGCCTGCGTGGTGCTGCAATCGTCGACGGACAAGGCCTTTTGCGCCGGCGGCGACGTGCGCAGCCTGCGCTCGGCCGTCGCCGAGCAGCCCGGTGTCGTACCGAACCCGCAGGCGCTGGCCTTCTTTGCCGAGGAATACCGGCTCGACCACCGCATCCATACCTATGCGAAACCGCTGCTGGTGTGGGGCGGCGGCATCGTCATGGGCGGCGGCCTGGGTCTGATGGCGGGCGCCAGCCACCGCGTGGTGACGGAAAGCACGCGCATCGCCATGCCGGAAATCACCATCGGCCTGTTCCCCGACGTGGGCGGCAGCTGGTTCCTGGGCCGCATGCCGGGACGCAGCGGCCTGTTCCTAGGCTTGACGGGCGCGCCGCTGAACGCGGCCGACGCGCTGTTTGCGGGCCTGGGCGACCATTTCCTGCGCCAGGAAGAGCGCGCCATGGTGCTCGACGCGCTGGCGCTGGCGCAATGGCAAGCGAGTCCGCAGGCCAATCACCAGCAGCTGAGCCGTTTGCTGCGCGGTTTTTCGGCGCCGGCGTCGCTGTTGCCCGTGTCCGAAGTGCGGGCCAATTTCGACGCCATCGCCGCGCTGACGCAAGCGCCTACTCTGCCCGAGGTGGTGGCCGCCATTGCCGCGTATGACGGCGATTCGGCCTGGCTGCAAAAGGCCGCGCATTCGCTGGACAAGGGCGCGCCCAGCTCGGCCGCCCTGGTGTGGGCCATGCGCGAGCGCACGCGGCATCTGAGCCTGGCGCAAGTGTTTCAGCTGGAATTGATTGTCGCTGTGCAATGTTGTGCCCATGGCGACTTCAGCGAAGGCGTGCGCGCCTTGCTGATCGACAAGGATAACGCGCCGCAGTGGCAGCCGGCCAGCATGGCTGACGTCAGCGCAGCGTATCTGGACGGGTATTTTGCGGCGCCGTGGACGCAGCATCCCTTGGCTGATTTATCCATTTAAACATTTAAGTAGTGCATGAAAATGCTCAGGGTTGGGCGCCTTGCCGACGGCAGTACGACGAGTACGACTCGGCAAGGCAACAACGCCAGGGGCTTTTTAGGCGCGACAGGAGACATACACATGCAACATATCGCTTTCATCGGCCTGGGCAACATGGGCGCGCCGATGGCCCGCAACCTGGTCGCCGCCGGCTTCCATGTATCCGTCTTCGACCTGGCGCCGGCCGCCGTGGCCTCGCTGGTCGAGGCGGGCGCTACGGCGGCCGCGTCCGCCAGCGCGGCCGTGCAGACGGCCGACGCCGTCATTACCATGTTGCCGGCCAACAAACATGTGCAGGAACTGTACCTGGCCGAAGGCGGCGTGCTCGATTCGGCCAAGGCTGGCGCCCTGTTCATCGATTGCAGCACCATCGCCGCCGATGTGGCGCGGCAAGTGGCGCAGGCGGCCACGGCACGCGGCTTTGCCATGATCGATGCGCCCGTCTCGGGCGGCACGGCCGGCGCGGCGGCCGGCACCCTGACCTTCATCGTCGGGGGACCGGACGCGGCCTTGCAGCAGGCGCGGCCTTTGCTGGAAAAGATGGGCAAGAACATTTTCCATGCGGGCGAGGCCGGTGCGGGCCAGGTGGCGAAGATTTGCAATAACATGCTGCTGGGTATCTTGATGGCCGGTACGGCCGAGGCATTGAACCTGGGCGTGGCGCATGGGCTGGACCCGAAAGTCTTGTCCGACATCATGGCCAAGAGCTCGGGCCGCAACTGGACCCTGGAAGTGTACAACCCGTGGCCAGGCGTCATGGAAGGCACGCCCGCTTCGCGCAATTACAGCGGCGGCTTCGGCACGGCGCTGATGCTGAAGGATCTGGGCCTGGCGCAGCAGGCCAGCCTGTCGTCGAATGCCGCCACGCCATTGGGCGGCCTGGTGCGCCAGCTGTACCAGGTGCATGCCCAAGCCGGTTATGCGCAGCAGGATTTTTCCAGCATCGTGCAGCTGCTGCGGCCTGGCTTGCCACAAGTTGCTGAGTGAAAATTTTTGGACAAAAAAAAGCCCGCTGGTGAAAGCGGGCTAAATCCAATTCTTGGAAGAGTTGGAGGAGACAGATGCATTATGCTGCATCGCCACATATAACTCCAATTTATCTTTAGAATATCAAATATTCATTTTGGTGATATCTCTTCCTGGCAGCCGCCAAGCGGCTGCCAGCCACGCTACTTAGCCCGGATTGCAGGCGATTTGCACGGTGGTGACTTTGGCTTCGCCCATGGTGCCCACGCCGGTGCCCGGCGCCACGGCGCACTTCAGGCCAGTTGGCTGGGTAAACACGCTGATGCCATAGTTGTCGCCATCGGCGACAGGCAGCCCCAGGGTAAAGGTCGTGCTGTCCTTCGCCACCGTGGTTTGCGCATTACCGTTGATCAAAACCAGTCCATCCGCCGTCAGGCCCGTAATCGTGCCGCCCACCGTGTAGGTGTTTTGCGAACACAGGACCGATGCTTCGATGCTGACGTAGTGACCGGCCGAACCGGTGCCGCCACTGACGCTGCAATTCATGTGGGCAGGGTTTTGCTTGACCGTGATGTCGTAGCTGGTGCCGTAATCGATGCTCTTGCCAAATTTGAACTTGGTGGCGCCGGCGGCAGGCGTGACGCTGTCGCCGCCGTTGACCAGGATCAGGCCATTGGTGTTCAAATTGCTGATGGTGCCGGTGACCTCATACGAGGCCTTGCCACCGCAAGCAGCCAGTCCCAGGGTCAGCAGCAGCGCGGCGAGTGGGCGCAGGCAGGATAACTTCATGTATTTCTCCAATAATGTGGTGACGAATCGCGTGGCTTACCGCGGTGTGCAGGTCAGTGTGGCGCTGGTCGTGGCGGCGGAACCCATGGTGCCGACGGTATCGCGGCCATCGGCGCTGGCGGAGCCCTGGAAACGGCACGTCAGGCCCGTTGGATAGGTCGTTATGGAAATATTGTAGGGAATGCCATCAGCGATGGTCGGGAACGTGTAGGCGGTGCTGCCTGCCAGCGGGCTGATGCTGTTGACGCCCATTGCCAGGGTCAGGCCGTTCGCGGTCAGGCCCGTGATCGTGCCGCTCAGCGGATAGGTGTTGGTCTGGCAAACAACCACGGCCGGCGATATGGAGTAGCTCGATGCCTTGCCGCTGCCATTGACCATTTTGCAGACGGCGCCTTTCGGCTGCTGCTTGATGGTAATGTCATAGCGATCATCATTGTTGAGCAGCTTGGTGAAAGTAAAGCCGGAGGCACCCGCCGTGATGGGCAAGCTTTCGTCGCCGTTCTGGAGGATCAAGCCATCTTTTGCCAGGTTCTGGACTTGGCCTTGCAGATACAGATTACCGCCGCTGCCGCCGCAGGCTGCCAGTGTGGCGGCGCAAGCCGCCGCCAGCATCGAGCGCAGGTACAAATTTTTCATACATTCTCCAAAACGAATTAGGTAGGGTAGCGCAACGCGGACGCTGGCGCCGCATTGGAATGGCGCCTATTTTAGTCTATCTGGCAAGCCGATTGATCTTGCCTTGTATCTCCGTGTAACAATTTTTCTGCGCGAAGCGCCCGCCAGGCCCCATTTGTCGACCGGGCGCCCATGCCGCCAGCGGCGATCGGTGCGACAATACAGGCAGGCCGCGCATCGTGGCGCGGCACCCATTTGCGAGTCCCATGTCACCTACCTCTGTAAAAACGGCCGTGCCGCCCAAGGCCATCCTGTTCGACCTCGACGATACCTTGTGGCCCATCGCCCCCGTGATTGCCGCGGCAGAAACCCTGTTGCACGACTGGCTGGCCACGCATGCGCCGAAGGTGGCGCAGCAGTTTTCCATCGAGCTGTTGCGCCAGCACCGCCTGGCCATGCTCAATGAACAACCGCATTTTCATGGCAACCTGATTGAACTGCGCCGCGCCGGCCTGCTGACCGCCTTCGAGGCCGCCGGCGAGGATCCCGCCCTCGTCGACGGCGCCATCGCCCAGTTCCTGGCCGCGCGCCACCGCGTCCAGCCGTATGGCGACGTCCTGCCCGGCCTGGCCTGGCTGGGGCAGCGCATGCTGGTCGGTTCCATTTCGAATGGCAATGCGGACCTTGAAATTATCGGCCTGGCGCAGCATTTCAAGGTATCGATCGCCGCCAGCGACTTTGGCGTGGCCAAGCCCGATGCGAGCATTTTCCTGGCCGGCTGCGCCGCGCTGGGCGTGGCGCCGCGCGACGCCGTGTATGTCGGCGACGATTTATATTTCGATGTGACGGGGGCGCAAGGGGCGGGCATGCGTGCCGTGTGGATGAACCGCAAGGGCAGCGATGCGCACCTGGCGGCCGGCGTGCAGCCCGACGCCATCTGCGCCAACTTTGATGAATTGCTGCTGTGGCTGCAGGGGCAACTGGAAGATTGATCGCCGCTGGCCGGGCGAACGTGCATAATAGCTGCTATTGACGCACGTTTGGCCGCCTTCGCTGCCGTTTGCGTCGCAGAATACTTGCTTAACTACAACATCATGCAACTCGATACACGTGCCCAAACCCTGCTGAAAGCCCTGGTCGAGCGCTATATCGCCGACGGCCTGCCGGTCGGTTCGCGCGCCCTGTCGAAGATTTCCGGCCTCGACCTGTCGCCGGCCACGATCCGCAACATCATGGCCGACCTGGAAGAACTCGGTTATGTGTCCAGTCCGCATACCTCGGCCGGACGCATACCCACGCCGCGCGGTTACCGTATCTTTGTCGACACCTTGTTGACCGTCAAGCATCTGGACGAGCATCTGGTGGAGTCGCGCATGCGCCTGCAGACGCCGCAGCCGCAGCGCACCATCGCCAACGCGGCGCAGATGCTGTCGTCGCTGTCGCAATTCGCCGGCGTGGTGCTCAGTCCGCGCCGCGAATCCGTGTTCCAGCAAATCGAATTCCTGCGCCTGTCGGAAAAACGCATCCTGCTCGTCATCGTCGCTCCCGGCGGCGACGTGCAGAACCGCCTGCTGTTGACGGAAGCCGACTACACGCCGGCGCAACTGGTGCAGTCGGCCAACTACATCAACCAGAATTACGGCGGCCTGTCGTTCGACGCCGTGCGCGTGCGCCTGCAGGGCGAGCTGCGCCAGTTGCGCGACGACATGGGCAGCCTGATGCAGGCGGCCGTGGAAGCGGGCAGCGAAGCGATGGCCGACCATAGCGACGATATGGTGATTTCAGGCGAGCGCAACTTGCTCAGCGTGAGCGATCTGTCATCGAATATGAGCTCGCTGCGCCAGATGTTCGACATGTTCGAGCAAAAGACGGGCTTGATGCAGCTGCTCGACGTATCGAGCAAGGCGACGGGCGTGCAGATTTTCATCGGCGGCGAATCGAACCTGGTGCCGATGGATGAAATGAGCGTGGTGACGGCGCCGTATGAAGTCAACGGCAAGATCGTGGGAACGCTGGGAGTGATCGGGCCGACCCGCATGGCGTACGAGCGCGTCATCCCGATTGTCGATATCACGGCCAAGCTGCTGTCAAGCGCACTGAGCCATCACTAGGGACAGCTGACCATACCTGCTGCGCGTCGGTTTTGCCAGGCGTTGTATCGCAGGGTATTACGCGAGCCGCTCCCGTGGGAGCGGCAAGCTTGCGTCAGGCTGATTTGTGCGGGCAAGCGACCTTGATGCAGTTGCCGTAGATGGCCAAGGCGTGTTCGGCGATCTTGAAGCCGCGTTCTTCGGCCACTTTTTGCTGGCGGACTTCGATGTCTTCGTCGAAGAATTCCTCGACCCGGCCACAGTCGAGGCACACCAGGTGGTCGTGGTGGGAGCCTTCGTTGAGCTCGAAAATCGCCTTGCCGGTTTCAAAATGGTTGCGGTTAAGCAAGCCGGCTTGTTCGAATTGCGTCAGGACACGGTAGACAGTTGCCAAACCGACATCCATATTGTCGGCCAGCAGAATCTTGTAGACGTCTTCCGCTGTCAGGTGGCGTACCGGGCTACTCTGGAAGATATCGAGTATCTTCAGCCGTGGCAGGGTCGCTTTCAGGCCGCTTGCCTTGAGATCACTAGGATTGTTACTCATGTTTGTTGCTCGTATGTGGGTCAGGTGCTTTATCATATAGCGTTTTGTGCGACATCGTGTCGCGTTTTAGAGCAGCTGGGACTCTCAAGTAGCATTCCTAGCCCTTGAAGAATCACGTTAAGTCGTGATATATCCTTGATTTATAATGGATTTTCTAGCGAAATTGCCTGTCACAATCAGGTTTTCTTCGCCGGCTATGACACCTTCAAATTGGTGGAGGTGTTTCCTGGTTACAGCTTCTATAGGTAGCCATGGAGAATTTTTGTCTTCAAAAGACGAGAAGTCATGCTTCATGGAATGATAATGCAGGTGGCGTTACATCTGCTTACAATTTTCTTTTTGTTAACATTCCATCTTCAAGGTGAAATGTCAGCACCTTATCGCTGTCATTTCCTATGCAGAACGCAAAGTTCTGTGATGCCTTGTCGTGCTCTCCTTTGTCCAGTTTTTGGGCGAGGTGTCGCCACGACCGGATGTACGACCATTCGTAGCCTACCTAGGCATGCGACGCCGGTAACGGCGTGGTGTGAAGCCCCGGGAACAATGTACCCCCATGTCTTTGGTGCCGCATATGCGCAAGCAATTCGGCAGAGACTGCCAGCAGCGAGGCGGTTGAGGGGCTAGGCTAATACCGCATGGGTAACATATGTGAACTGTCGAATGAACCCTCGTAAATATGGATGGGCCCAAGCTGCTGTTGGCCCTGACCAAACGGTGCGTGATTGGTTATCTTCGTAGAACGTGAGGATACGTCGTCGTGGGATCACCGGGGGATAGACAGACCCTAAACGGTTAGTGGCAACGAAGCCGTTGCCTCGGTATCACGGAGAACGTGGTAAGCCCGACTCTCCGCCGCCAGTTGTGTTGGTTGCGGCAGGCAATCCGCAAGGAGCGCTGTTGGAGGAGCGGGTAGGGGATGATGGAAAAAGCGAATGCCGGACTGTAATGGCCCGGACAGGGATTCAAGATTTGTCCCAGCCTGAAAGGGCGCCCACTTCCATCTGGTGTAGTAGTCGTTTAACGGCTGTATCGACTTGCGTAGTTATTGTTAACTGCCCAAAAGACAAAGTCCTCCCCGGGGAGGCATGCGTATGAATGGGCATCAACTATCCGAGGTTCAGCATGAGAGTAACTGATGGCTGTGTCATTGGTTCTGCGGCCTCGCATGTTCCTGACGAGTGGGCCTCCATTGATTGGCGGCGCGCTCAAAAGAATGTGAGGGCCATGCAGATTCGCTTAACGAAGGCAACATTTGAAGGCGACTGGCGCAGGGTGAAAGCCCTGCAACGGTGGCTGACTCGCTCGTTTTGCGCGAAAGCGTTGGCAGTCAAACGAGTGACAGAAAACCAGGGCAAACGGACGGCAGGTGTCGACCGTGAACTTTGGGATACTCCGCAGCAGAAACACGCTGCTATTGCGCAGTTGAAGACGCGTGGCTATCGACCCTTGCCGTTACGGAGAGTCCATATTCCAAAATCAAATGGGAAGATGCGCCCGTTGGGCATCCCCTGCATGATGGATCGTGCCCAGCAGGCATTGCATTTGCTGGCACTCGATCCTGTACTGGAATCGGTGAGCGATCCAAATTCATATGGATTCAGGAAAAACCGCTCAACGGCCGACGCGATGTCTCAGATGTTCTTGCGCCTGTCCCGCCGGGCCTCGGCTCAGTGGGTGCTGGATGCGGATATTGAAGGATTCTTTGACAACATTAACCATGACTGGCTGCTCGACCATGTTGCTATGGACAGGGCAGTGCTCCGTAAATGGTTGACGTGCGGGGTGATTGACCGTGCGCATTTGCTTGCAACGACGGCAGGAACGCCACAGGGAGGAATCATCTCTCCAGCGCTGGCGAATTGGACGCTGAATGGACTGGAAGCGGACCTTCAGAAACATCTTGAACTGAGATGGGGATCGGCCAAAGCTATCAAGCTACAGGTCGGTGTCGTACGATACGCAGATGATTTCGTAGTAACAGGCGCTTCAAAAGAGCTGCTAGAACACGAAATACGACCCTGGATAGCCACATTTCTCGCACAACGGGGATTGCGACTGTCCGAAACCAAAACCAGGATCGTGCATATTAACGAGGGCTTCGACTTCCTTGGGTGGAATTTCCGTAAGTATTCGGAAACGCTGCTCATCAAGCCGAGTAAGAAGAATGTGAAAGCATTCTATGAAAAGCTAAGGACGTCCATCAGTGACAGTCTCGGACTCAAGCAGGAGGATTTGATTCGCCTGCTCAATCCGATGCTACGGGGCTGGGCGCAGTACCACAGTCCTGTAGTGGCCAAAGAGACGTTCACGCGTATGGAGTTGCTATTGTTCTGGCGACTCATGCGCTGGGCCAAACGCAGGCACCCGACAAAAAGCGTTGACTGGTTGCGCCAGAAATACTGGCGACAGATCGGCGACAGAAATTGGGTGTTTGCGGTCGATGCAAACAGGAGAGATGGCACCAGAGGTGTGATGGAGTTGTATTCACTGGCGAATACCCCCATAGAACGGCATCGGAAAATCAAAGGGGCTTTTCATCCCTATGACCCTGAGTGGGAGATGTACGGAGAGACGCTACGACAGGAGCGCATGCTGAAAAATATGCGCTACCGCAAGGAGTGGATTCGTCTGTATGTTGACCAAGAGGGCCGGTGCGTACGCTGTGGATATGCGATGGATTTTGATACAGGATGGCACGACCATCACATCGTGCATCGGTCAGATGGAGGCACCGATGCACTTGGAAATCGCGTATTATTGCACCCTGATTGCCATGCCCAAATACATAGTCTGGGTTTGACTGTAGTGAAACCGGTTCCTGTATAGGGACTTTTATTATGCTTGAGCCGTGTGCGATGAAAGTCGCAAGCACGGTTCTTAGGGGGGAGAGGCACCAGTAATGGGTCTCTCCTACCCTCCAGCGGGGAGTGCCAAAATATGCATTTTTTGGCTGGCCGGTCACTCCTGGCGTTTTGTTCATCAAATTGAGGTCATTTATGCGCGTAACACCGGCTGTATTGCCATCTCTCTGGCACCGTATTTCATTTCGAGCTCCAGTCGTGGCGGGCATGGTCTGTGTCGCGCTGACGCTGTCTGGCTGTGCCAGCCGCGGCATCCTCGGCGAAAAGCCCGCCGTCACGCTGAAAGAGGGCAAGGAAGTCTTGCCCGAGCAAGGCGCGCAGACGACGACCGTCACGCCGCTGCAGAAATTCATGTGGTTTTTCTCGCCCTATCGTCCTGACATTCAACAAGGCAACTTTATCTCCGAAGAGATGCTGGCCCAGTTGAAAGTGGGCATGACGCGCGACCAGGTGCGTTTCGTCCTCGGCACCTCCCTGCTGACCGATATCTTCCATGCGGACCGCTGGGATTACCCATTCCGCCTGGCCCGTGGCAATGGCGAAACCACCAGCAGCCGCGTAGTCGTGTTCTTCGACAAGGAAGGCAAAGTGGCGCGCTTCGAAGGCGGCAACCTGCCGACCGAGAAAGAATACATCGACCGCATCGCCGGACCATCGCCATTCGCCAAGGTGGCCAAGGCCGATGTGCCAGCCGCTGTCGTGCCGTCGCCCGTGGCGCCGAGCGCCGTGCCGGTGCCGGCCGATGCCACGCCCGCCATTCCTGTGAGCAAGCCTGACGTGGCACCGGCGCCTGCCGCCGAGCCTGTACCTACTGCCGAGCCCACCAAATAAGTTGCTGTAAGAGAATAAAATGACTGAACTGAAAATCGCCATCGCTGGCGCCAGCGGCCGCATGGGCCATATCCTGATCGAAGCGGTCAGCAATGCGCCCGACGCCGTCCTGGCCGGCGCGCTCGACCGCGCCGGATCGCCCTCGCTCGGCCAGGATGCGGCCGCCTTCCTTGGCAAGCCTGCCGGCGTGCCGATCGAGTCCGACCTGGCCGCAGGCCTGGCCGGCGCCGATTACCTGATCGACTTCACGCGCCCCGAAGGCACCTTGCAGCATCTGGCGTATTGCGCCGAGCACGGTATCAAGATGATCATCGGCACCACCGGTTTCGATGACGCGGGCAAGGCGGCGATTGCCGCCGCCGCCGAAAAGACGGCCATCATGTTCGCGCCGAACATGAGCGTGGGCGTGAATGTCACCATGAAATTGCTGGAACTGGCCGCGAAAAGCCTGTCCGAAGGCTACGACATTGAAATCATCGAGGCGCATCACCGCTTCAAGGTCGATGCGCCGTCGGGCACGGCCCTGCAAATGGGCGAAGTGGTGGCGGGCGCGCTGGGTCGCGACCTGAAGGAGTGCGCCGTGTACGGCCGCGAAGGCGTGACGGGCGAACGCGACCCGTCGACCATCGGCTTTGCCACCATCCGCGGCGGCGATATCGTCGGCGACCATACGGTGCTGTTTGCCGGCATCGGCGAGCGCATCGAGATCAGCCACAAGTCGAGCAGCCGCGTCACCTACGCCCACGGCGCCCTGCGCGCCGCGCGTTTCCTGGCCGACAAGCCGACCGGCCTGTTCGACATGCAGGATGTGCTGTCGCTGAAGAACTGAGGAAGACCATGGCCACTGCCATCCTGAATGGAAAAGACATCACCGACGAAGCGAGCTTCCACGCGCAATGCGCGCAAGCGTTCGGTTTCCCCGAGTTTTACGGCAACAACATGGATGCCTGGGTCGATTGCCTCAGCTACCTGCGCGACGACGAGAACATGACGCAATTCCGCCTGAAGCCGAATGAGCTGCTCGAGATCGTCGTGCAAGACGCGGCGGCAATGAAGGCGCAAGTGCCTGATTTACTGGAAGAAATCACGTTCTGTATCGCCGGCATCAATGAGCGCTATGACGATTATGGCGAAAAGCCGGCGCTGAAGCTGGTCTTGAAGTAGGTCGGATTAGCGCGCAGGCGCGTAATCCGACGTTACCAGCGCCAACAATGTGTCGGATTACGGCCCGCAGGGCCTAATCTGACCTACCCAGCATTTACACGACCTTGCGTTCGCGCAAGCCGTCGATCTGGCCGCTGTCGAGGCCCAGCCACTGCTGCAGCACTTCCTGCGTATGCTGCCCCAGCAGCGGCGGCGGCAAGCGGTACTGCACCGGCGAGCCCGACAGGCGCACGGGATTGGCCACCAGCGCCACCGTGCCCGCCGTCGGATGCGGCATCTCCACTTTCAAGCCACGCGCGATCACTTGCGGGTCGGCAAACACCTGGTCGATGCGGTTGACGGGGCCGCACGGCACGGCCTGCGCCTCGAAGGCGCTGATCCACTCTGCCGTGGTGCGCATGACGGTGGCCTGGCGCAGCAGGGGAATCAGGATGGCCCGGTGCGCCACGCGCTGCGGGTTGGTGGCGAAACGCGCATCCTGTGCCCATTCCGGATGGCCGACGATGGCGCAGAAGCGGGAAAACTGCCCGTCGTTGCCGATCGCCAGGATCATGTCGCCATCGGCCGTGGGAAAGTCCTGGTAGGGCACGATGTTCGGGTGCGAATTGCCCATGCGCTGGGGCACTTTTCCCCCGCACAGGTAGTTGGCCGCCTGGTTGCCCAGCGCCGCCACCTGCACGTCGAGCAGGGCCAGGTCGATATGCTGGCCCAGGCCGGAACGCTCGCGCTCGGCCAGCGCGGCCTGCACGGCGATGGTGGCATACAGGCCCGTCATGATGTCGGTCTGCGCCACGCCCACTTTTTGCGGCCCGGCGCCCGGTTCGCCATCGGGCACGCCCGTGATGCTCATCAAGCCGCCCATGCCCTGGATCAGGAAGTCGTAGCCGGCGCGCGCCGCGTACGGTCCATCCTGGCCAAAGCCCGTGATCGAGCAGTAGACGAGGCGCGGATTGAGGGCCAGGAGGCTGGCCGCGTCCAGGCCGTACTGCTTCAAGCCGTCCAATTTGAAATTTTCCAGCAGCACGTCGGCTTCTTGCGCCAGCCGGCGCACCAGGGCTTGCCCTTCAGGGGCCGCCAGGTCGATGCACAAGGAGCGCTTGTTGCGGTTGGCGCACTGGAAGTAGGCGGCCTCGGTGGTGTCGCGGCCGTCCGCGTCCTTTACATACGGCGGACCCCACGAGCGCGTGTCGTCGCCGCGGCCCGGCTGCTCGACCTTGACGACGTCGGCGCCGAGGTCGGCCAGCAGTTGCCCGGCCCACGGACCGGCCAGCACGCGCGACAGATCCAGCACGCGCAAACCGGTCAGCGGCGCGGGCCGCAGGGTGGAAGCGAGGCCTTCCATTAATTGAAGGCGGCGATGCCGGTGATGGCGCGGCCGATGATCAGCGCGTGCACGTCGTGCGTGCCTTCGTAGGTGTTGACCACTTCCAGGTTGACCAGGTGGCGGATGACGCCGAACTCGTCGGAAATGCCGTTGCCACCCATCATGTCGCGTGCCACGCGGGCGATGTCGAGCGCCTTGCCGCAGCTGTTGCGTTTCATGATCGAGGTGATTTCCACGGCAGGCGAACCTTCATCCTTCATGCGGCCCAGGCGCAGGCAGCCTTGCAAGCCCATGGTGATCTCCGTCAACATGTCGGCCAGTTTCTTTTGCACCAGCTGGTTGGCGGCCAGCGGACGGCCGAATTGCTGGCGGTCCATCGTGTACTGGCGTGCCTTCAGGTAGCAGTCTTCGGCCGCGCCCAGCGCGCCCCAGGCGATGCCGTAGCGGGCGCTGTTCAGGCATGTGAACGGGCCTTTCAAGCCGCGCACGTCGGGGAAGGCGTTTTCTTCAGGGCAAAATACTTCATCCATGACGATTTCGCCGGTGATGCTGGTGCGCAAGCCCACCTTGCCGTGGATCTCGGGCGCCGACAGGCCTTTCCAGCCCTTTTCCAGCACGAAGCCGCGGATCGCGCCTTCATCGTCCTTGGCCCAGACGACGAAGACGTCGGCGATGGGACTGTTGGTGATCCACATCTTGGCGCCGGACAGGCTGTAGCCGCCCGCTACCTTGCGCGCGCGGGTGACCATGCTGCCCGGATCGGAGCCGTGGTTCGGCTCCGTTAGGCCGAAGCAGCCGATGTATTCGCCCGTCGCCAGCTTCGGCAGGTATTTCTGTTTTGTTTCCTCGTTGCCGAAGGCATTGATCGGCACCATCACCAGCGACGATTGCACGCTCATCATCGAGCGGTAGCCCGAATCGACGCGCTCGACTTCGCGCGCGGCCAGGCCGTAGCATACGTAGTTCAGGCCGGCGCCGCCGTATTCCTCGGGAATGGTGGTGCCCAGCAAGCCCAGTTCGCCCATTTCGCGGAAGATGGCGGCGTCCGTGCGGCCATGGCGGAACGATTCGAGCACGCGTGGCACCAGGCTGCCCTGGCAATAGTCGCGGGCCGCTTCCAGCACGGCGCGTTCGTCGCCCGTCAGTTGTTCTTCCAGCAGCAGGGGGGAATTCCAGTCGAATACGGTTTTGCTCATCACAGGCCTCGCAGGTGAGCGCCGGTGATCGGCGCAAGATTGAATATGGCTCATGGTAGATTTTCAGCCAGCCTTGCGCAAACGATTTTTTCGCACCCAGACATGCGTGCTACGCATATCTTGCGGCATACTTGAGGCTTCTTTCCAGCCCGCCTCCCCCCATGTCCAGAAAAATTCCCATGCTGCAAGCTTTAAACTGCTTCGAGGCCGCCGCGCGCCACCAGAGCTACACGCATGCGGCGCGCGAACTGTCGCTGACGCAAAGCGCCGTCTCGCGCCAGATTGCATCCCTGGAGAGTTTTCTCGGCGTGCAACTGTTCCAGCGCACGCGCCACGGCGTACTGCTGACTACGGCCGGCGCCTCGTATGCGCGGCAGATCGCCGCCCGCCTGGACGGCCTCGAGCGCGATACGCTCGATACCATGGCGCGCCAGGGCGGCGGCAGTACCTTGCAGCTGGCCTCGGTGCCCACGTTTGCCACGCGCTGGCTGATGCCGCGCCTGGGCAGTCTGGCCACCCGGCATCCCGATATCGTAGTGCATATCGATGCCTATACGAAACCGTTCATGTTTGCCGATACGGAATACGACGCCGCCCTGTATGCGGGCACGCCCGAGCAGCTGGCGCGCTGGCCCGGCACGCGCGCCACCTTGCTGATGCATGAGGAGATCGTGCCCGTCGCCAGTCCACGCCTGCTGTCGGCGCGCAGCCATTGGCAGCCGCAGGATATCCTGGCATTGACGCTATTGCAGCAAAGCACGCGGCCTGGCGCCTGGCGCCAGTGGTTTGACGCCATGCAGGTCGATGGGGAACTGGCGCGCTACGGGGCGCGCTATGAACTGTTTTCCATGCTGGCGATGGCGGCCGTGCAAGGGCAGGGCGTGGTCTTACTGCCGCGCATGCTGGTCGAGGCGGAGCTGGCGCGCGGCGAGCTGCGCATCGTGTGCGAGCGCCCACTGCGCGGCCAGCGCGCGTATTACCTGATCACGCCCGAGGCCGCACATGAAAAAACGGCAATGCAGCAATTGCGGCTGTGGTTGCAGGACGAGGCGGCCTAGACGACCTTGGCGGTCTCGAAATGGGGATTGTCGATGAAGCCGATCTGGTTGCCGAACGGGTCGAGCAATTCCACCGTGCGGATGCCGTCGCCCACGTCCGTGATCGGATGGTGCAAGGTGGCGCCCAGTGCGATGACGCGGTCGACTTCCTGCTCGATGCCTTCCACGCCCCAGTACGTCACGCTGCCCTGCGTGCCCGGTTCGCCGCCCGGCAGCAAGCCCAGCTCGAAGCCGCCGATGGCAAAACCCACATAAAACGGCTGGTCGAAGTACGGTGCGGTGCCGAAAACCTGGCTGTACCAGGCCTTGGCCTTGTCCAGGTCCGGGACGGGATAGGTGACGGTGCGTAAGCCCTTGATCATGTTCTGCTCCTGGTGAATAAAGAATGACGTCATCATGCCACCGGCGTGCGCGCGGCGATTGTAAAAATGGAAGGTCTCAATGCCGGCGGTGCATGAACCATGCCTCGGGCGAACTGTGGGCGAAATCCTGGAAGTCGTGGATCAGGTGCGATTGGTCGAAATAGCCATATTCCAGGGCAATTTGCGCCCAATCCGGCTGCCCGTGCAGATGTTTCAAGCCATGGCTGGCGGCACGGAAACGGCAGATGCGGGCAAACAATTTCGGGCTGATGCCGACCTGCTGGCGAAATTGCAGCGCCAGGTGCTGGCGCGACACGTCCAGCTGCGCGGCCAGGCCATCCACGCGCACCCTGCCTTGCGCGCCCTGGATGGCGGCCAGCGCATGCTCCGTCACGCCGGCCGGGCGCAGGCGCGCTCCCTGGCGCAGGCGCAGCAGCAGAAAATCTTGCAAAATAGCGACTCGCTGCGCATCGGACAATGGCTCGCTCCACAGCGCGTCGCCCAGGCGCGCCGCCAGGTCGCGGCCCCACAGCTGCTGTAGATCCGTGCGGCCATCGTTGAGTTCGCACAAGGGCAGCTGGAAGAAGTGCGCCGCCGCGCCCGGCTTGAAACGGGCCGCCACCGTCTGCACCAGGCCATGGCTGACGACGTGTATCGGCGCCGTCATCATGCCGACGGCAAAGCTGGCGTCTTGCTGGTCCTGGCACAGAATATCGATGCAATTGTCCGGCAAGACCTGGTGCGTCAGGGGCGTGGCGCCCGCCTGCGCGCGGCAGGTCCAGACGCAGTCCAGCCAGGGCCGCAGGGCGGGGACGGGGGCAACTTCCTGATAGACGATCATGGCCGGCTTTGATGCAAAGAACAAGATTGCACATATATTACACAGCAATTACGCGGCGGTCCGCCGCATATTTGTGCGCTGGCAAAAATATGCGGAAGCGGGCGGGCGCCGTGCCGCGCTATCGGGCGGCGACAACCAGTATAATGCTCGGTTCATATCCACTATTGGCCGCACATCATGCAAGATAAATATAGTCCCGCCGACGTCGAACAAGCCGCCCAATCGCACTGGAAGGCGATCGACGCCTATAAAGCCGTCGAACACGACCCGCGTTTCCCAAAAGGCAAGTATTTCGCTTGCTCGATGCTACCTTACCCTTCGGGCAAGCTGCACATGGGTCACGTGCGCAACTATACGATCAATGATGTGATGTACCGCTACCTGCGCATGAACGGCTATAACGTGCTCATGCCGATGGGCTGGGATGCGTTCGGCATGCCGGCGGAAAACGCGGCCATGGCCAACAACGTGCCGCCCGCGCAATGGACGTATTCGAACATCGCCCACATGAAGCAGCAGATGGAATCGATGGGCCTGGCCATCGACTGGTCGCGCGAGATGACCGCCTGCAAGCCCGAATACTACAAGTGGAACCAGTGGATGTTCCTGAAAATGCTGGAAAAAGGCATCATCTACAAGAAGACCGGTACCGTGAACTGGGACCCGATCGACCAGACCGTGCTGGCCAATGAACAAGTGGTCGACGGCAAGGGCTGGCGTTCGGGCGCGCTGATCGAAAAGCGCGAAATTCCGATGTACTACGCGCGCATCACCGATTACGCGGAAGAACTGCTGGCCTACGTGGATGACAAGCTGCCGGGCTGGCCCGAGCGCGTGCGCACCATGCAGACCAACTGGATCGGCAAGTCGACGGGCGTGCGCTTCGCCTTCCCGCATGCAATCAAGGATGCCGAAGGCGCCCTGATCGGCGACGGCAAGCTGTATGTATTTACCACGCGTCCGGACACCGTCATGGGCGTGACTTTCTGCGCCGTGGCCGCCGAACATCCGCTGGCCATCCACGCCGCGCAAAGCAATCCTGCGCTGGCCGCCTTCAACGCCGAGTGCAAGCTCGGTTCCGTCATCGAGGCGGACATGGCGACGATGGAGAAGAAGGGCATGCCGACCGGCCTGTTCGTCACCCATCCGCTGACGGGCGCGCAAGTGGAAGTGTGGGTCGGCAACTACGTGCTGATCACCTACGGCGACGGCGCCGTGATGGGCGTGCCGGCGCACGACGAACGCGATTTCGGCTTTGCCAAGAAATACGACCTGCCGATCAAGCAAGTGATCGAAGTCAAGGGCCAGGAATTCTCGACCGATGCATGGCAGGAATCGTATGGCAGCAAGGAGGGCGTCTGCATCGCCTCCGGCAAATACGACGGCCTGCATTTCGCCTCCGCCGTCGACGCGGTGGCCGCCGACCTGGCCGAACTGGGCCTGGGCGAGAAGAAAACAACGTTCCGCCTGCGCGACTGGGGCATTTCGCGCCAGCGCTACTGGGGCACGCCGATCCCGATGATCCATTGCGCCGACTGCGGCGTGGTGCCGGTGCCGGAAAAAGACTTGCCGGTGGTGCTGCCGGAAGACTGCGTGCCGGACGGCACGGGCAACCCGCTGAACAAGTACGAAGCCTTCCTCAAGTGCGACTGCCCGCAGTGCGGCAAGCCGGCGCGCCGCGAGACGGACACCATGGATACCTTCGTCGATTCGTCGTGGTACTACATGCGCTATACCTCGCCTGGCTCGAACGACGCCATGGTCGACGCGCGCAACGATTACTGGATGCCGATGGACCAGTACATCGGCGGCATCGAACACGCCGTCATGCACTTGCTGTACGCGCGCTTCTGGACCAAGATCATGCGCGACTTCGGCCTGGTCAAGTTCGACGAGCCGTTCGTCAACCTGCTGACGCAAGGCATGGTGCTGAACGAAACCTACTTCCGCAAGGATGCGGCGGGCAAGACCACCTGGTTCAACCCGGACGACGTGCGCCTGTCGCTCGATGACAAGGGCCGTCCGCAAAGCGCCATCCTGGTGGCCGATGGCGCGCCGGTGGAAATCGGCGGCACGGAAAAAATGTCGAAGTCGAAGAACAACGGCATCGACCCGCAAGCGCAGATCGAGCAGTATGGCGCCGACACGGCCCGTCTGTTTACCATGTTCGCTTCGCCGCCGGAACAGACGCTGGAATGGTCGGGCAGCGGCGTCGAAGGCGCGAACCGCTTCCTGCGTCGCGTGTGGAACTTCGGCTACGCCCAGTCGGCAGCCATTCAGGCCGCGCTGGCCGCGGCGCCTGCGCCAGCGACGGGCGACGCGCAGAAAAACCTGCGCCGCGAACTGCACAAGCTGCTGCAGCAAGCCGATTACGACTTGAAGCGCATCCAGTACAACACCGTGGTGTCGGCCTGCATGAAGATGCTCAACACGCTGGAATCGGCCAAGCTCGATGACAGCGCGCAGTCGAAGGCCCTGATCACCGAAGGTTTTTCCATCTTCCTGCGCCTGCTCAATCCTGTCGCGCCGCACATCACCCACGTGCTGTGGCAGGAACTGGGTTACGCCGGCGCGCATGGCGACCTGCTCAACGCGGCCTGGCCGCAGGTCGATCCGGCCGCGCTGGAACAGTCCGAGATCGAGATGATGATCCAGGTGAATGGCAAGCTGCGCGGCTCGATCACGGTGGCCAAGGATGCGGACAAGGCCAGCATCGAAGCGGCCGCGCTGGCGTGCGAGAGTGTGCAGAAGTACGTCGAGACCACGCCGAAGAAGATCATCGTCGTGCCAGGCAAGTTAATCAGCATCGTGGTGTAACTATGACAACCTCCTCTTCCGTATCGCTGTTCGGCGGGTGCGCCTGGCGCGCCATGCTGGCCATCGCCCTGACCATGCTGTTGTCGGCCTGCGGCTTTCACTTGCGTGGCTCGAACGGCAGTTTCATGCTGCCGTTCGCGACGATGAATATCGGCCTGCCCGAGACGTCGCCGCTGGCGATTGACCTGAAGCGCTACATCCGCGCCATCGGCAGTACGGAAGTGGTCGACACCAGGGATGGTGCCGACGCTTTCCTGGAAGTCCTCAGCGATCCGGAGAGGAACCGTACCAAGACTATTCTGTCCCTGAACAGCAATGGCCGCGTGCGCGAGTACCAGCTCGGGTATGCCATCAATTTCCGTGTGCTGGACAAGGCGGGCAACCAGTTGCTGGGACCGACGGTCATCAGCCTGGTGCGTCCTATCACCTTCAACGAATCCCAGGTGCTGGCCAAGGAAACAGAGGCTGCGCAGCTGTACCGCGACATGCGCAACGACATGGTGCAGCAGATCATGCGCCGCCTGGCCGCCATCAAGCCGGTGCTGCCGGCCATGTCGGTGGCGCCAGTGGCGCCCGTGACGCCGGCCGTACCAGCCCCGCAGCAGTAACGGGGACGCCATGCAATTGCGGATAGACGCGCTCGACGGACATGTGGCCAAGCCGCTGGCGCAACTGTATGTGATCACCAGCGACGAGCATCTGCTGGCGCTGGAAGCGGCCGACAAAATACGCCGCGCGGCACGCGCGCAGGGCTATTCCGAACGCGATGTGCTGACGGTGGAGCGCAGCTTCAAGTGGGGCGAGCTGCTGGCCGCCAATCAGGAGCTGTCGCTGTTCGGCGACAAGAAGCTGATCGAACTGCGCATCCCTACCGGCAAGCCGGGCAAGGATGGCGGCGCGGCGCTGCAAAGCTACGCCAAGAACCTCAGTCCCGACAACCTGACCCTGATCACCCTGCCCAAGCTGGACTGGGCCACGCAAAAGGCGGCGTGGGTCGCCAGCCTGCAGCAGGCGGCCGTCTACATCGAGATTCCGAATGTGGAACGGGCGCAGTTGCCGGCGTGGATAGGCCAGCGCCTGGCCGCGCAGGGGCAGAGCGCCGAGCGCGCCAGCATCGACTTCATCGCCGAACGGGTGGAAGGCAATCTGCTGGCGGCGCACCAGGAAATCCAGAAACTGGGCCTGCTGCATGAAGCGGGCAAGCTGACGTATGAACAGGTGCAGGACGCGGTGCTGAACGTGGCCCGCTACGATGTCTTCAAGCTGTCCGAGGCCATGCTGGCCGGCGACCCGGCGCGCCTGGTGCGCATGCTCGAAGGCTTGAAGGGCGAGGGCGAGGCGCTGCCGCTGGTCTTGTGGGCCGTCTCCGAGGAAATCCGCACGCTGTTAAAATTGAAGGCCGGGATGGCGCAGGGACGTCCGCTGGGCGCGCTGCTCAAGGAATACCGCATCTGGGGCCCGCGCGAGCGGATGATGGAACCGGCCCTGCGGCGCATTTCGCTGCCCGTGCTGGAAGCGGCGCTGCAGCAGGCGGCGCAGGTGGACAAGATGATCAAGGGCCTGCGCGCCAAGGGCTACGCGGGCGACGCCTGGGACGCCATGCTGCAACTGGGCCTGAAAATCGCCCGAGGCTAGGTTTTTACTATATGGATACGAGCATGGATATCACTGAATATATGCAGGACGTGGGCACGCGCGCGCGCATCGCTTCGCGCGCCATGGCGCGTGCCGACAGCGCCACGCGCAACTGCGCCCTGACGTTGATCGCAAAGGCCATCGTGCGCGATGCCGATCTGCTGCGTGCTGCCAACCAGCGCGACCTCGACGCGGCCGCTGCCGCCGGCCTGGCGCCGGCCATGCTCGATCGCCTGACCCTGTCCGACGCGGCCATTGCCACCATGGTAGAAGGCCTGACGCAGATCGTGTCGCTGGCCGATCCGATCGGTGAAATCTCGAACATGAAATTCCGTCCGACGGGCATCCAGGTGGGACAGATGCGCGTGCCGCTGGGCGTCATCGGCATCATCTATGAAGCGCGTCCGAACGTGACGGTGGATGCGGCCGGCCTGTGCATCAAGAGCGGCAACGCGACGATTTTGCGCGGCGGCTCGGAAGCCATACATTGCAACCGCGCCCTGGCCAAGCTGGTACAGGAAGGCCTGGCGGGCGCCGGCCTGCCTGCCGACGCGGTACAGGTGGTCGACACCACCGACCGCGCCGCCGTCGGCGCCCTCATCACCATGCCGCAATACGTGGACGTTATCGTGCCGCGCGGTGGCAAGGGCCTGATCGCGCGCCTGATGGAGGAAGCCACGGTGCCGATGATCAAGCACCTCGATGGCATTTGCCACGTCTACATCGACGCCAAGGCCGATATGCAGAAGGCGCTCGACATCGGTTTCAACGCGAAATGCCACCGCTACGGCACCTGCAACACCATGGAAACCCTGCTGGTGGCGCGCGCCATCGCACCTGCCGTGCTGCCGCAGCTGGCCGAGCTGTACCTGACCAAGCAGGTCGAATTGCGCGCCGATCCGGAGGCGCATGCCATCCTGGCCGGCTACCCGCACCTGGTCGCGGCCACCGAGGAAGACTGGCGCACCGAGTACCTGGCGGCGATCCTGGCGGTGAAGGTGGTCGACGGCATCGACGAGGCGATGGACCACATCAGCCAGTATTCGTCGAAGCACACGGAAGCCATCATCACGGAAGACTACAGCGATGCGCTGCGCTTCCTGCGCGAGGTCGATTCCGCCTCCGTGATGGTGAACGCCTCCACGCGTTTCGCCGACGGTTTCGAATATGGCCTGGGTGCCGAGATCGGCATCTCGAACGACAAGCTGCATGCGCGTGGCCCGGTGGGACTGGAAGGTCTGACCTCGCTCAAATACGTGGTCTTCGGCCACGGCGAAGTACGTCAATAATGCTTCTTCGCGGGCCGCCCACGAGGCGGTCCGTTCTCTCACCCTTCGATATCTCTGACACTGGGAACCCCATGCTCTTTCTCTGGACCAAAGCATTCCACATCATCTTCGTCATGTCCTGGTTTGCCGGCCTGTTTTACCTGCCGCGCATTTTCGTCAACCTGGCGATGGAGACGGAAACGGTCGCCACCGAGCGCCTGCTGCTGATGGCGCGCAAGCTGTACCGCTTCATGTCCCTGCTGGCGCTGCCGGCCATGGTGCTGGGGCTGGCGTTGATGTGGATGCTGTACGGCGGGGGCGAAGGCCGCATGAAGATGCCGGGCTGGATGCATGCCAAGCTGACGTTCGTGGTGCTGCTGCTCGGCTATCACCACGCCTGCGGTTCCATTCTGCGCAAGTTCGAAAAAGGCCTCAACAAGCGCAGCCACACCTGGTTCCGCTGGTTTAATGAAGTGCCGGTGGTGATGCTGCTGGCCGTCGTCGTGCTGGTCGTGGTCAAGCCTTTCTAAGGGAGTCGAGATGAGTGCAAGCCAGAACAAGGTTGTCCAGTATTTCTTTGCTCCCCATTCGCCATGGACCTACCTGGGCCATGCGCGCCTGATGGCCATCGCCGCGAAGACCGGCGCGCAGATCGACGTGCGCCCCTTCGACCTGGGCAAGGTCTTCAGCGTCTCGGGTGGCTTGCCGCTGGCCAAGCGCGCGCCCCAGCGCCAGGCGTATCGCCTGAACGAACTGGCGCGCTGGTCGGCTTTCCTGCAAGTGCCGCTGACCTTGCAGCCGAAGTTTTTCCCCGTCTCGCCGGAAGCGGCGGCCAAGCTGATCATCGCCACGCGCCTGGCGCATGGCGTGGAAGCGTCGCTGAAGCTGGCGCATGCCATCATGCGCGGCCTGTGGGCCGAGGAGCGCAATATCGGCGATGAAGATACCCTGGCGCAGATCGCCCTGGATGAGGGATTCGACGGCCGCCAGCTGCTGAAAACGGCGGAAACGGCCAGCGTGCAGGCGGAATATGACGCCAACACGGAAGCGGCCACCGCCGCCAGCGTCTTCGGCTCGCCGTGGTACATCGTCGATGGCGAAGGCTATTGGGGGCAGGACCGCCTTGATTTTGTCGAGCGGGCGCTGGAAGGACAGTAAGCTGGAAGAACAGTAAAGTAGCAGTAGTTTTTTTACATAGTATTAACGTAGCAAACAGCGTCTGTAATCTAGCGGGCGTTCAACACAATGGAATAAGGGTACACCAACCATGGCTTCATATTTTTGCCCATGCCCGCGCGGCATGGAAGCGGCGCTGGCCGAGGAACTGGGCGAGATCGCCCAGGATAGTTCGACCATGAAGGTCCACAACCAGGTGCCGGGCGGCGTACACTGCTCGGGCGACCTGCTCGATGCCTACCGCATCAACCTGCATTCGCGCATCGCTTCGCGCGTGCTGATGCGCATGGCGCATTCCGGTTACAAGACGGAAAACGACATCTATGACCTGACCCTGGCGCAAGCCTGGGAAGACTGGTTCGGCGTGCACCACACGATCCGCGTCGACGTCACGGCCGTCAAATCGCCGCTGCGCAGCCTGGAATTCACCACGCTGAAGATCAAGGATGCGATCTGCGACCGTTTCCGCGACCAGTTCAACGAGCGTCCATCGGTCAACACCAAGACGCCGGACATGCGCATCGTCGGCTTCCTCGACGCGCATACCTTCACCGTCTATCTCGACACGTCGGGCGAAGCGCTGTTCAAGCGCGGCTGGCGCGAAGAGACGGGCGACGCGCCGCTGCGCGAAAACCTGGCCGCCGGCCTGCTGCGCGTGTCGGGCTGGAAGCCTGGCATGGTGCTGTTCGATCCGATGTGCGGTTCCGGCACCATCCTGGCCGAAGCGGCGCAGATGCTGCAGGGGATTCCGCCGGGCGCCTCGCGCCAGTTCGCGTTTGAAAATTTCCACGACTTCGATCCGGCGCCGTGGAATGCCATGAAAAATGCCATCAAGGTCAATCCGCTGCCGGCGGAGCCGACGATTTTCGGCAGCGATATTTCGGGCGACATGGTGGCCATGACGCGCCACAACCTGCGTTGCGCCGGCGTGCGCTTCGAGGTGCCGCTGAAACAGATCGAGGCGCAGGAAGTCAAGCCGCCAAGCGACGTGCCGGGCATCATGCTGACCAATCCGCCGTACGGCGAACGTATCGGCGTGCGCGGCGACAGCACCATTCCGGAAGACGAACTGTCGACCTCCTTCTATTCGGCCATGGGCACCACCTTGAAGCAGCGCTTTGCCGGCTGGACCGTGTTCCTCTTCACGGCCGACCTGGGCTTGCCCAAGCTGCTGCGCCTGAAGGAAGCGCGCAAGACGCCATTCTTCAACGGCGCGCTGGAATGCCGTTTGTTCCGCTTCGATATGGTCGCGGGTTACAACCGCCGCGAAGAAGCCAAACCAAAAAATAACTGATCAAACCTGCTGCGCATCGGGATAGGCAGCCTGTGATGCTCGCCGTACTAGTGTATGGCTGCGCTTCTCGGCCACCTCTCCCTTCCGCTCGCGACGGTTTTATCAGCTATTTGGCAGTCTGTAGACGTTTGTAGTAACGCAGTACCTCGCGCTGTCCGACGCCGGTCCGCGCACCACTTTGGATCCGCCATGTTTCCCACCCCTCCGGCCAATGTGCCGCCCGATCCGGTCACGCCCGTACCGCCTCCCACACCGAGCCACATGGCGCCTTTGAGCCGCGGCGCGCTGGCCATGATGCTGGCCGGCCTGTCGATGCTGGGACCACTATCGATCGACACCTATCTGCCCGCGTTCGGCGCGATCCAGGGCTCGCTGCAAGCTTCGCCGCTGGAAGTGCAGCAGTCGCTGACGTTCTACATGCTGGCCTTTGCCGGCATGGTGCTGTGGCATGGCGCGATATCGGATACCTTCGGGCGGCGCAACGTCATCCTCGTGTCGCTGCTGATGTTTGCCATCGGCTCGCTCGGCTGCGCCTCGGCGCACACGGTCCACTATCTGTGGTTCTTCCGCATCATGCAGGGCGTGTCGGCCGGCGCCGGCGTGGTGATCAGCCGCGCCATCATCCGCGACCTGTACGCCGATGCGGCGGCCGCGCGCCTGCTGTCGCTGGTGACGATGATCTTTTCCATCGCCCCGGCCGTGGCGCCCATTTTGGGCGGCTGGATCGTCATCTGGTTCGACTGGCGCTCGATCTTCCTGTTCCTCGCTTTCTACACGGTGATCCTGCTGGCGTTCTGCTACTGGCGCCTGCCCGAAACCCTGCCGGTGGAAAAGCGCCAGCCGTTCAATCCCCGCTTCCTGGCGTCGAGCTACGGCCAGATCCTGCGCTCGCCCCTGTTCCACATCAAGGCCGGCATCGTCGCCCTCAATTTCGCAGGCCTGTTCCTGTTCATCACGGCCGCGCCGGAAATGCTGCCCAAGCAGCTGGGCCTGGGGCCGTCGCAATTCGGCTGGCTGTTCATTCCCTGCGTGAGCGGCATTTTCATGGGCGCCGCGGCGGCCAACCGCATCGCCGGCAAGGTGACGTTCGCGCGCCAGATCGGCATCGGCTTTGCCTTCCTGCTGTGCGCGGCCAGCGTCAATGTCGTGTACCACCTGTTCCTGCCGCCCTCGCTGCCATGGTCGGTGCTGCCGCTGTTTTTCTACACCTTCGGCATGTCGCTGGTGGGGCCGGGCGCGACCTTGCTGGCGCTGGACCTGTTCCCGCATATCCGCGGCACGGTCGCCTCGTGCCAGTCGTTCGCCAGCACCATGCTCGGCGCGGTGGTGGCCGGCGTGATCTCGCCCTTGTTGTCCGGCTCCGTGTTGTGGCTGGCCTCCGGGCAGCTGGCGTTTACGGCGCTGGCCCTGGCCCTGTGGCTGATTTCGCGGCGCTTCCGCCACCGTTTGCTAGGTTCCTTCAAGGCATAAGTTTCCACTGCAGAACGCTGGATTTATTTCAACTTAATTTTCTATATTGCAAGTAATATCCGGCGCTTATGATAAGATGACTTTTTTTCCCGGCATCCTCTCAGGCGACATTTTTTGGGTTACAGGAGTGGAGGATTCCTCTGACGTGGCCGCGCTTTGCTGCTGAGCGCGCTTCCTTTTCGAACCGGCAATGCCTGATACGATGCATCAATCTGATCAAGATATACGCAATCGCCTGCTGATTGCCCGTCTGCCGGCCATGCCGCAGATTCTCATCAAGCTGATCGCCCACCTGCAGGCCGACGACGCCGGCATGCCGGAACTGGCCGCCCTGATCGCCAAGGATGCGGGCATGACCAGCAAGATCCTCGGCGTGGCCAACAGCTCGGCGTATCACCGCCAGGGCCGGGTCGTCAGCCTGGAACAGTCGCTCGTCTCGCTGGGCACGGACATGATCAAGACCCTGGTCATCAGCGAATCCGTGTTCCAGACCTTCAGCAGCTTCCCCCATTCCGGCAGCACCGATTTGCGCGCATTCTGGAAAAGTTCGCTGTCGGCCGCCGTCATGGCGCGTGCGCTGGCCAAGGCCATGGCCTATCCGCATGTCGAGGAAGCGTACCTGGCGGGCCTGCTGCACAATGTGGGCCGCCTGGCCCTGCTGGCCACGGCGCCGAAGGAATACGCGTTCAATTTCACGGCCCGCGACGATGCCGCCCTGTGCGCGGTGGAGCAGCGCACCCTGCAGATCACGCATGCCGAAGCGGGGGCCTGGCTGATCGAGCGCTGGCACCTCGATTCCTTCCTGGCCGACAGCGTGCTGTATCACCATGAACCGCTGGCGCGCCTGGAGGCGAGCCATCCCCTGATCCGCATCGTGCGCCTAGCGCACCTGCTGTGCTGCCACGCCGGCGATGCGGAGTCGATCGCGCAGGCGGCGCGCCTGTGCGCGCTGGACGTCGAGGTGCTGGAGACCCTGGCCGGCAGCGTCGCGCGCCAGGTGGAACAGGCCGCGCAGCACCTGGGCATCGACCTGGCCGGCGCCGACGATATCGCCACGCCGCCGGCATTCGCGCCGCCTGCCGTCGATCCGGTGCAGCAGCGCCTGTCCGACGAAGTGCGCAATATGGTGCTGGTGTCCGAAGTGGGCCAGACTTTCGCGCGCCAGCAGGGCGAGACCAGCCTGCTGGAAGCCATCACGCGTTCGGCGCGCATCCTGTTCGACTTCGAGACTACCGTCATCCTGCTGCAAAACCCCACCGGCCATGCGCTGGTGGGCGTGGCGGCGGGAGAACAGCAGCACCGCCTGGCCGGTTTTTCCGTGCCGCTGGCGAAGGGCGGGCCGTTGGCTGCCTCGGCGCTCGAATGCAGCCTGGCCTTTCTGAAAGGCGACATGCCGGGCCTGGGCATCGTCGAGGAGCAGCTGTTCCGCATCCTCGGCACCGACAGCCTGGTCTGCCTGCCGCTGGTGGCGGGCCAGCGCAGCCTGGGCGTGCTGATTGGCGGCGTGGCGGCGTGGCAGATTCCCGCCTGCCAGAAGCGCGAGGGCTTCCTGCGCGCTTTCGGCAACCAGGCCGCCAGCGCGCTGGAAACGGCGATCAGCGCGCGTGGTTTAGCGCGGCGCCAGCTCGATCACGTGGCCGAGGAATACCGCGAAGCGTCCCGCCGCGTGGTGCATGAGGTGAACAACCCGCTGTCGATTATCAAGAACTACCTGAGCGTGCTCGATCACAAGCTCGAGAAGCAGGAGCCGGTGACGGGCGAGATGTCGATCCTGAACGAAGAGATCGACCGCGTCGGGCAGTTGATCAATGGCCTGGCTGACCTGCAGCCGGCGGTAGCCAGCGGCGTCACCGATTGCGCGCGCGTCGTCGACGATGTGCTGCGCCTGTTCCGCGCCACCGATTTCCTGCCGTCGAAAATCGAGGTGGTCACGCGCATGCAGGATGCGCCATGCGAGGTGGAGGCCGATGCCGACATGCTCAAGCAGATCCTGCTCAACCTGCTGAAAAATGCCGTCGAGGCCTTGCCGGACGGCGGCCGCATCGAAGTGGCGAACCGGGGCCATGTCAACCGCGACCGACGCCTGTACCTGGAACTGTGCGTCAGCGACAATGGCGCCGGCCTGGCGCCTGAGGTGCTGGCCAACCTGTTCTCGCCCGTGCGCAGCAGCAAGCCGGGCGCGCATCATGGCCTGGGCTTGTCCATCGTGCACGACCTGGTAACGCGCCTGCATGGCGTGATCGGCTGCCGCAGCGGCAAGGGCGGCACCTCGTTTGAAATCCTGTTGCCCCTGCCGCAGGCCGCCGCCGCTGCCACCGTTTCCGATGCCGTGCCCGCGCTCGGCAATACCGCTCTATCTTCGTAACGCCCATGAATTCCTCCGCCACTCCGCTTGACCTGGAAAATAGCCCGCGCATCCTGTTGGTCGACGACGAGCCCCGGCTGCTCGCCTCCCTGCATGAATTGCTGAAGGACCGTGGCTATCAGCTGTACACGGCCACCTGCGGCAGCGAGGCGCTGGCGCAATTGGCGAAACTGCGCTTCGACCTGATCCTGCTGGACCTGCGCCTGCCCGACATGAGCGGCCATGAAATCATGGACCACATCAACCGGCGCGGCATCGAGGGCGACGTCATCGTCATGAGCGGCGATGTCGGCATCGAGGCGGCCATCGGCGCCCTGAAGCGTGGCGCCTACGATTACCTGCGCAAGCCGTACAGCCGCGAGGAACTGCTCAAGACGGTGGAAAACGCGCTGCAAAAGCGCCGGCTGGCGCTGGAGAACGAACGTATCGCGCTGCAGCTGGAAAACTCGGAAAAGATGTACCGCTACCTGGTCGACAGCTCGCCCGACATCATCTATACGCTGAACCACGAAGGCCGCATCACCTTCATCAACGACCGCGTGCACCAGTTGCTGGGCTTTAGCCGCGAAGAGCTGATCGGCAGCCATTATTCCATCCTCGTGCACGACGAAGACCAGGAGCGGGCGCGCTATGCCTTCAACGAACGTCGCCTCGACGAGCGCGCCTCGCGCAATGTGGAACTGCGCCTGAAGTGCCACAGCGGCAGCGGCAACGACCGCACCTTCAACAATACCCTGATGACGATCCCGCTCAATTCGATCGGCGTGCACAGCCTCGATCACGAAGCGAAAAAGCAGGAATACTTCGGCACCTACGGCGTGGCGCGCGACATCACCGACCGCAAGCGCGCCGAGGAGGTGATCTCCTACCAGGCTTACCACGATATCCTGACGGATTTGCCGAACCGCATGCTGTTCAAGGACCGCCTGGGGCTGGCCGTGATCCAGGCGCGCCGCAAGCTGACGGAGCTGGCCGTGATGTTCATCGACCTGGATCGCTTCAAGCTGGTCAACGATACCCTGGGCCACGTGAAGGGTGACGAATTGCTGCAGCAAGTGGCGCTGCGCCTGAAGGATTGCCTGCGCCGCGGCGATACGCTGGCGCGCCAGGGCGGCGACGAATTCACGATCGTGCTGCCGGAATTGCGCGACCGCCAGGATGCGCGCCTGATCGCCGACAAATTCCTCGAATGCCTGCACCAGCCGTTCGACCTTGACGGCAACCAGGTGCATATCTCGGCCTCGATCGGCATCGCCATCTATCCGGGTGACGGCGAGACCATCGACGAACTGCTGCGCCATGCCGACATCGCCATGTACCAGGTCAAGGCGCTGGGTAAGAACGGCCACAGTTTTTATCACGAGTCGATGCTCGACGTGTCGCACCAGAAGATCGCGCTCGAGCAAAGCCTGCGCAAGGCGCTGGAGCTGAACCAGCTGGAAATGTATTACCAGCCGCAGGTGGACGTGACGACGGGCCGCATCGTCGGCGCGGAGGGGTTGATGCGCTGGAACCACCCGCAGCGCGGGCTGCTGACGGCTGGCGAATTCCTGCCGTTCGCGGAAGAAAACGGCCTGATGCTGCCGATCTCGGACTGGATGCTGGGCGCGCTGTGCCGCGACCTGCTGCAATGGAATGCGGCCGGCGGCGAAGCCGTGCGCCTGTCGCTGAACCTGTCGCCGCAATACCTGGACCGGGGCGACTTTTTCGAGAAGATGCGCGGCGCGCTGACGCGCTACGGCATCGCGCCGGAAAAGATCGAAGTGGAAATCACGGAAAACATCTGCATCCGCAATCCGCAGTATGCGATCGAGCAATTGAACAAGCTGTGCCAGCTGGGCGTGTCGGTGGCCATCGACGATTTCGGCACCGGCTATTCGTCGCTGTCGTACCTGCACCGCTTCCCTATCCACACGATCAAGATCGACCAGTCGTTTGTGAAGGAAATTCACGACGAGCACGGGCATTATCCCGTCATCCTGGCCATCATCTCGATCGCGCGCGGCCTGGGCCTGCACCTGATCGCCGAGGGCGTGGAAACGGAAGGGCAGGCGCGCTACCTGCAAGACAAGGGCTGCACCACGATGCAGGGCTATCTGTACCACCGGCCCATTTCGTTGGGCAGCTTCATCGCCGTGCTGCAGGAGCAGAACCGCCTGATCGCCGATGGCGTGCCGGCGGTGCCGCAGACGCTTGCCGTCGAGGCCTGATCCATGCCGGTCGCCGACGCCCGTTACACGGCCGATTACCTGCGTTTGAAAGGACTGGCCGAGAAGGGCAATGCGAATGCCCAGCACAGCCTGGGCTTCATGCATTTCAATGGCCAGGGCATCGAGCAAAGCTATGCGCTGGCGCTGCACTGGTATGGCCTGGCCGCCGCGCAGGGACTCGAACACGCGCAATACAACCTGGGCGTGATGTGCCAGAAAGGCCAGGGCGTGGCGCAGGATTTTGCGCAGGCCGCGCAGTGGTACCTGAAGGCGGCCGAACAGGGCTACGCGGCGGCGCAGTACAACCTGGGCTGGCTGTATGCCAAGGGCCAGGGCATCGCGCAGGACAGCGGCCAGGCCATGCTGTGGTTCAGCCGCGCGGCCGAACAGGGCGACGCGGGCGCGCAAAACAATCTGGGCATGATGTACGACAACGGCAAGGGCGTGCCGCAGGACTTCGCGCAGGCGATCGCCTGGTACCGCAAGGCGGCCGAGCAGGGGTATGCGCGCGCGCAGTTCAACCTCGGCCTGCGTTATGACAATGGGCAGGGCGTGCGGCAGGACCGCCAGCAAGCGACGGCCTGGCTGCGCAAGGCGGCCGAGCAGGGCTATGCGCCGGCCCAGTTCAACCTGGCGCTGCGCTATGAAAATGGCGACGTGCTGCCGCAGGACAGCGGGCAGGCGATCGCCTGGTACCGGCGCGCGGCGCAGCAGGGGCACGCCAGCTCGCAGTTCAACCTGGGCCTGATCTACGACAATGGCCAGGGCGTGCCGTGCGATAAACAGGCGGCGCTCGGCTGGTACATCAAGGCGGCGGACCTGGGCCACGCGGCGGCCCAGCATAACCTGGGCCTGCACCACGAACATGGCGCGCACGACTACACCCAGGCGCAGCGGTTTTACCGCCAGGCCGCCGAACAGGGTTTTCCTGCCGCCCAGTATCAGCTGGCGCTGCTGTACGAGCATGGGCAGGGCATGCCGGCCGATGCGCGGGAAGCCGTATTCTGGTACCGCAAGGCGGCCGACCAGGGGCATGTGCGGGCCCAGTTCGGCCTGGGCCTGCGCTATGAGCATGGCCAGGGCGTGCCGCAGGATTTATCGTTGGCGCTGGAATGGTACGCTCGCGCCGCCGAGCAGGATTACGCGCCGGCGCAATACCTGCAGGGCGTGCTGCACGACCGCGACGACGGCCCGGCGCCCGACAGCCAGCGGGCCTGTGCCTGTTATTGCCGCGCCGCCGCGCAGGGCCACAGCCTGGCGCAGTTCGCGCTGGGCCTGCGCCATGACAATGGCCAGGACGTGCCGCAGGATTACGCCGCCGCGCGGGAGTGGTATGCACTGGCTGCGCACCAGGGCCACGCGCGGGCGCAGATGAACCTGGGCCTGATGGCGGCCAGCGGCCAGGGTGGTCCGGTCGATGTGCAGCAGGCGTATATCTGGCTGTCGATGGCTGCCGCTGCCGGCGTGGCCGGCGCGGAAAAGTCCCTGCGCCAGACGGCGTCGCGCATGCGCGAGACGGACTTGCTCCAGGTACGCCAGCGTATGGCGGCGCTGGCCGACTGATTCAGTTTCCCCCTGCACTGCCCGCTCGAATGCGCGCGGAGGCCACAGGGGGCTGTGCCGTGCCAGCCGCGCCGGCATGCCTGGCTGTTCCTGTTGCGACAAAAAATGCTGGCATCGCTGCGATTTTGCTATGCTAAGGGTTCAAGAACCATTGGCTTTCAAACAAAGGATGAATATGCGCCCGACCTCTTTTCCCGTCCGCCCCGCCGCCATGGTGTGCGCGCTGGCGCTGTGCTCGTCCATGGCAGGCGCCGCCAGCCCGCTCGCCGCCCTCAGCAACCAGGACGCCAGCAATGGCTTGAAGGCGGCGCTGGAAGCCGGATCGGCCGCCGCCGTCGCCAAGCTGGGCATCGAAAATGGCTTTCTCAACAATGACAAGGTGAAGATCAAGCTTCCGGGCATCCTGGAGCAGGCCAAGCCCTTGCTGAAAATGACGGGCCGCGGCCAGCAGCTGGACGACCTGGTGGTGTCGATGAACCGGGCCGCCGAGTCGGCCGTACCCATGGCCAAGCCCTTGCTGCTCGATGCGGTGAAGTCGATGAGCGTCACCGATGCGAAGAATATCCTGTCCGGCGGCGACACCTCGGTCACGGACTTCTTCCGCCAGAAGACTTCTGCGCCGCTGGCCGTCAAATTCCTGCCCATCGTCAAGTCCGTCACGGACCGCTCCGGCCTGGCCAGCAAGTACAACAGCACCATGAGCCAGATCGGCAAGACGGGCCTGGTGCCGCAGCAGCAATCGACGGTGGAAGGCTACGTCACCGACCGCGCCCTCGACGGCCTGTACCTGATGATCGGCGAAGAAGAAAAAGCCATCCGCAGCAATCCGCTCGGGTATGGCAGCAAGATTATCGGCAAGGTCTTCGGCAGCCTGAAATAAGCAGCACCACCGCGAAGATTTGCTCGCCGCATTCCATTCGGCGTAAAATGCAGGCTTCGCGGGTGTAGCTCAATGGTAGAGCAGAAGCTTCCCAAGCTTACGACGAGGGTTCGATTCCCTTCACCCGCTCCAGTCAAAAACGGCGAGAAAGCTGTTTTTGCTGCTCCACAGATGTGCTCCCGCTCCATAAAATTAATTCGCTCTAGTCTATTTTGATAGGCTGTTGCAGGGGTGAAACTCTACAAATCTACCCCACCCAGATCAGAGATATGCTTTATGGTGACAATATGTGAATATTTCCACATGGAAACTTGCTATCCTCCGTGGTCATCTTAATTCGATAGTTGTTTTTTATATTGAAAAAAGATCGTTATGTAGGTTTCAGTGCAAGAAAAGGAAAATAGCTATGTCAGAAGCAATGAATGAAATAAGTTTGGATGTACGGAAGGCTCTGCGGGCGGAAAAAGCTGGGTATTTATCGGAAGTTACCAAGGCGCTAGTTGCTGTAAATAGCGGCGGTGCCATTGCAATTTTGGCATTCATTGGGACTTTGGCCAAAGAGCCAGCCTTGCTCCAAAATTTCAAGGTTTTTGGATTTTACGCGTTTGTGTGCTTTGCTCTTGGCATTGTGGCAGCATTGTTTGCTCCAATCTCGCTCGTGGAACATGTGGAAGCTGTAAGACTAAAAAGTGACAAGGCGCGGCTCTGGTTTAGGGTTTGTGCTGCTTTCTTTGGCGTTTCGTTTGGAGGTGTTGCTTTGGGCCTCATAACAGTGGCTTTTGGCGTTTCGTCCGCCTTCTAAAGGGAAAATAATTTTGTGATGCGCGAGAATTACATTTAAGGCGAAATATGTCGCTCATCCAACGGGTTTAACCACGCTAAGTTTGAGCGACAACACATTGCAACTATCTTGTGGGAGTTGCAATTTTTCCTCGGCGCAGGTAGTGTCGCTGGGTTGTCTTCACACTGTCGTGCCCCAAAAGATCGCTGGCCGCCTGGTCGCCGCGATCATCCGAAGTATCATCGGCCGCCTTCGCTCGCAGGTCGTAAAACCAAAATGCCATGATGTCCTGTGCCAGTTCCGGAACATGTTTCGCCGCCCGCTTTTTTTGCCGCGTCAAAGTGGGTGCGAAGTGCTGGTGCGGTCAGGCGCTTGCCGTGGACATTGGTCAGTAGCGCACCTGTCACGATCTTGTGTTGCCTTGCGCGCTCGGATACGGTCCATCAGCTTGGCCAGCTCCCCAGTGATGGTGATGCGCAGCGGCTGCTTGGTTTTTTCCTGCGTAATGATCAGGTGCCCATCAATGATGTCTTGTTCAGTCATGCGCAGCGCATCCGCCGGACGCTGACTGCTCAGGTAGGCCAGGTCCATCGCGTCCCGTAGCGGCACGCTGCCGTGTAGGCGTACAGCGGAGAACACGGCATCCGTAATGTAGACGGTTCGCTTCGCCAGTGAATGTCCCTGGATGCCCTCGCAGGGGTTCTGCCGGTTCGTGTAGCGCCAGCCGCGTACGTGGTTCCACATGGTAGAAAATACTCGTTTGCAGCGGTTGGCGGTGGTCGGCTTGTCGGCGTGGTCATCTAAGAACTGCCGAATGTGCATCGGCTTGATCTGTTCGAGCGGGGCCTCGGAAAAGGCTGCCAGCCGGAAATCACATTTATTTACCGGCGGATACTTAGCTTGACTGTGTCCATTTAACCCACGTAGCACACAGTGCAGCCACTGAGCTATTTAATCCGAAATCAACACTGGTTCGGTACCTGAGCGGTCATCATATGTCCACGTCGGTAGTCTGATATTTGTGTGAAGAAAAACCGCTTCCGTAATGGAAGATATTTCATCTTTGAGTTTTTTGCGCAGTTTGTCAGAACTCGGTGCTTTCCCGATGGAAGCAAGGTACGCAATATTCACGCATATTCCAATAAGATGCTCTGTTTTTAGATTGGCTACAATTTCATTATTCATTGTTACCCGTTCCATTGTCGAGCTCGAGGCCGCGCGCGCGCTAGCCTTCACGCGCGCTTTCAAGGCCAAACGCGCTTCGGCAAATTCATTATAGGCTCCGACAACGTGGTTTTCATGGGTACGCTTCAGATGCTCCTGAAGTTCTCTCTTAACCGTTGCGTGGTCTAATCCTCTGTTGGCATGACTCTTTCTGAAACTATTCGACCCGAGGTCGCTTATCCCGATGGCCAAGAGTTCTTCCTCTGGCACTACAGCAAATAAGCCATAGGCTGTGCTGTAAAGCGAATCGCCTTTGTGTATCAACGACAGGCTGCATACTTCGTACCCAGTCTTACTGGCGATCAAATTAAGGTCATACTTCCATGCATCTTTTTTATCTCCTGGCAAACGCGGAATCATGTGCACCAATAGTTTGCCGCTTTTAAACGCATTGGAAACTGAAATACGGCCAGGGAGCGTTACCACAATTGTCGGCGCGGGTGGCGGACGCATGCGGCGCCGTATTTCATCCGCAGCCAACCGCGCAAAAAGGTACTTGTGCTCGACCGGACCTTCAACCATGTCCATGAAATGCTCAAAAGCGGTCACAATCGCCGGGCTGGATATGTCGCGCAACTCGTTGCGTACTAAGTGCCAAGCATCGAGATGGTCGATCTCTCCGATCCGCAGTACGCGTGCTACGACTACGTTCCTTGTGACTAAATTTACCGTCATGTACTTCCCCAAATATTGAGAACGATGTATGTGCGACCATACCGCTTTCGTATACGGGTCACGGGTTTCGTCTAAAGCAAGTTGTCCGACCAACTGCAATAACGGTTTTGTATTACGATACTGAATCGCTCTTGAGTAACACAAGTAACAATTATCGTAGCCGCGCTACCTTGGGTGAGAGATTGGTGCAATCAGTTAAGGCTGGCACTACCGAGACACTCAAGGTTGTTGCAAATGAAGTATTGAGTGCCCTGGTAAAGTCTGTCACCCTCCTGTAATTCGTCACTCCGAAGCTAGGGAAGTCGTCTCCGCCGGTTTCCAAGGTTCTTCGCTGTTCTCCCGAATGATCTCGCGCACTTCCTTTATGTGATCCGACGCCAGTTTCGCGGCCCGCTTGGTTCCGCTCTTGCTTTTGTAAAGATGCCCCAGCGTCTTGAGCGTACCCGTGGCACCTGCCTGCTCCTGATCTGCCTTTTTCTTCTTCGCCGCCACGTCCTTCCACTTGGCCACTACGCCCGTGATGCCTTCGTCCGGGTCTTTCTCGTCCTCGCGCTCCGCCTCCACTGCTTCCGTTTTCGTTTCAAACTCCACCCGCGTGGTAAAGCTGTTGCGGCCCAGGCTGTGCGTGACCTTGACGGATAGCCACTCGGTGGCGTTGATTCAAGACGTGCATGGTCTTGAAGGCCAACAACATCATCCGCAAGGGCAGGCTGGAATTTGACGCCGGCTGGACGAACATCGCGCAATCGTTCATGGCCATACGCAAGACCTTCACCCCCAGCGGGCGCAATGTCACTTACGTGGCAGGGCGCAGCGATGAAACCGGCCACGCCGATCTGGCGTGGGCCTGCATGCACGCCCTCGACCACGAGCCATTCGAGGGCACCACCGAAAACAACCAGTCCTTCATGGAGATTTGTTCTTGAGTAAAGCACGACACTTGCGGGGCCGCCAGGCCCAGCACGCCCCACCAGCGGCCACGGCGCCGGCCGCCGCCGGCATCGAGGCGTTTTCCTTCGGCGACCCGACGCCCGTGCTGGAGCACGCCGACATTCTCGACTGCTTCGAATGCTGGAAGAACGGCCACTGGTATGAGCCGCCCGTCAACTTGGCTGGCCTGGCCAAGTCCTTCAATGTCGGCGTGCATCACAGCAGCGCCATTCACTTCAAGGCCAACGTGCTGACGTCGACCTTGATGCCGACGAAGTACCTGTCGCGCGATGGCTTTAAGCGCATGGCCCTGGACTATTTGACCTTTGGCAATGCCTACCTGGAAGACCGGCCCAGCCGCAGCGGCAAGGCGCTGGCGTACCAGCACGCCCTGGCCAAGTACATGCGGCGTGGCGTCGATCTGGACACGTATTTCTTCGTCAACGGCTACCAGGCCGTGCACCAGTTTGACAAGGGCCGGGTGTTTCACTTGATGGAGCCGGACGTGAACCAGGAGCTGTATGGCGTGCCGCAGTACCTGAGTGCGCTGCAATCGGCCTGGCTCAACGAGGCGGCCACCCTGTTTCGCCGCAAGTATTACAAGAACGGCTCGCACGCCGGCTTTGTGTTCTACATGACGGACGCCGCCGCCAACACCCAAGACGTGGACAACCTGCGCCAGGCCATGCGCGATAGCAAGGGGCCGGGCAACTTCCGCAACCTGTTCATGTACGCGCCGAACGGCAAGAAGGACGGCATCCAGATTCTGCCCGTGTCCGACGTGGCCGCCAAGGACGAGTTTTTCAACATCAAGAGCGTGACGCGCGACGACCAACTGGCCGCACACCGTGTACCGCCACAGCTCATGGGCATCCTGCCCAACAATGCCGGCGGCTTTGGCGCCGTCGAGCCAGCCGCGCGCGTCTTCGCCCGTAACGAGCTGGTGTCGCTGCAGGCGCAATTTGAAGCGATCAACGAGTGGGCCGGTGTGGAAGTGGTGCGCTTCGCGCCGTATGACCTGGCCACGGGCGGGGAGGGCGCAGCATGAGCGACCATATCGACAACACGGACAAGATCATCTTTGCCGAGGTGGCGCGCGGCCTGGCCGCCGTGCGCGGCCGGCCCGCCCTGGTGGCGCACGGCGCCTGCCACTACTGCGACGAGCCGCTGGCGCCCGCGCTGCTGTTCTGCGATGTGGGCTGCCGCGACGACTACGACAAGGAGCAGGCGGCCAAGGCGCGCGCCGGCCGTCCAGGATGACCGCCACGCCGCGATAGCCGGCAGGGCTGGGCCGCGATAGGCCAGCCGCGCCAGAGCGCCCCAGCCACCGCACAGGCCGCCCATGAGGCGGCTTTTTCACGTCCCGACGATTGATGTTGCTGTAGATGCAAGAAAAAGTCCATTTCGGCCCGGCGCGCGCAGTTGTCCCCCCTCCACACCTGTCCGCTATATAGGGTTCTTTTGACTCAAATGTGCGCCATGGCCGAAGGCGCATGAGGACTGGCGCCGCGGGGCGAAGAAGGGGCATGCGATTTGACGCATTTTGACGCACTTTGAGCGGTTTAACTCTAGTTGCTATTCGTTGTGGGGCTTTGGTGTTTTCGAGCTCCGGTGGCTCTATTTCGTGTCTATCTGCCCAACACGAGAGAGTTTGGCTATACCGGGATGAGCGGTGGGCAAAGCACACGAGCGTAAAGAGCTAATCAACTACAGCAAGGACAAGCAAGTAGAGCCTCGAGCATTGTCGCAATCCCTCGGAAATACAGACGTTTGTACAGATCGTACCCGTTGCAATATTATTCAAAATAATATTTCTTCGTGGAAACTTTAACTTTTATGAAAGATATACATGGATTTTCTTACATTGAGTAGCGTTGTCTTCACTTTTGGCGCTCCGGCATTCGCGCTTGGCTGTGTTATGTACTTTGCTGTGCTGTTGGTGTGTCGCCAGGGTGACCTTGCTTTTCTGCCGCGTCTTGCGTTGACGGCGCTTACTGTTTGCGGTTTCATGGTGCCGGAAATTTACCATCTGGTCTTCCAGTCCGACCCTGGTCTTTATATCGTTGACGAGGCGATGGAACCGGCCGCCCTTTGGGTTGCGATAAAAGTGAAATTCTGGGCCGGTGTTTGTGGTCACATCGCTGGCTGGATTATCGGAAATTGGTTCGATTAGACTTGCAGATAGCTAACGGCGTCCCGTCCCGCATGGGGCGCTGTTTTTTTATGGTTATGGCGGGTACTCTGGAATGCCCTCTATCCGTTAAATCAGCGATGCAGTCTGTGGATCGCTATCCTTTGCCTGAATAGTTCACTCCACAATCGCAAAATACACCGCATGGATGGCCGCTTGTGCGGCTGCTATAATGTTACATTAGCGGAGCAGAAACGGGCCGCAAGCCCGCATGGTTGTTGAGTTCCTTGTCGAGCTTTCTAAGCTTACGACGAGGGTTCGATTCCCTTCACCCGCTCCATTTTCCTCTGGCGCCTGGCTTTGTATGGCGCGGCTATTTATTTCTTCACTTCCATGTCCTCTGATACCCCAGCAAACGGCCCGGCGCGGCCGATGATGTACGATCCGACCGAACACCGCATCCGCAGTTTCGTGACCCGCGCGGGACGGTTGTCCGTGGCGCAGGCGCGCGCGCTTGAGACGCTGGGGCCGCAATTCCTGTTGCCTTTCGCCAAAGAATCCATGGATTTCGAGCAGGTCTTCGGCCGCAAGGCGCCTGTCATCCTGGAAATCGGCTTTGGCATGGGCGCGACCACGGCGCATATCGCCAAGGCCATGCCGGAGAAGGATTTCATCGGCGTCGAGGTGCATACGCCCGGCGTGGGCAGTTTGCTCAAGCTGATCGGCGAAGAGTCGCTGACGAACCTGCGCTTGCTGCAGCACGATGCCGTGGAAGTGCTCACGCACATGATTCCCGCCAATTCGCTGGCTGGTATCCACGTCTTCTTCCCCGATCCATGGCACAAGGCGCGTCACAACAAGCGCCGGCTGATCCAGTCGCCATTCGTCAAGCAATTGACCGATCGCCTGGCGCCGGGCGGCTACCTGCATTGCGCGACCGACTGGGAAGACTACGCGGTGCAGATGCTGGAAGTGCTGGGTGCCGAGCCGCAATTGCAGAACAGCGCGGAAGGCTATGCACCGCAGCCCGCGTATCGTCCGCTGACCAAGTTCGAGAACCGCGGCTTGAAGCTGGGCCATGGCGTGTGGGATCTGGTGTTCATCAAGAAATAGTCCTCCCACCGCCGACCCGGTTACCCGCGCCGTTTGTCCGGGAATCAGCCTGCTGCGGTGACGTTGCAGGCTGTTTTCATTCCTGCGGCGTATATTTCCTGTGCCAACCCTGTGCCGGCTTGGCAAGGCAGGCGAATTCGGGTAGTCTTGTATTTTTTGCATTGATTGACATTATGACCAAGAAAATACTCGTGACGGGGGCGTCCGGCTTCATCGGTTCGCATACCTGTGTCGAATTGCTGGCCGCGGGCTTTGACGTGGTCGCAGTGGACAATCTGTGCAACAGCGCGCGCGAAGCGATGACGCGGGTCGAGCGCATTTCCGGCAAGAGCATTCCATTTTATGAAGCAGACGTGCGCGACCGTGCCGCCCTGGCCGCCGTCCTGCGCGAGCATGCGATCGATGCCGTGATCCATTTCGCGGGGCTGAAGGCGGTAGGTGAATCGGTCGCCCAGCCATTGATGTACATGGACAACAATGTGACGGGCACAGTGGCCCTGCTCGAAGTGCTGGCGGCCGCGAATGTGAAGCGTTTTGTCTTCAGCTCGTCGGCCACCGTGTATGGCGATCCGGAAGCCTTGCCTATCCTGGAAACGTCGCGCCTGTCCGTGACCAACCCGTATGGACGCTCGAAGCTGATGGTCGAGCAGATCCTGGCCGACCTCGTGCATGCCGATGCGCAGTGGCAGGTGGGCGTGCTGCGCTATTTCAACCCGGTGGGGGCGCATGCCAGCGGCCTGATCGGCGAGGATCCTGCCGGCATTCCGAACAACCTGATGCCGTTCATCGCGCAGGTGGCCGTCGGCCGCCGCGAGCGCCTGGCCGTCTTCGGCAACGACTACCCGACGCCGGACGGCACGGGCGTGCGCGATTACATCCACGTGGTCGACCTGGCGCTGGGCCATGTGGCCGCGCTGAACCGCCTGTTTTCCACCGAGGGCGGCTTCACCGTCAACCTGGGCACGGGCCACGGCTACAGTGTGCTCGATACCGTGCGCGCCTTCGAGGCCGCCAGCGGCCGCGCGGTGCCGTACGACATCGTGCCGCGCCGCCCTGGCGACATCGCCAGCTGCTACGCTTCGGCCGACAAGGCGCGCGAGCTGCTGGGTTGGCAAGCGCAAAAGAACATCGACGACATGTGCGCCGACCACTGGCGCTGGCAACACCAGAATCCGCAGGGCTATGGGGCTTGAGGATGACTGGGCGGCGCGAGCTGGCCGCCTGCGGTTTGTCGACGAAGTGACGGGATGGGACGATGCTGGCACCGCCGTTCAAATGGAATGGCGGGCAGTCATGCCTGCATTGTCAATCCAATATGGAGTCCTGGCACAACCATAGCGCATCTTGCCATTGCGGCAAGCCACAGAAGGTGTCGAGCAGGCGTTGCGATGACAGCTGCGAATTGGCAGGACGTTTCGCCGGCGCGGCGTAGTCTTGCGCCAGTATCGCCCGTAAACGGGGCTTTTTTATGACCGACGGGTGCGCCATGATCGCTTCGGCAAAGCCGAACCATGTGGTTGTCCCCTGTGCCGTCAAATGATACAGGCCCGAGCGGGCGTCCCACCAGCTGCGCTGGTCGGCAGCGGCCAGCGACTGGGCCACGATGTGGGCCGTGGTATCGGCGATCGTGCGGCTCCAGGTCGGCGCGCCATGCTGGTCCGAGACGATGGCCAGTTCTTCGCGCTCCTGTGCCAGGCGGCACATGGTCAACAGGAAGTTTTTGCCATGCGTGCCGTAGACCCAGCTGGTGCGCAGGATCAGATGGGGAATGCCCGCTGCCTGGATGGCTATTTCCCCCGCCAATTTGCTGCTGCCGTAGACATTGATCGGGCACGCCGGATCGGTTTCTGTGTAGGGTCCTGCTTTTGAGCCATCGAAGACATAGTCGGTGCTGTAATGTATCAATGCGGCGCCCAGCCTTCCGGCTTCTGCCGCCATCACGCCAGGTGCTTCGCCATTGATGCGCAGTGCAAGGGCCGGCTCGCTTTCGGCCTGGTCGACCGCGGTGTATGCCGCGGCGTTGACGATCAGGGTCGGCTGGATGCGCCGGATCGCATCGCGCACCTGGTCGAGGTCGGCCAGATCCATCTGCTGGCGGTCGAGGGCGATGACTTCTCCCAGGCCTTGCAAGCTACGCTCAAGTTCGTAGCCGACCTGGCCGGTTTTTCCGGATATGAGAATGCGGCTCATGCAATGTTTTCATTCATGTTGAAACAGCCAGTGGTGCACCGGTGTGCCTGGCGTCAGGCGAATACATCGGCGTCGGCCAGCAAGGTTCCCAGCTTGTCTTTGTTCGACAGCAAGGGCTCGCCATCGAGCGGCCAGTCTATGCCGATTTGCGGATCGTTCCACAGGATGCTGCGCTCAAATTCCGGTGCCCAATAGTCCGCCGTCTTGTACTGGAATTCGGCGCTGTCGCTGGTGACAAGATAGCCGTGGGCGAAGCCTTCCGGTATCCATAACTGGCGCTTGTTGGCAGCGGACAATTCAACACCGACCCATTGACCGAAGCTGGGCGAGCTTTTGCGCAAGTCGACGCTGACGTCGAATACGGCACCGACAGTGCAATGCACGAGCTTGCCCTGCGCCTGCTGGATCTGGTAATGCATGCCGCGCAACACGCCCTTACTGGACCTGGAATGGTTGTCCTGGACGAATGTACGGTCAATTCCGGTGAGTTCCGTAAAGCGTTTCTGGTTGTAGCTTTCATAGAAAAAGCCACGTTCATCACCGAACACCGTTGGTTCGATGATCAGGACGTCCGGTATGGCGGTGGAGTGGATTTTCATGGCATTGTTTCAGCTAAGTAATGAACAGATTGGCATGCTAGAAAACGGTGTCATCGAGCAAGCGCAGCAAGTATTGTCCATAGGTGTTTTTTTTCAAGGGCTGCGCCAGGCTTTCCAGTTTTGCCGCGTCAATATAGCCTTTGCGATAGGCGATCTCTTCCGGACAAGCGATTTTCAAGCCCTGGCGTTTTTCGATGGTGGAGATGAATTGTCCCGCCTCCAGCAAGGATTCATGCGTGCCGGTATCGAGCCAGGCCATGCCGCGGCACATGATCTCGACGTTTAACTGATTGCGCTCAAGATAAGTGCGATTGACGTCGGTAATTTCCAGTTCGCCGCGCGCGGAGGGCACGATGCCGGCGGCGATATCGCACACCTGATTATCGTAGAAATACAGGCCGGTCACGGCATAGTTGGATTTTGGGCTGAGGGGTTTTTCCTCGATGCTGACGGCGCGTCGCTGGGCATCGAATTCGACCACGCCGTAGCGTTCCGGCGATTGCACATGGTAGGCGAAAACGGTCGAGCCGCTGGTGCGCGTCGAGGCGAGGCGCAACTGCGCTTCGAAGTTGTTGCCGTAATAGATGTTATCGCCGAGGATCAGTGCCGATGGCGCATCGCCAAGAAAGGCGCGGCCGATGATGAACGCCTGTGCCAGGCCCTCCGGCGCCGCTTGCACGGCATAGCTCAATTTGATGCCCCATTGGCTGCCATCGCCGAGCAGTTCCTCGAAACGCGGCGTATCTTGCGGCGTTGAAATGATCAGGATGTCGCGTATCCCTGCCAGCATCAAGGTGGTCAGCGGATAGTAAATCATCGGCTTGTCATATACCGGCAACAATTGTTTCGATATCGACATGGTCACGGGATACAGGCGGGTACCCGAGCCACCGGCCAGGATGATGCCTTTGCGTTCAATCGGAAAGTTCATGCTGTCGTTCCCTTGGTGTCGTTGCGTTCTGCATAGTTTTTCTGTACCCAGCTCAGGTAGTCACCGGACTGAACGTCGCGGACCCATGCTTGATTGTCCAGGTACCATTGAATCGTCTTGCGTATCCCCGTCTCGAATGTTTCGGCCGGTTTCCAGCCCAGTTCGCGTTCGATCTTGCGCGCATCGATGGCATAGCGGCGGTCGTGGCCGGGGCGATCCTGCACGTGGATGATTTGCTCCCGGTAGCTGCCGGACGCCTTCGGATCGAGGGTGTCGAGGATATCGCATAAGGTGTATACGACATCGAGGTTGGTCATTTCGTTCCAGCCCCCCACGTTATAAACCTCGCCTGGACAGCCCGCTTCGAGTACGCGGCGGATCGCCGAGCAATGGTCGCCCACATACAGCCAGTCGCGTACCTGCAGGCCATCGCCATACACCGGCAGCGCCTTGCCGGCGCGCGCATTGCTGATGATGAGCGGAATCAGCTTTTCCGGGAAATGGAAGGGGCCATAGTTGTTCGAGCAATTTGTCGTCAGCACGGGCATGGCATAGGTATGGAAATAGGCGCGGACCAGGTGGTCGGAGGCCGCTTTCGAGGCCGAGTACGGGCTATTTGGCGCATATGGCGTCATTTCGTGAAAGGGGGGATCCTGTGGCCCCAGGGTGCCATATACCTCATCGGTTGAGATGTGCAGGAAACGAAAATCGGCCTTGCGTTCGCCGCTCAGGCCGGACCAGTAGGCGCGTGCCGCTTCCAGCAGGCTGAAGGTGCCATTGACGTTGGTCGCAATGAATTCACCCGGGCTGTGGATGGAGCGGTCGACATGGCTTTCCGCCGCAAAATGCACGATGGCCCGCGGCTTGTATTCTGCCAGCAGGCGGGAGAGATGGTCGGTATCGCAAATGTCGCCACGCACAAAGATATGCCGCGGGTCGTGTTCCAGACTGGCCAGATTACTGAGATTGCCCGCATACGTCAGTTTGTCAAAGTTAATGACGGACTCATCGTTGAGCGCCAGCCAATCCCTTACAAAGTTGGAGCCGATGAACCCAGCTCCGCCAGTCACTACAATCATATCGCCATCCTATCGTTTGTTTCTTGGGCAGTGCTGAACTCGCTATTGCGCCTGGAGGAGCTCTGCAGGGGCATGGTGGATTTTTAGATATACCATTATTGTTCTTTTTTTTCGCTACGCAAGTAGTGCTTATGCGGCTTTGACCTGCCGCGTCATGCTGCCGGCAGGCGCCAGATTCAAGGACGACATCAGGTGGATGAATAATGCCGAACCCTGTTCAACGTGACGCGAGATGCTGAGTATAAACGACGGCTGGCATGCCGATAGGCTACTTGTGGGGATGGCCTTGCTGAGGCTTGCGCCCGCTGCACGGTCTCGCGTCGATGAAGGGAGGCGGGGAGAGCAGGTGGCGGGAGAAAGTGCCTAGTGGCGAGCTTGGCAAGCGCCCCTTGAAAAGGGCAATGCGGAGCAGACAAAAAAATCCCGCTCACACGCAGTGTGGCGGGATTTTTTAAAGCGCCAGCAACCCAATGGCGCCTGAAAAATGCCCAGGGCCAGGCGCCGCCCCGACGACAGTACGCGAGTACGGCGAGACGAAGCAACAACGCTCGGGACAATTTTTTAGGCAGCCATCGGGCATAGACAAAAAAATCCCGTTCACACGCAGTGTGACGGGATTTTTTCAAGTGCCAGCAACCCAATGGCGCCTGAAAAATGCCCAGGGCCAGGCGCCGCCCCGAAGACAGTACGCGAGTACGGCGAGACGAAGCAACAACGCCCGGGACAATTTTTCAGGTAGCCATCGGGCGCAGACAAAAAAAAACCCGCTCACACGAAATGTGGCGGGATTTTTTAAAGCGCCAGCAACCCAATGGCGCCTGAAAAATGCTCAGGGCTAGGCGCCGCCCCGACGACAGTACGCGAGTACGGCGAGGGGCAGGCAACAACGCCCTGGGCTTTTTCTCAGGCAGCCATTATGGGTACAGGCCGCGCACTTCGCGGGCTTGCAGCACGCGCGTGCACGCCAGGATGAAGGTGGCGGTACGCATCGACACTTTCTTCTCTTGCGACACTTGCCATACCGCGTCGAAGGCTTCGCGCATGATGCGGGTCAGGCGGCTGTTGATTTCCTCTTCCGTCCAGAAGAAGCTCGAGAAGTTCTGCGCCCATTCGAAGTAGCTGACGGTCACGCCGCCGGCGTTGGCCAGCACGTCCGGCACGATCAATACGCCGCGGTCGGTCAGGATATCGTCCGCTGCCGGCAGGGTCGGGCCGTTGGCGCCTTCCAGGATGATCTTGGCGCGGATGACTTGTGCGCGCTCGGCCGTGATCTGCTGTTCCAGCGCGGCCGGGATCAGGATGTCGCAATCGATGCCCCAGAAATCTTCGCGTGGCACGAATGCCTCGGCGCCCGGGAAGCCTTCGACGCTGCCCACTTCGGCCACGTGTGCCAGCAGTTGCGGGATGTTCAGGCCGCCGGCGTGCACGACGGTGGTCTTGTGGTCCTGTACCGCGACGACTTTCGAGCCGGCTTCAGCGAACATGCGGGCAGCGACGCCGCCCACGTTGCCGAAACCTTGCACGATGACTTTCGCGCCTTCGAGCGACATGCCGACCTTGGCGGCCGCATCGCAACCGACGACGAACACGCCGCGGCCCGTCGCATCGCGGCGACCCAGGCTGCCGCCCAGCGAAATTGGTTTACCCGTCACCACGCCGGTCGACATATTGCCACCGATCATGGCATAGCTGTCCATCATCCACGCCATGACTTGTTCATTCGTGTTGACGTCCGGTGCCGGAATATCCTTGTTCGGTCCGATGATCATGCTGATCTCGCTCGTGTAGCGGCGCGTCAGGCGCTGCAGCTCGTTGCGCGACAGGGTCTTCGGATCGACACGGATACCACCCTTGGCGCCGCCGTATGGCACGTTGACCGCCGCGTTCTTGACCGTCATCCAGGCCGACAGGGCCATCACTTCCGACAGGGTCACGTCCTGGTGGAAGCGCACGCCGCCCTTGCCCGGGCCGCGCGACAGGTTGTGCTGCACGCGGTAGCCTTCGTAGTGGGCAATGGTGCCGTCGTCGCGCTCGATAGGCACGTCGACCGTCAGGATGCGCTTTGGACGCTTCAGCGTTTCCACCCAGCGCGACAGGTTGCCCAGGTACGGCGTAACGCGGTCGATCTGCTCGAGGTAGACGCCCCATGGGCCAAGGTCTTCAGGATTCAGGTAGGAAGGAAGTGCGTGCTTGCTGGTCATGCTTGATAAGCTCCTGGACAAAACGGTGATGTAACACCAAAAAATCTGCAGAGCATCGCGATGATTTTTTGGCGTTCAAAAATGCTGTGGTAGGCGCACCTTGAGGTTGCGCGCAGCGGAACCGCATCGTAGGCGATAGCCTCATGCCCCGGCCAATGCTTTGTGCGCATCCGGTTATGCATTTATTGCATAGTTGTATTGTCAGGATTGCCAGTCAGGATTTGACGGCTTCGATGGCGCGCTTGCGGCGCTTGCCGGTGCGGGCCTTGCCTTCCTGCGACTGCACCAGGTATTGCCACAGGCTTTCGACGATCTGCTTGCCGGGACGCAGGCTGGACGGACGCTCGCGGTACAAACGGATTTCCAGCTCGATTTCCCAGCCTGGCGCACCGCCGTCGGCGCGCGCCAGGTGCTTGTACTTGACGTCGCGCATGACGGCCGATTCCGGTAGGAAGGCGATGCCGCGCCCTTCCAGTGCCATCATTTTCAGCCCTTCGGCCATGTCCGTCTCGTAGCAGGTGTCGAGGAACAGGGGAGCCTTGGCATCGGCCACCAGCAATTCCACCATGCGTCCCAGGTAGGCATTGTTGGTATAGGAGAGGAAGGGCAGCGGCTCCTTGGCGCTGCCGGGCAGGACGAAATCCGGCACCCGGTCCTGGCCGCAGCGCGCATATGCGCGCAGGGTTTCGCGGCCCATCACCAGCATGTCGTAGCGGCCCGGGTCCAGCTGCACCGGCTGGCGCGGATGGTGGTAGCACAGCAGCAGGTCGCAGCCGCCGTCGACCAGTTGCAGCACGGCGTCGTGCACGTTCAGCGCCATCAGGCGGCTGTTGATCGGCGCAAAGCCCTCTTCCAGCGCCGTCAGCCATTTCGGCATGAAGGTCAGCGACAGGGTGTGGGGCACGGCGAAATCGACGCTCGTCTGCGTGGCCGCCCGCTTACCGCGCAACAGGGCGCGCACGCCGTTGATCTGCCCCAGCATTTCCAGCGCCTGTTCGTAGAACACGGCGCCGGCCGGCGTCAGCCGCGTGGGATACGAGGTGCGGTCGACCAGGTCGATGCCGAGCCAGTTTTCCAGCGACTGGATGCGCCGCGAAAAGGCGGGCTGGGTGACGTGGCGCAGGGCCGCGGAACGGCTGAAATTATGCGTTTCAGCAAGCGAGATGAAGTCTTCCAGCCATTTGGTTTCCATCGCGGCAGCATTCCGTTATCAAGGGCAGAGGCAAGGTGAAGTGGTCAGGGCGTATCGGGCGATGCCGCCGGCTGGTACAGGGCGGCGGGCAGGCCAAAGAAGGATGGCGGGCCCAGAGTCGTCCCCTTGAGCGAGCCGCCCGCATTCAAGCCCTTGTTGATGGCCGACAGCAGGGAGCTGCGGTCGGCCAGGTTTTGCATCAGCGCGCGCGGGCCGTTGTGGAAGGTGTGCTGGGCGATGTCCACGGCGACGACAAAGATCGGTTCGCGGCGCATGGGGAACTCCACCCACTCGCCGTCCTCGTCCTGGGCGCAGAAGGTATCGGGCAGGGTCATGGTATCGGCGTCGGGCAGGTGCGACGCCAGCACCAGGCCGAAGGCTTCCGGCACCACGTCGGCCAGGCGGCGCACGGTGAGGTCGTCCTGCACCAGTAACCGTACTTGCGCTTCCACCGCGTCTTCGGCGTCGGGCTGGGCGCCGAGGATTTTCACGGCCTGGTAAATCAGGTCGGACGAGAGTGCTTCCATCAAATCTTGCATCAAATCATCTCCAGGATCATGGCGACGATTTCGTCGCCGTACGAGGCCAGTTTTTTCTCGCCCACGCCGCTCACGCCGCGCATCTGCTCGAGCGAAGTGGGCTTGGCCTTGGCGATTTCGCGCAGGGTGGCGTCGACGAAAATCACGTAGGCCGGCACGTTGTGCGTGCGCGCCGTCTCCACGCGCCACCAGCGCAGCTTGTCGAAGATCGCTTGCTCGCTGGTCGACAGGTCAGTCTCGACATAGCCTTTCGCCATGCTGGTGCTGCGCTTGCTGGTTTTCACCGGTTTCTGGTACTGGCGCAGCTGCACTTTCTGGCCGCCCTTGAGCACGGGGCGCGAGGCGTCCGTCAGTTTCAGCGAGCTGTATTGTTCATGGTCGACCGAGACGAGGCCCAGCGCGATGGCCTGGCGCAGGATCGACTTCCACTCCGCTTCGCCCAGGTCCGAGCCGATGCCGAACACGGACAGCGTATCGTGGTGCCAGGTCTTGATGCGTTCGGACTCCACGCCGCGCAGCACGTCGATCACGTGGCCGCCGGCGAAGCGCTGGTCGACGCGGTAGATGGCCGACAGCAGTTTTTGCACGGGCACCGTGCCGTCGAACGACACGGGCGGCACCAGGCAGGTGTCGCAATTGCCGCAGGGCGAAGCCGGTTCGCCGAAGTATTCGAGCAGGCGCATGCGGCGGCAGCTCAGCGTTTCGCACAGGCCCAGCATGGCATCGAGCTTGACGCCGAGCACGCGCTTGAAGGTGTCGTCCGCTTCCGATTCGTCGATCATGCGCCGCTGCAGCACCACGTCCTGCAAACCATACGCCATCCAGGCGTTGGCGGCCATGCCGTCGCGTCCCGCGCGTCCCGTTTCCTGATAATAGCCCTCGATGCTTTTCGGCAGATCCAGATGCGCGACGAAGCGCACGTCGGGCTTGTCGATGCCCATGCCGAAGGCGATGGTGGCGACCATGACGATGTTTTCCTCGCGCAGAAAGCGTGCCTGGTTGGCGCTGCGCTTGGCGTACTCCATGCCGGCGTGATAGGGCAGGGCGCGGATGCCGCTCTGGTTCAGGAATTCCGCCGTTTCCTCGACTTTTTTGCGCGACAGGCAGTAGACGATGCCGCAGTCGCCCGTGTGTTCCGTGTTGATGAAGTCGAGCAGCTGCTTGCGGCCGTTGGCCTTTTCCACGATCTGGTAGCGGATGTTCGGACGGTCGAACGACGAGACGAACTGGCGCGCATCGTCGAGCTGCAGGCGCAGGGCGATTTCGGCGCGCGTCTGCGGGTCGGCGGTGGCCGTCAGGGCGATGCGCGGCACGTCGGGGAACTGCTCGTGCAGCACCGACAGCTTGATGTATTCGGGACGGAAGTCGTGGCCCCACTGGGCCACGCAATGGGCTTCGTCGATGGCGAACAGGGCGATCTTGGAGGCCTGGAACAGGTCCAGGCAGCGCTGCGTCATCAGCCGCTCCGGCGCCACGTAGACCAGGTCGATCTGGCCCGTGCGTACCAGGCGCTCGATGCGGCTGGCCTCTTCGTAGGTCTGGGTGGAATTGAGGAAGGCGGCGCGCACGCCGACTTCGGCCAGCGCGTCGACCTGGTCCTGCATCAGCGCGATCAGCGGCGAGATGACGACGCCGACGCCATCGCGCAGCAGCGCGGGTATCTGATAGCACAGCGACTTGCCGCCGCCGGTGGGCATCAGTACCAGCGCGTCGCCGCCGTGGCTGACGTGGTCGACGATGTCGGCTTGCTGGCCACGGAAGGCCGGGTAGCCGAAAACGGTCTGCAGCAGGTCGAGCGCGCGCTGGTTAAGATCTTGATTCATAGTGCCTTATTCTGCCCAAACAACCCAGCCGTAGTGGGCGCTGGCCAACACCAGCAGGCCAAACACGATGCGGTACCAGGCAAAAAACGTGAAGTCGTGCGAGCTGATGTAGCGCAACAGCCAGCGCACGCACAGGAAGGCGGAGACAAAGGCGGCCACGGTGCCCAGGCCAAACAGGGGCACGTCGGTGGCCGACAGGATGTCGCGCGCTTTGTATAGCGAATAGAAGGTGGCGGCCAGCAGGGTGGGGATCGCCAGGAAGAACGAGAATTCGGTGGCCGTCTTGCGCGACAGGCCCAGCAGCATGCCGCCGATGATGGTCGAACCGGAGCGGCTGGTGCCGGGTATCAGCGCGAACGCCTGCGCGCAGCCCACTTTCAGGGCGTCGAACGGCGTCATTTCATCGACCGAGTTGACGCGCACGGTGACCGGGTTGGTGCGCGCGCGGCGTTCCACCAGCAAAATCACGATGCCGCCGATGATGAAGGCCATGGCGACGGGCACGGGCTTGAACAGCGCGTGCTTGATCATCTTGCCGATGGCCAGGCCGATGATGGCCAGCGGAAGGAAGGCGATGGCGACGTTCAGCACGAACTTGCGCGATTTTGCCTCGCTGCCGAAGGTGGTCAGCACGCTGCCGATGCGCTGGCGGTATTCCCAGCAGACGGCCAGGATGGCGCCGGCCTGGATGGCGATCTCGAAGACATCCATGACCTCTTTCGATACGTCCTTGGTAAAGTCGAGCAGGCTGCCGGCCAGGATCAGATGTCCGGTCGAAGAAATCGGCAAGAATTCGGTAAAGCCTTCGACCAGCCCCATGATGATGGCTTTTAACGCAAGAATGAGATCCATAGATGTATAAATGGGTATAAGTGACAGGATGGGGTGACCGCGTGACGCCAGCAATGCGCGCGGGGTCGAAGCTTACCACGAGAGAGGCCCGTGCTCCGGGTTTGGCTGCTGGCGGGCGGCGGTTTTTTAGCGTCGCCGCCAGGCGAGGGGAGGGGTCAGGCGCTCTGTTTGGCAGGCGCGGCCAGGCGCGCGCTGGCGGCCACCAGCAGCAGGGCGGCGCCCAGCATGCTGAAGGCGATATTCAGGCTGGTGGCATGGGCGACGAAGCCGATCACGGCCGGACCGGCCAGGATGCCCGCATAGCCGATGGTGGTGATGGCCGCCACGGCCAGGCTGGCCGGCATGGCGCTCTGGTTGCCGGCCGCCGTAAACAGGATGGGCACGATGTTCGCCGCGCCCAGGCCGATCAGCACGAAGCCGGCCATGGCCAGGCTGGCATGCGGCGCCAGCACGGCCAGGAAGAAGCCGCTGGCCGCGCACAGGCCACCGAAAGTAAGCACACGCTTGCCGCCAAAGCGGCTGACTACCTTGTCGCCCGTGAAGCGGCCCACCGTCATGGCGATGGCGAAGGCGGCGTAGCCGAGACCGCCCTTGGCTTCTTCCACGCCGCGCGTGGTGGTGAGGAACAGGGCGCTCCAGTCGAGGATGGCGCCTTCGGCCAGGAAGACGATAAAGCACAGCAGGCCGATGAAGATGACGGCGCCGTGCGGCATGACGAACAGCGGCGTCTTTTCGCCCGTGGCCGAGGCGGTCGGCAGCAAGTGGCCCTGGGCCGCGCCCAGCACGCCGCACAGCAGCAGCAGCATCACCACGCACGACCAGGCGGGCGTCAGGCCCAGCCACAGCAGCAGGGCCATGCAGGCGGCGCCGGCGAAGCCGCCCACGCTGAACAGCGCATGAAAGCCCGACATCATGGCGCCGCCATTGGCTTTTTCGATGATCACGGCCTGGATATTGATGGCCACGTCGAAGGTGCCCATGGCCGCGCCGAAGACCAGCAGTACCAGGCCCAGTTGCAGCGGGCTGGCGGCCAGCGCCAGGCCGGGCAGGATGGCGGTCAGGAGCAGGCCGGCGCTGACGATGACCTTGCGGCAGCCGAAGCGCGCCGACAGCATGCCCGTAAACGGCATCGCGCACAGCGAGCCGGCGCCCAGGCACAGCAGCAAGATGCCCAAGGTGGCTTCATCGAGACCCAGGCGCGACTTGGCGTAGGGCACCAGCGGCGCCCAGGCGGCCATGCCGAGGCCGGCGGCGAAGAAGACCAGGCGCGTGGCGCGTTGTTGCAGGGTGCCGGTAAGGTGCATGGGAGTGTTTCCAGAGTCAGGTGTGAATAAATGTCAGGCGCGGGAGCGCAGTACCTGCACGCCCAGCCGCTCAAAGGCGGCCGCGTGGGCCGCGTCGGCATCCGCTTCCAGCACCAGGTGCTGCAGCAAGCCCGTGGCCAGCACGCCGAATGGCGCGGCCGTGCCCAGCTTGTCGCTGGTGACGGCCACGACGACGGCCTTGCTGGCGCCGGCGATGCTGCGCTTGAATTCGGCCTCGTCGTAATTGAACGCCGTCACGCCCGCGCCCGCATCGGCGCCGCAAGCACCGAGGAAGCACAGGTCGGGATGCATGCGCTCCACGGTGCGCAGTGCCTGCGGGCCCAGGCTGGCGCCGGCGCGGCGGTCGACGCGGCCGCCAGCCATGATCAGCTCGATCTCGGGGCGCTCCATCAGCAGCATGGCGATGGCCGGAGCGTTGGTGACGACAGTGAGCGCCAGCTCTGGCAAGGCGCCGGCGATGGCCAGGTTGGTCGACCCCGCATCCAGGAACAGCACCTGGCCGGCGCGCACGAGGGACACGGCGGCCTGCGCCAGCCGTTCCTTGCGCTCGGGCGCTGCCTGCTTGCGCTGCGTCAGGCTGCCGCCGTCGGGCGCCAGCGGCAGGGCGCCGCCATACACGCGCTGGCACAGGCCGGCCGCCGCCATGTCGCGCAAGTCGCGCCGTATCGTGTCTTCGGACACGTCGAGCTGGCGCGCCAGGTCCAGCGCCAGCACGCGCCCATCGGCCTGCAATTGTTGCTGGATCAGCGCATGGCGTTGTTTGAGGAGCAGGGTGGTGGACATGGGTTTGGTTTAAAACGTGCAGGAATGTGCATAAATATACTCAAACGTGCAAAATTCGTCAATGTTTACCTGATCCAACAAGCGCAGGATTGCGACCATGCTGTGGATCTGACGTGATCGAGTCTGCGACATGCCCAGCCAAATGAATTTGCAAAAGAGACAAATTTACGTTTATGCTCATCGCCGATATCTATGATGCACCGCGGTGTTGACTCACCCGGGGAATAACGGAAAAAACTGATGAGCGACATTAAACTTTTTAAATTGGCGCATGGCCAAGCTTCGGAACTTCAAGGTAGCGCATCGGACTTGGAAAAACCATTGCAAACCTTGATTGAGGAAAACCTCGAAACATTGCTGAATATCCGTTTCTTGGCTAGCGAGTATTCGACGGGAAAAACACATGGCGGCCGCATTGATTCACTTGGATTAGATGAAAACAATTGTCCAGTCATTCTTGAATATAAACGGTCGGTTGGTGAAAATGTCATCAATCAAGGGTTGTACTACTTGGATTGGTTGATGGACCATCAAGCCGAGTTTAAATTTCTGGCACTCGATAAGCTTGGCAAGGTCGCGTCTGATGTAATTGATTGGAGCGCGCCACGGGTGATTTGCATTGCGGCTGATTTTACAAAGTTCGATAGCCATGCCGTCCAGCAGATAGGCCAGACGATTGAACTTATCCGCTACCGCCGATTTGACGAGGATCTGCTTCTCCTTGAATCTGTAACCGCCGGCATAGATCAATCAACAAAAAAAGTCCCGGCCAAACAGCATAAATCAACGCCAGCCAGGTTGGAGCCAATTGCTGCTGGATCTGCAGTCCTAAGTACGAGCCGGCCGACGGGATCAGACAAGGCATTTGTGGAAGTACTGGCAGATCTGTCGCAGCCAATGCGTCAGTTATTGACTTCGCTGGAGGATTACACGATGTCGTTGGGCGATGATGTGGAACGTAAAGAGCTGCGCCTGTATTTGGCTTTCAAACGGCTGAAGAATTTTGCGACAGTGGTAATCCATAAGAAGAATTGTCTTGTGCTGTACTTGCACATCGATCCAGCACCCGTATTGCAGGTGCTGCCAAAAGAGCGTGACGTGACCTCCATTGGGCATTGGGGCACTGGTAACCTGGAAGTAAGCATTAGTACGATCGCGGAACTTGATGCAGCAAAGCCTTTCATTTTTGCCGCGTACGCGGGCCTGCGCGAGTACTAATTGTCCGGCGTTGTTGCTTTTTCAAGCTGGTGTAGCCAACGCATTGCATATTCGCGATCAGTCCCGCACATGTCCTCGGACGGCTGCAAGCCGCCGCAAAACGCGGGCCGTTCCGGCTGGCCGAAGATGCGGCAGCGGTTGTCGTCGGCCAGTTGCACGCAGCGCACGCCCGCCGGCTTTCCATTCGGCATGCCGGGAATCGGGCTGGTGATGGACGGTGCGGTGCAGCAGGCGCCGCAGGACGGGCGGCATGCCAGGGAGACGGCGGGGGACGGCATGGCGGTGGGCTGAGTAGGGATAGAGGCCGACAGTATAGCAAGCCGGCCCCGGTGCGCCGCCGGGAACGCCTTTAGCGCACGATGCTGACGCGCTTGCCCGACAGGGTGCGGCGGGCCGGATCGCCATGCACGGTGATGCGGCCGGAACCGCTGGCGCGGGCATTGACTTCATTCTGGACGGTGACATCGATGTCGCCGGAACCGTTGCTCGCCAGATAGGCAATGTCGCTGCGCAGGGCGGCCAGGTTGATGTCACCGGAGCCATTCACGTTGGCGTCGAGGCGCTGCACGGCGCCGCTGGCGCTGATGCTGCCCGAGCCGTTGACGGCCACGTTGATGCGTTCGCCGCGCATGTTGCCCAACTGGATGCTGCCCGAACCGTTCTGGACCGCGTCCGTGTTGCCGCTGGCGAGGGCCGCCGCATTGATGCTGCCTGAGCCATTATTGGCCACGTCGAAGCGCCCCACCGTGCCCGACAATTCGCTCTTCATCGAACCGCGCTGCTCCAGGCTGAAGTCTTCTCCATTGAAACCGCTGGCCACCAGACGGCCAGAGCCGGAGATGCTGATCTTCTTCAATTGCGGCGTCGTGTAAATGACGTGGATGCCATTGCTACTGCGAATGTTCGTGTCGCTCCAGATGCGCAGGGTATTGCCGCTCACTTCGCTATGGATGCGTGGCTGCAGATTGCTGTCCGCCTCGATCACCAGCGACGTTGCCGGCCCGACGCGCACGTCGATCTTGAGATCGATGCGCTTCATGCTGTCGATGTCGAGCGTGTTGATGTTGCTGACCTGGCGCACGTCGCGGCTTACTTGTTCGTTGCCCTGGATGGCATTGCCACCGGAATCGGCATAGCGTACTTCGCCGTCGTTCGGGTTGATGACGATGGCGCAGCCGCCAAGGGCAACGGCACAGCACAGGGCCAGCAAAGTACGCATGGTGTTTCCTTTATGATTGTTTTAACCGCGGAATAAGAAAAAGCCGGCTGCCGCGCCGCGGCTGCCGTGCTGTCGATGAGAAGATAGCAAAGCCGATATGTTTGCTAAGGGGAAATGCGATGAACTGCGCAAAACGCGGGTTGAACTGCATGCAGGCCTGTCCGAAGCCGTGTCTGTCCTTGCCTGGTGTGGCCGGTGGACGCGGCCGGTGGCGGCCCGGAGGGTACAATGCAGTCACTTCGATGCCAGGCGAGGTGTCCCGTGCGGCCTTTGCAGGCCGGCGCTTGACCTTCCCTGTAGACAAGTCTAATATTAATGACTCAAAAGTAAGTTACCCGGAATGACACATGCACGCCCCGATTGATACCAAGCCCCGCTGGGAGCGGCGCAAGGATGCCCGCCCACAGGAGTTGCTCGCCGCCGCCCTCGACCTGTTCGTCGAACGCGGCTTCGCGTCGACGCGTCTGGAGGATGTGGCCAAGCGGGCCGGCGTGTCGAAGGGGACCTTGTATCTGTACTTTGAGAATAAACAAGAGCTGTTCAAGGCCGTGGTGCGCGACAATATCGTGCATTCCATCGGCGAGGCGGAAGACAGCCTGGCCGCCTCCGACAGCAGCAGTGCCGAGTTGTTGCGCAGCATGATGATGCAGTGGTGGGAAGAGTTTGGCGCCACCAAGCTGGCCGGCTTGACCAAGCTGATGCTGGCCGAAGCGAACAATTTCCCGGAACTGGCGCAGTTTTACAACGAAGAAGTGGTCGCGCGCGGCAATGCGCTGATCACCACCCTGCTGGAACGGGGCATGCGCCGCGGCGAATTCCGCCAGGTCGATCCCGTGCTGGTCAGCGCCATCCTGAGCGCGCCCGTCACCATGCTGATGATGTGGACGCATTCCTTCCTGCCGTGCGAGGTCAAGAATATTGATCCTGTCGCGTACATGGATGCCTTTCTCGACATGAGCTTGCGCAGCCTGCAGGTGGAGGCGCCCGGGAAAAGCTGATGCGCGGGGCCGGCCGCTACCGTTCAGTTGCCCCTTTCCAAGGTTCGCCCCCCCAAATCTGCAGATCGTCGCAAATTTCCTCCATCCCCCGTCTTTATGGTTAACATGTGCTTTCAGCCAGTTCAACGATAAAATGGCGGATTATTACTTCACTTACCGAGTCCAAAGATGAATATCGAACAAGCCCGCTTCAATATGATCGAACAGCAAATCCGTCCATGGGACGTACTGGATCTCGACGTGCTGGAGCTGTTGAACGTGGTCAAGCGTGAAGATTTCGTGCCGGCCGCCTATAAAAACCTGGCCTTCGTCGATACTGAAATCCCACTGGGCGGCGGCGAAAGCATGTTCACGCCGAAGCTGGAAGCGCGTATTTTGCAGGACGTTGCCGTCAAAAAGCACGAAAATGTGCTGGAAATCGGCACTGGCAGCGGCTACATGGCGGCGTTGCTGGCGCACAAGGCGCGTCACGTGACGAGCGTGGAAATCGTGCCCCAGTTGAAAACCCTGGCCGAGCAGAACCTGGCCGCCAACGGCGTCACGAATGTCACCGTGGAACTGGGCGATGGCGCCCAGGGCTGGAGCAAGGGCGCGCCCTACGATGTAATCGTCGTTTCCGGCGCCCTGTCCGTGTTGCCGGAAGCACTGTTGCAACAAGTAAAAGTGGGCGGCCGCATCCTGGCCATCATCGGCGAAGCACCGATCATGTCGGCACACCTGATCACCCGCAGCTCGGACAAGGCCTACGATACGCGCAAGCTGTTCGAGACCAATGTGACGCCGCTGCAAGCCGTCGCGCCGTCGCACTTCCAGTTCTGAGACGACGGAGATTCGATGGAGCATTTGAGCGCACCGCAGCTGGCCGCCTGGCTGGCTGATACCACCCGCCCGCGTCCCTTCCTGCTGGATGTGCGCGAGCAGTGGGAGTTTGAGTTGTGCCACCTCGACGGCGCGACCCTGATGCAGATGAATTCGATTCCGGCGCGCATCGACGACCTCGATGAAGATGCCGAGATCGTCTGCATCTGCCACCACGGCGCGCGCAGCATGCAAGTGGCCGCCTTCCTGGAACGCAATGGTTTTGGCAAGATCAGTAATTTGACGGGCGGCGTTCATGCCTGGGCTGTGCAAGTCGACAGCGCAATGCCTAAATACTAAGTTATTTTGCAGTAGATGCACCCAGGCATGCTTTCCCGCATGCCTGCGGATGCCTGTACCCCGCTCCTACCCGGACGGGCGCAAGGCAAGCTGTAGCAGATTTTTGATTCCATCAACTTTTGACGACTCCAACGGAGAAATGCAATGCGGAAACCCCTTATCGCCGTGCTGATGACCAGCGCTTTTTTCTCGCTCAACACACAGGCGGCCGATCTCATCCAGGTGTACCAGCAGGCGCTGGCCAACGACGCGCAGTATGCCAGCGCGCGCGCGGCCCTGTCGGCCGGGATGGAGCGGGTACCGCAGGGGCTGTCAGGCTTGCTGCCGCAAATCTCCGCATCGGGCACGAATACGCGCGGCAACCAGGAACCCATTGCCCTGATCAATGGCAACAAGATCACCATGCCGACCGTCAGCGTGCACACGAATACCTACAACCTGACCCTGGCGCAACCGCTGTTCCGCTGGGATCGCTGGGAAACCTATCAGCAAAGCAAGCTGGCGCAGGCCATCGCCGAAGCGCAATTTGCACAAGTGCAGCAAGACCTGATCACGCGCGTGGCGCAAGCGTATTTCGACGTGCTCAGCGCGCAAGACAACCTGGGCGCGACGCAGGCGCAAAAGGTGGCCACGACGGAGCAGCTGGCATCGGCCAAGCGCAACTTCGAAGTCGGCACGCAAACGATTACCGACACGCATGAAGCGCAAGCGGCCTACGACCTGGTGGTGGCGCAGGAATTTGCCGCCATCAATGACCTGGCCAACAAGCGCAGCGCCCTGCAAACCATCATCGGCGAAGCGCCGACCGCGCTGGCGCCGATGCGCACGGGCGTGGTCATCAGCGCGCCGGAACCGGCCGCCATCGAGCCGTGGGTATCGTCCGCCGAAGAGCAGAACTATGGCGTCGTCACGGCCCAGTTCAACGTGGAATCGGCCAAGCGCGATATCGGCCGCAACCGTGCCGGCCACTATCCGACCCTGGACCTGATCGCCAACACGGGCCACACCTACACCACGGGCGGCGGCGGCGGCGCCAACAACAACGCCATCGGCGTGCAGTGGAGCATCCCGATCTTCAGCGGCTTCGCCGTCACCAGCAAGGTGCGCGAATCGATCGCGCTGGAAAACAAGGCCCGCAACGACCTGGAAACGGCACGCCGCACGGCATCGCAGGGCGCGCGCCAGGCTTTCCTCGGCGTCAACAGCGGCCTGGCCCAGGTGAAGGCGCTGGAAGCGGCGGAAGTGTCGAGCAAATCGGCGCTGGAATCGAACCAGCTTGGCTATCAAGTGGGCGTGCGCATCAATATCGACGTCTTGAATGCGCAGAAACAACTGTTTTCGACGCAAAAAGACCTGTCGAAAGCCCGCTACGACACCATCATGAACGGCTTGCGCCTGAAGTCGGCGGCCGGCACCCTGAAGGAAACGGATCTGTTGCCAGTGAACGCCTTGCTGGACAAGTAATCTTTTTCTCCAGAGTCAGATCAAAACCAGCCCCGGCAACGGCGCTGGTTTTTTTTCGTCCAATCAGGCGTATTCAGGCCGCGCGGCTGTTGGCCACTTGCGTGAGGATCACGCCCGCCACCACGAGGCCCGCGCCCGTCCAGTGCAGCGGCGAAATGTGCTTGACGGCAAAACCCAGCAAGCCGTAGCGGTCGATGGCCAGCGCGGCCAGCATCTGTCCGCCGATGACGGCCGCCATGAAGGGGCCGGAGCCCATGCGCGGCGCCAGCATCAGCGCGGCCGTAATATAAAACACGCCGGCTGCGCCACCCAGCCAGGACCAGCCAGGGCCGCGCACGGCCAGCGCGACATCGGGCGCCGGTACGCGCCAGAACAGCATCAGCAGCGAAGCGAGCACGGCGCTGACGCCCAGCGAGGCGACAGTGGCCCACAGCGGGTGTCCCAGGTTGCGGCCCAGCGCGGCATTCGCGCCCGCCTGGAAAGGGACGACGGCGCCGGCCAGCATGGCCAGCGGGGCAAACAAGGTGATCCATCCATGCATAGGCGACTCCATCTTTGTTGAGTTGATGGCCTCATCGTATTATGCTGTGATGACTAAATCCAATTCGTAGTTTGTCATTAAACTATGCACGAAATGAATAATCTGCGCGCCGTCGATTTGAACTTGCTGGTGATCCTGGAGGCGTTGCTCAGCGAGCGCCATTTGTCGCGCGCGGCCGAACGCCTGCATATGAGCCAGCCTGCCGTCAGCCATGCGCTGGCGCGCCTGCGCCACCTGCTCGATGATCCATTGCTGTTGCGTGGCAAGGGTGGCTTCCAGCCGACGGCGCGCGCGCTGGCCCTCGCGCGGCCGCTGGCCGAGGCCTTGCAAAGCGTGCGTTCCGTGCTCGGTGGCGCCATCTTCGAGGCGGCCACGGCGCAGCGCACGTTTCGCCTGGCGATGTCCGACTATGGCGCGGCCCTGATCCTGCCGCGCTTGCTGCGCCGCTTGCGCGTGGAAGCGCCCGGCATCGACCTGGCCGTCAGTTATGCCAGCCGGCCGGCCGTCGTGGCCGGCGTGCAGGATGGCGAGATCGACTTGGCGCTGGGCGTGTTCCCGCAACTGCCCGAGCAGTTACATCGAGAAACCTTATTCGAGGAAACCTTCATATGCGCGCTGGACCCGGCTAGCCTGGCCGACGGCGAAACATTGAACCTGGAAACGTATCTGGCGCGGCCGCATGTGCTGGTGGCGTCCAGCGAGGGCGGCATGGCGGCCGAAGTCGATGCGGCGCTGGCCCGGCTGGGCCAGGCGCGCCGCATCGCCGTGCGCTTGCCGCACTGGACGGTTACGCCCGATATCGTGCTGGGGACGGATTTGATACTGACGGTGGCGCGGCGCGCCGTGCAGGGAAGCGCAGCGCAGGGGCTGGCGCTGCATGCGCCGCCATTTGCCATCGCGCCGTTTGCATTTGAAGCGATACGCCACCACCGCACGGATGGCGATGCGGGCATCGCCTGGCTGCGCGCGGCCATTGCCGCGGCAACCATCTGAATCACCTTACAGGCCGCCGCCCTGGCCGTCGAACTTGCGTTCGATCAATTCGATCTTGTAGCCGTCCGGATCGGTGATGAAGGCGATGACGGTATTGCCGCCCTTGACCGGGCCCGGTTCGCGCGTGACGTTGCCGCCATTCGCCCGCGCCGCATCGCAGGCGGCGGCGATGTCGTCGGCCGAGATGGCGATGTGGCCATAGGCCGTGCCCAGCTCGTAGCTGGTGGTGCCATAGTTATACGTCAGTTCCAGTTCCGCGTGGTCGGGATTCGCGCCGTAGCCGACGAAGGCCAGCGTGTATTGGTATTCCGGGTTGTCGCTGGTGCGCAGCAGCTTCATGCCCAGGACGTTGGTGTAAAAATCGATGGAGCGCTGCAGGTCGCCGACCCGCAACATGGTGTGCAAAATACGCATCGTAAATCCTTGATGGTGATAGGGGAATGGCAGGATTTTATGCGCTTTACGGCTTTTGTGCCGAGACCGCCCCTGCCGCCCGCTTGCACAGGGGGCGGCGGACGGTGGCGTGCTTACTCCAGATGGGCGTCCAGCGTGATGTCCGTGGCCAGCAATTTGGACACGGGGCAACCGAGCTTGGCGCGCAGGGCCGCATCCTGGAAGGCTTCCTCGGTGGCGCCAGGTATGGTCGCCACGAGGGTCAGGTGGACGGCCGTGATGGCATAGCTGCCATCGATCTTTTCCAGGGTGACATCGGCCGTGGTTTTCAGGGCCGTGGCGCGCATGCCCGCCTCGCCCAGCTGGCCGGACAGGGCCATGGTGAAGCAGGCCGCATGGGCGGCGCCGATCAGCTCTTCCGGATTGCTGCCGGGGCCATCCTCGAAGCGCGTGTTGAAGCCGTAAGCCACATTGTCGAGCGCGCCGCTTTGGGTGGAAATAAATCCTTTGCCATCTTTGAGGCCGCCACTCCAGACGGCCGATCCTGTTTTTTTCATGATGTACTCCTTGCGTGGTTCGAGCGTCCATCATGCGCGCCAGCGCTTGCCGCTTCCGTTCGTTGCGCCACACAGGGGGCGCATGCAGGGGCGCAAATAGGTTCAGGGCGCCGGTGCCACGCGCCAGATGACGTTGCCCACGTCGTCCGCCACCAGCAGCGCGCCCGCCTTGTCGATGGCCACGCCGACGGGACGCCCCTGCGCCTTGCCGTTCCTGTCGAGGAAGCCGGCGACGACATCCTGCGGCGGGCCATTGGGCACGCCATTGGCAAACGGCACGAAGATGACCTTGTAGCCGCTGAACGGCTTGCGGTTCCACGAGCCGTGCTGGCCGATGAAGGCGCCGCCGCGGTAGCGCGCGGGCAGCAAGGTGCCGTCATAGAACGCCAGTCCCAGCGAGGCCGTGTGCGCGCCGAGCGCGTAGTCGGGCGAGACGGCCGTGGCGACCAGTTCGGGACGCGGCGGCTTGACGCGCGCATCGACATGCTGGCCGAAATAACTGTAGGGCCAGCCATAGAAGCCGCCGTCCTTGACCGAGGTCATATAGTCCGGCACGAGGTCGTTGCCCAGTTCGTCGCGTTCATTGACGGCCGTCCAGAGCGCCCCCGTCTGCGGCTGCCAGGCCATGCCGTTCGGGTTGCGCAAGCCCGTCGCGTACACGCGCGCCTTGCCCGTGGCCCGCGTGAATTGCCAGATGGCGGCGCGGCCGTCTTCGGCCGACGTGCCGTTCTCGCCCACATTGCTGTTCGAGCCGACGGAGACGTATAAAAACTTGCCGTCGGGGCTGGCGATGACGTTCTTGGTCCAGTGGTGATTGATGGGGCCGCCAGGCAAGTCCATCACCTTGACCCCCGGGGCTGCGATGCTGGTCTGCCCCGTTGCATAGGGAAAGCGCACGAGGGCGTCGGCATTGGCGATATACAGTTCGTTGCCTACCAGGGCCATGCCGAATGGCGAGTTCAAGCCTTGCAGGAAGACGCTGCGGGTCTGCGCCACGCCGTTCGCATCGATGCCACGCAGCAAGGTGATGCGGTTGGCGCTGGGCGTGGCGGCGCCCGCCTTTTTCATCTGCATCTGCATGATGGCGCCCTTGATGCCCTGGCTGTCTTCGGGTTTCGGCGGCGCATTCGTTTCCGCCACGAGCACGTCGCCATTCGGCAAGACATACAGCCAGCGCGGATGGTCGAGGTCGCGTGCATACGCGCGGATGGCCAGGCCGGCCGCCACCGCGGGGCGTTGCCCGGCCGTCCACCTTTGCACGGGCGCAACATTGACGGTGGGAATCCATTGCTTGTCGGGCGCGGGCAACGCGGGCTGGGGGCCGAAGCCGACGGGCATGGCTGGCGCCTGCGCCTGGGCGAGGCCGGCGCAGCAGCTGGCAAGCAACAGGATGGAGCGAACAGAGGTGTGCATGGCGTACTCCTGTAACGCAGCGGTGCAGTGGAGTTGGACTCAGCGCGCCTTCTTCGGTTCCGCTTGCGCATCGGGGCGGGCCTGCCGCGGGGCGGCCGGCTTGACCTTTTCCACGCCCGGCTGGGCGCGCCGGTCCGTGTCGACCAGACCTTGCTCGAGGTCGCTGGCCGCCTGCTGCATGACCTTGCGCGGGCGTATGTTTTGCGCGTCTGGCGATTCGTCGCGTTCGTGCGGCAAGCGGTCGACGCCGTCGTTGCTGACCTTGGCATCGGTATTGATCTTGCGCTCGCTATGTGGGGTAACCATATGGCCTCCTGGGGCGAAAAGAATGACTGATGCCAGTGTCCCGTTGCCACAGGCCGCATGCAAGCGGATTTGTTCGTGCTGGGAGCGCTGGCGCACGCATGGCGAATTCTTTTTCTGCGCTACACTGCGGCAACACTTATAAACGCCCCTTGCCGGCACACGGCAGCCGCACTATACTGTGCATATATACAGTATCATGCGATGCCGGCGTGCAGTGCGACAGCCAGGGGCAACTTGCCACCGAATTTATTTGCCGAGATTTTTATGCCCGCCGAAAAACACGCCGAAGCGCCAGCAGCCAGTTCGCCAGCCCCGGGACATCCGTTCAACCTGGGGGCCAAGACCATTGCCCTGGTCGTGCGCCAGAATACGGATGGCATTGCCGAGCCCGTGAAAAGCATCGTCGATTTCTTGCAGGTGCTGGGTCATACCGTTGTCTTTGAAGCGGAAACGGCCGCGCACCTGAACCTGGCATTTCCCGGCGTGCGCGCCATGTCGCCCGCCGAGATCGGCGCCGCCGCCGATTGCGCCATCGTCATGGGCGGCGACGGCACCATGCTGGGTATTGCGCGTCAGCTGGCGCCATTCGACGTTCCTTTGATCGGTATCAATCAAGGGCGATTGGGCTTCATGACCGATATTCCGCTCGAGCGTATGCTGCCCGTACTGGCGCAAATTCTCGGCGGCCGTTTCAAGGCCGAGCGCCGCACCTTGCTCGAAGGCAGCGTGCTGCGTGACGGCCAGTCGATCCACGTGGGCATGGCCGTCAATGACGTCGTCGTCTCGCGCGGCGCTGGCGCCGGCATGGCGGAATTGCGCGTCGAGGTTGACGGGCACTTCATGTACAACCAGCGTTCGGATGGCTTGATTATTTCCACGCCCACGGGCTCGACCGCGTATTCGCTGTCGGCCGGCGGCCCGCTGCTGCACCCGACCCTGGGCGGCATCGTGCTCGTGCCGATCGCCCCGCATGCGCTGTCGAATCGCCCTATCGTCTTGCCCGATTCCAGCCAGATCGTCGTGGAAATCGTGCGCGGGCGCGATATCAGCGTCAATTTCGACATGCAGACGTTTGCCAGCCTGATCCAGCAAGACCGCATCATCATTCGCCGTTCGCCGCACACGATTACCTTCCTGCATCCGGAGGGGTGGAGTTACTACAACACCCTGCGTGAAAAACTGCACTGGAACGAATATCCGTCGGGCGAGGGCAAGCTCAGCTAACCAGTTTCTTCACGCTAACCCGCGGTGCGCCGCCTAACTACAGAAGCCATGCTCCATACACTGTCCATCCGCGATTTTGTCATTGTCGATACCATTGAACTGGAATTTTCCGCTGGCTTCAGCGTGCTGACGGGCGAGACGGGCGCCGGCAAGTCCATCCTCATCGATGCGCTGACGCTGGCGCTGGGCGGCCGCGGCGACGCCAGCGTGGTGCGCGAGGGGGCGGCCAAGGCCGACATCACGGCCGACTTTTCCGTCAGCGAGGTGGCGCAGGCGTGGCTGGCGGCCAATGAATTTGCCAACGACGAGGGCGGCGCCCTGCTGCGCCGCGTGATCGACAATGCGGGCCGCTCGAAAGCCTACATCAACGGCATCCCCGCCACGGCCGCGCAGCTGCGCGAGCTTGGCGACATGCTGGTCGACATCCACGGCCAGCACGCGCACCAGTCCTTGCTGAAAAGCGAGGCGCAGCGCGCCCTGCTCGACGGCCAGGCGACGGCGCGCGAGGCGGGCGCGGAACAGGATGCGCGGCAAGTGGCGGCGCTGCACAAGCGCTGGCGCGCGCTGGTGCGTCAGCGCGAGGAATTCGAAACGAATGCCGCCAACGTGCTGTACGAGCGCGAACGCCTCGAATGGCAAGTGGGCGAACTGGAAAAACTGGCGGCCAAGCCAGGCGAATGGACGGAGATCACGAACGAGCACAGCCGCCTGTCGCACGCGGCCAGCCTGCTGGAAGGGGCGCAGGAAGCGCTGGCGATTATTTCCGAGCAGGAAGACCACCCGATCGTCTCGCAACTGTCGGCCCTGAACCAGAAACTGGGCAAGCTGGTGTCCGTCGATGCGGAACTGCAGCCTATCGTCGACCTGATCGAATCGTCGCGCATCCAGCTGCAGGAATCCGTGTATGCGCTGAACAATTACCTGGACCGCGTGGAACTGGACCCGGACCGCCTGCACCAGCTCGATGCGCGCATGGAAGCGATGCACAGCACGGCGCGCAAGTTCCGCGTCACGCCCGAGGAATTGCCCGACGAACACGCCAAGCTGTCGGAAAAGCTCCAGCACCTGGCCGACGCTTCCGATATCGAAGGCTTGCTGCGCCAGGAAGCGAAGATCGAGGCCGAGTACCGCAGCGTGGCCGAACGGTTGTCAGGCACGCGCCGCGCCGCTGCCCTGGAGCTGGGGCACGCCGTCACGCGCGCCATGCAGGAGCTGAGCATGACGGGTGGCAGCTTCGAGATTGCCTTGAACCCGTGCGAGCCGGCCGCCCACGGCCTGGAACAAGTCGAGTTTCTCGTCGCCGGCCATGCGGGCACGGCGCCCCGTTCGCTGGCCAAGGTGGCGTCCGGCGGCGAGCTGGCGCGCATCGCGCTGGCCATCTCCGTCATCACCTCGCATGCCACCACCACGCCGACCCTGATCTTCGACGAAGTCGACAGCGGCATCGGCGGCGCCGTCGCCGAAGTGGTGGGGCGTCTGTTGAAACGCCTGGGGCAAGGGCGACAAGTGCTGTGCGTGACCCATTTGCCGCAAGTGGCCAGCCAGGCCAACCAGCATTTCCAGGTGGCAAAAAGCACCCTGGACAATGGCAAGACGGCGTCGCGCATCGACATGCTCGATGCCAAGGCCAGGGTGGAAGAGGTAGCGCGCATGCTGGGCGGCCTGGAAATCACGGCCACCACGCGCAAGCATGCACGCGAATTGCTGGCCATCTAGTACACCCAAGCCAAGCTGCTGCGCGTCGCGATTGCGGCCTGCGAGGCCCACTGCCTCGGCGGCCCCGTGCTTCGCACAGCTGCGCTGCTCGGGTCAACGGGGGCGCCGAGCCTCGCTGCCGCTCGCGACGGTTTTATGAGGTGTTGTGAGCATAAACCGGTCTGGCGAAAATGGCAGTTGGCCTGATGCCGTTCCTTTCCAGCTTTCCGATGTTGATGCAATGTAACTATAATGGTTGGCTAATCCGTCCAACGTCTTCGAAGAGCCTTCATGTCATTTCAAGCAGAACCTCCGTACACGCATGGCAGCATCGACCGCAGCGCCGTGGTGCTGGTCAACCTGGGCACGCCCGATGCGCCGACCTCGTCGGCAGTGCGACGCTATCTGAAGCAATTCCTGTCCGACCCGCGCGTGGTGGAGATTCCCCGCATCGTCTGGTGGTTCATCCTGCATCTGATCATCCTGCCGTTTCGTTCTGGCCAGTCGGCCAAGAAATACGCGTCGATCTGGACGCGCGACGGCTCGCCCCTGAAGGTGCACACGCAAAAGCAGGCGAAATTGCTGGCCGGCGCCCTGGCCGAGCGCGGCCATGATGGCGTCACCGTCGCCATGGCCATGCGCTACGGTTCGCCATCGTTGCCCGAGGTGCTGGCGCAACTGAAAAGCGCGGGCTGCGAGCGCATCGCCATCCTGCCGGCCTATCCGCAATACTCGGGCACGACGACGGGCTCCATCTATGACGCCGTGTTTGCCCACTACGCCACGGTGCGTAATGTGCCGGAATTGCGCTTCATCAAGCAATACCACGAGCACGACACGTATATCGACGCCCTGCGCGACTCCGTGCTGAACCACTGGGAAGCGCATGGCCGGCCGGAAAAGCTGGTGATGAGCTTTCATGGCGTGCCGAAGCGCACCTTGCTGCTGGGCGACCCCTATCACTGCCAATGCCTGAAAACGGCGCGCCTGCTGGCGGAGAAGTTGAAACTGACCAAAGAGCAATATGTGGTGACCTTCCAGTCGCGCTTTGGCAAGGCCGAATGGCTGCAGCCATACACGGCGCCCACCCTGGTGGCGCTGGCGCAGCAGGGCGTCAAGCGCGTCGATTTGCTGTGTCCGGGTTTTACCAGCGATTGCCTGGAGACGCTGGAAGAGATCGCCATGGAAGCCAAGCATGATTTCGAGGCGGCCGGCGGCCAGCACTTCCATTACATCGCGTGCTTGAATGAAACGCCTGTCTGGATCGCCGGGCTGGCGGAAATTGCCGAACAGCATATGATCGGCTGGCCGACGATGAAGACGGCGGCGCAGCGCGAAGCGGACAAGAAGCATGGCGAGCAGGCGCGCACGGCGGCCCTGGCCCTGGGCGCCGCCAACTAGAAATAGTTGCTTTTATTGAATGTAAAGCCGCGCTTGCGCGGCTTTGTCATCTCTGGCGCAAGCATGAGGTTTTCCAAATAGCAACACCAGCAGTGGTAATGGCCTTGGGCGGGCTGGTAGAATGCCGGCTTTGCTGGGGGGAACCAGGCTGTATCAGAGGGAGCGCACGGCTTGTTGCCCGAAATGGGAAGCGATTTGTAATAAGCTGTAACATTAGCCGACGTAAAGCTTGGCGTTGACGCCAATACCCCTTGAAACAGTAGGATATAGCCCCATCTGCCGGTTAGTGTTGTAAAGATGTATAGCCTAACCCATTTAACGACGCCAAACAAAACCGTAGCGCGGATGTGATTCGTCGCTGAAAGGCGTAGCTGTGCGAATGCACGGAGACGCCGAGTCAGTGAAGCTCGGAAGCCGCGTATCGCGACGCGCAACAGGTTTTGGCAGGCGTTACAAGCCATTGATTGTAGGAGCTTTTAGATGCAAGATCAGGAAAACCAAGCTGTACCTAATCCGCAAGCGGACGCCGCGGCGACTGCCCCATCGACTCCCGCAGAGCCAACTTTGGAAGAGCAGCTGGCGAGTACCGAAGCGCGTCTTGCAGAGATGCACGATGCCTTCATGCGTGCCAAGGCCGATGGCGAAAATATCCGCCGCCGCGCGCAGGAAGATGTTGCTAAAGCGCATAAATTTGCAGTGGAAAGCTTTGCCGAAGCCATGGTGCCAGTGAAAGACAGCCTGGAAACGGCGCTGACGGTGGAAGCACCGACGATCGAGTCCTTGAAAGAGGGCGTCGAGCTGACCTTGAAGCAATTGAATGCCGCGTTCGAGCGCAACCGCCTGGTGGAAGTCTTGCCAGTGCAGGGCGAAAAGCTCGATCCGATGAAACACCAGGCTGTTGCCGTGGTGCCAGCGGAGCAGGAAGCCAATACCATCGTGTCCGTCCTGCAAAAGGGCTATATGATTGCGGACCGCCTGCTGCGTCCAGCCATTGTAACGACCGCGCAAGCAAAATAATCAGAGGGCGGCATCAAGCAAGCCTTGAAACCATGCCGCTTTGCCACATATAAGAACCATCTGAAATCTAGCAAATAAAAGGAAAAAAATCATGGGTAGAATTATCGGTATCGATCTGGGAACCACGAATTCCTGCGTTTCCATCATGGAAAACGGTCAACCAAAGGTAATCGAAAACGCTGAAGGCGCACGCACGACGCCGTCGATTATTGCTTATCAAGAAGATGGCGAAATTCTCGTCGGCGCGCCAGCGAAACGCCAGGCCGTGACCAATCCGAAAAACACGCTGTACGCAGTGAAGCGTTTGATCGGTCGCAAGTTCGACGAAAAAGAAGTACAAAAAGACATCGCGCTGATGCCGTACCAAATCATGAAAGCCGACAACGGCGATGCATGGATCGGCGTACGCGACAAAAAACTGGCGCCGCCGCAAATTTCGGCTGAAGTGCTGCGCAAGATGAAGAAAACGGCAGAAGACTACCTCGGTGAAGAAGTCACCGAAGCCGTCATCACCGTGCCTGCGTACTTCAACGACTCGCAGCGTCAGGCGACCAAGGATGCCGGCCGTATCGCCGGTCTGGACGTCAAGCGCATCATCAACGAGCCAACCGCGGCAGCGCTGGCGTTCGGCCTGGACAAGGCTGAAAAAGGCGACCGTAAAATCGCCGTGTATGACTTGGGTGGCGGTACGTTCGACGTGTCGATCATCGAAATCGCGGATGTTGATGGCGAGAAACAATTTGAAGTGCTGTCGACCAACGGCGACACCTTCCTGGGCGGCGAAGATTTCGACCAACGCGTCATCGATTACATCATCGACGAGTTCAAGAAGATCAACGGCATCGACCTGAAAAAAGATCCGATCGCCCTGCAGCGCATCAAGGCTTCGGCCGAGCGCGCGAAGATCGAATTGTCGTCGTCGCAACAAACCGAGATCAACGAGCCATACATCGCCATGGCGAATGGCGCACCGGTCCACTTGAACCTGAAGATGACCCGCGCCAAGCTGGAATCGCTGGTGGAAGAGCTGATCACGGCCACGATGGAACCTTGCCGCACCGCTATCAAAGATGCAGGCGTGAAAGTGTCCGACATCGACGACATCATCCTGGTCGGCGGTATGACCCGCATGCCGAAGGTGCAGGAAAAAGTGAAGGAATTCTTTGGCAAGGATCCACGCAAGGACGTGAATCCGGACGAAGCCGTCGCCGTGGGCGCAGCAATTCAAGGTTCGGTCCTGTCGGGCGAACGCAAGGACTTGCTGTTGCTGGACGTCACTCCTCTGTCCCTGGGTATCGAAACCCTGGGCGGCGTGATGACCAAGATGATCCACAAAAACACGACGATTCCGACCAAGTTCAGCCAGGTGTTCTCGACGGCCGACGACAACCAGCCTGCGGTGACCATCAAGGTCTTCCAGGGTGAGCGCGAAATCGCCGCCGGCAACAAGGGCCTGGGCGAGTTCAATCTGGAAGGCATCCCGCCAGCATCGCGTGGTACGCCACAGATCGAAGTGACCTTCGACATCGACGCCAACGGCATCTTGCATGTCGGCGCGAAAGACAAGGCCACCGGCAAGGAAAACAAGATCACGATCAAGGCCAATTCCGGCTTGACCGAGGCTGAAATCCAGAAGATGGTGAAAGACGCCGAGTTGAACGCGGAAGAAGACAAGAAGGTCAAAGAATTGGCCGAGTCGCGCAACCAGGCCGATGCTCTGGTACACTCGACCCGGAAATCCTTGACCGAATACGGCGACAAGCTGGAAGCGGGCGAGAAAGAGAAGATCGAAGCGGCAATCACCGACCTGGAAGCAAGCATCAAGGCCGGCGACAAGGCTGAGATCGACGCCAAGGTGGAAGCACTGTCGAGCGCATCGCAGAAAATGGGCGAAAAAATGTATGCCGACATGCAAGCTCAGCAAGCTGCCGGCGGCGCGGAAGGTGCACAGCAAGCTGCTGGCGCATCCGATGCAGGCGCCAAGCAAGACGACGTCGTTGACGCTGACTTCAAAGAAGTCAAAGACAGCAAGTAATTGTCTTGCGCTCCCATAAGCTGGGGGCAGCCGGGCTGAACGCTACATCGCGGGATTAGCCGCGAAGACCGGCCGAGCCGAGTCGTTGCCCAGTGCAGCACTCGACTCGGCTTTTTCGTGTAATTTTTACATCAGTAGATAGACTGCAAGGTGCCGACAACATGGCAAAGCGTGATTTTTACGAGACACTCGGTGTCGCAAAAAATGCTTCGGAAGAAGAGATCAAAAAGTCTTACCGTAAACTGGCGATGAAATACCATCCGGACCGCAATCCGGATAGCAAGGAATCGGAAGAAAAGTTTAAGGAAGTCAAAGAAGCCTACGAGATGCTGACCAATCCGGAAAAGCGCGATGCGTATGACCGTTACGGTCACGCCGGCGTGGACCCGAACATGGGCGGCGGTGGCGGCTTCGGCGGCGGTGCTGGCGGCTTTGCCGACAGCTTCGGCGATATCTTCGGCGACATCTTTGGCGGTGGCGGTGGACGCAGCCGCAATGCGGGTCCACAAGTGTACCGTGGCGCCGATTTGCGCTATAACCTGGAAATTACACTGGAGCAAGCTGCTCACGGCTTCGACACGACCATTCGCGTGCCGAGCTGGGACAAGTGCGACACTTGCCACGGCAGCGGCGCCAAGCCAGGCACGTCGCCGACCACCTGCGGTACCTGCGGTGGCCACGGCCAGGTGCGCATGCAGCAAGGTTTCTTCAGCATCCAGCAAACCTGCCCGAAATGCCATGGCAGCGGCAAGGTCATCACCGACCCCTGCACGCCATGCGGCGGCGCGGGCCGTATCAAGCGCAACAAGACCCTGGAAGTCAAAATTCCAGTCGGTATCGACAACGGCATGCGTATCCGTTCGTCCGGCAACGGCGAACCGGGCACGAATGGCGGTCCGTCGGGCGACCTGTATGTGGAAATCCACATCAAGCCGCACGCCGTGTTCCAGCGCGAAGGCGACGATCTGCATTGCGAAATGCCGATTTCCTTCACCAAGGCGGCCCTGGGCGGTGAAATCGAAGTGCCGACCCTGAACGGCAAAGTGTCGTTCACGATCCCGGAAGGCACCCAGTCGGGCAAGACCTTCCGCCTGAAAGGCAAGGGCATCAAGGGCGTGCGTTCCGGTTACGCGGGCGACCTGTTCTGCCACGTGGCCATCGAAACGCCGGTGAAACTGACGGAAAAACAGAAAGACCTGTTGCGCGACTTTGAAAAATCGACGACCGAGGGCGGCGCCAAGCACAGCCCTCAAAGCAAGACCTGGAAAGACAAGGTCAAGGATTTTTTTGAGTAAGCACACGTAACACCATGCGCCGGGATGCTCACACATCCCGGCGTTTTTTTACCCAGGTTGACGCAGCATCTGCGCGCATCGCACGCCAACGCAGGCGATCGGCGCGCTGCTCAACCGAACTTACAGAATGGGAGCGATATGACCGAACAGAAAAGCGGCCTGGCCCTGGCGGAACTGCTGCAGCGTAACCGCCGCTGGGCCGACTCGATGGTGGCGAAAGACCCGAACTTCTTCAAGAACCTGGAAGCGCAGACCTCGCCCGAATACCTGTGGATCGGCTGTTCCGACAGCCGCGTTCCCGCCAACGAACTGCTGGGCATGGCGCCTGGCGACGTGTTTGTGCACCGTAATATTGCCAATGTGGTCGTGCATTCCGACCTCAATTGCCTGTCCGTCCTGCAATTTGCCGTGGACGTGCTGAAAGTCAAACATATCATCATCGTCGGCCACTACGGCTGCAAGGGCGTGCATGCGGCCATGACGGGCACGCGCATCGGCCTCGTCGACAACTGGCTGCGCCACGTGCAGGACGTGGGCCAGAAGCACGAGCGCTACCTGGGCGACGTGCTGACCAGCCGCCAGCGCGGCGACCGCCTGTGCGAACTGAACGTGGTCGAGCAAGTGCTGAACGTGTGCCAGACCACCATCGTGCAAGATGCGTGGGAACGGGGCCAGGAACTCAGCGTCCATGGCTGGGTCTATGGTTTGAAAGACGGCTTGCTGAACGACCTGGAAGTGACGGTCACGGCCGGTCACGAGCTGGCGCCGCGCATGGCGGCCCGCCTGGCCCGCTACGAAGCAATAGCGTAAGCGATGCCGGCGCCGTGCCTACGGTGCCGCATGCTCCAGGCGGACGAGATACTCGGCCGCCTCGCGCACGCCCTCCTGCGCGGCCTGGCGCAGCCAGGTTCGGGCCTGGGGAATATCCTGCGGCGTGCCGCGGCCTTCGGCCAGCGCCACGCCGTAGTGATAGCGGGCCAGCCGCGCATAGGCGGCGTCATCGTTCGTGTGCGCGCCGCGCCGCATCAGCGCCGTCGCCTGCGCCTCATCCTTCGTCACGCCGACGCCCGTTTCATACAGCTGGGCCAGCCAAATCATCGAGTACACATCGTTCCAGCGCCGGATGCAATCTTCAAAGATGGCGACGGCCGCCGCATGGTCGCCCGTCTTGTCCGCCGCATAGCCGTACAGACACTTGATGCGCTTGTCGCTGTGCACATAGGCTTTGTAGCTGAGGTCGCTTTCGCCCTGGCTGTCCTGCGCGTAGACGGGGGTGGCGAACAGCAGGGCGAGCAGCAGGGGAACGATGGGCATGGCGGTCCTGTCGGCAGAGGGGGAATTGGTCAATAAGCAAGTTGCGTGCTAGCACCATTCAAGGGCGCAACCGCTCGTGGCGGCGCCGCCCCTGTGCCATGGCGTGACAGGCGCTGTTGCAACATGGCGCAACGGGCCGCGCATATCCATATAGTAAATGCTTCGTTTGCAAGGCGCGCCGGCCGGCATACAGTGGACTTCCCTTGTTCACTGATGAAGCCATCATGTCGGCCGTCCTCAAATCGTCGCTACCCGCCAGCCCGTTCCGTATCGAGACTTTCGATGCGCCGCTCGGCGCGCAGGTGCTGGGGCTGGACCTGGCGCAGCCGCTGTCGCTGGGCGACTTCCAGCGCCTGCACCACGCCCACCTCGACCATCACGTGCTGGTGTTCCGCGAGCAGCACATCACGCCGCAGCAGCAGGTCGATTTCAGCCGCCGCTTCGGCCCCCTGCAAATCCACGTCCTGCGCCAGTTCCAGCTGCCATCGCAGCCGGAAGTACTGATCATTTCGAACATCGTCGAGGATGGCCAGCCTATCGGCCTGGGCGATGCGGGACACTTTTGGCATTCCGATCTGTCGTACAAGGAAGTGCCCAGCCTTGGTTCCATGTTGCACGCGCAGGAATTGCCGGACGAGGGCGGCGACACCGTGTTTGCCAACATGCACCTGGCCTGGGAAAGCCTGCCGGCCGCGCTGCGCCACGCCGTGCGCGGCGCCCGTGCCGAGCACAGTTACCTGAGCCAGTACGAGGAATTGCGCCGTCGTAATCCCTGGCGCCCCGCGTTGACGCAGGCGCAGGTCGATGAAGTCAAGCCCGTCACCCATCCCGTCGTGCGCGTGCATCCGGAAACGGGACGGCGCGCCCTGTTCGTCAGCGAGCATTTCACCACGCGCATCGTCGGCCTGCCCGACGATGAAAGCCGCGCCCTGCTCGATGAACTGTTCGCGCACAGCGTGCGCCCGGAGCACCTGTATGTGCACCGCTGGCAGCCGCACGACCTCGTGTTCTGGGACAACCGTTCCCTGATGCACCTGGCCACCGGTTGTCCGCCCGGGCAGCGCCGCAAACTCTACCGCACCACCATCGAAGGCGATGCGCCGTACTGACTTTGACTGTTGACCTGACCCAAGGAGTGTCCATGCTGCCGTTCTTTTCCCTCGCCCGCCACCGCCGTGTTATCGCCGCCATTGCCCTGCTGGGCGCCGCATGCCTGGCGATGCCCATGGCCCGGGCTGAAGGACAGATCCGCATCGCGGGCCAGCATGGCATCACCTTTTTGCTGCTCAACATTGCGCAGGAACACAAGCTGATTGAAAAGCATGGCAAGCAGCAGGGCGTGGACGTCAAAGTCGAGTGGATCACCCTGTCCGGCGGTCCCGCCATCAACGACGCTTTGTTGTCCGGCAATATCGATATCGCGGGGGCCGGGCTGGGTCCGCTGTTGACGATCTGGGACCGCACGAAAGGCCGGCAGAATGTGCGCGGCGTGGCGTCCTTGGGCAATTTTCCTTACTATTTGATCAGCATCAATCCCAAGGTGAAAACCCTGGCGGACTTGACGGACAAGGACCGCATCGCCTTGCCGGCCGTCTCCGTTTCCGTGCAGGCGCGGATATTGCAGATGGCGGTGGCGAAGCAGTGGGGCGACAAGGAATTCGCCCGCCTCGATAAAATCACGCAAACCTTGCCGCACCCGGATGCGGCGGCCGCCATCATCGCCGGCGGCACGGAGCTCAGCGGTCACTTCGGCAATTCGCCTTTCCAGGAGCAGGAACTGGCGCAGAACCCGAACGCCCGCATCGTCCTGAACTCGTATGACGTGCAGGGCGGGCCCAGCTCGTCGACCTTGCTGTATGCGACGGAAAAGTACCGCAAGGATAATCCCAAGACTTACCGCGCCTTCATCGCGGCGCTGGCGGAAGCGGCGCAGTATGCGAGCAGCAACCCGCAGGGTGCGGCCGACATCTATATCAAGGTCAACAAGAGCAAGGTGGACCGCAATCTGTTGCTGAAAATCTTTGCCAATCCGCAAGTGCAATTCAAGATCGCGCCGCAGAATACCTATGGCCTGGCGCAATTCCTGCACCGCGTCAACGCCATCCGCAACTTGCCCGACAGCTGGCGCGATTATTTCTTCGACGATCCAGCCATCGCGCAAGGAGGCTGACATGAACGCGCCCGCTTTCCACCTCGTGCGCCCGCCTGTGGCGGTGCTGCCCTTGCTCAGCGTCCAGCATGTCAGCCTGGAATACCAGACGGAACGGCGCAGCGTGCGCGCCACGCATGACGTCAGTTTCGACGTGTTTCGCGGCGACCGCTTCGTGCTGCTGGGGCCGTCCGGCTGCGGCAAGTCGTCGCTGCTGAAGGCCGTGGCTGGCTTCATCGCGCCGCGCGCGGGCAGCATCGCCATGCACGGTCAAGCGATTCACAAACCGGGGCCGGACCGTGTCGTCGTGTTCCAGGAATTCGACCAGTTGCCGCCGTGGAAAACAGTGCTGGAAAACGTGATGTTTCCCTTGCTGGCCAGCAAGCGGCTGGACAAGGCGGCGGCCCGCGAGCGCGCCCATCACTGGATCGCCAAGGTGGGGCTGGCCGGCTTCGAGGACGCCCACCCGCACACCTTGTCGGGCGGCATGAAGCAGCGCGTGGCCATCGCGCGGGCGCTGGCCATGCAGCCGGAAGTGCTGCTGATGGACGAACCGTTTGCCGCCCTCGACGCCTTGACGCGGCGCAAGATGCAGGAAGAGTTGAGCCGCTTGTGGGAAGAGCTGCGCTTCACGCTCGTGTTCGTCACGCACTCGATCGAGGAAGCGCTGGTGGTGGGCAACCGCATCCTGTTGCTGTCGCCCCATCCGGGCAGGGTGCGCGCCGAACTGAACAGTCATCAATTCGGCTTGCACAGCGCCGGCAGCGCGGAATTCCAGGCCGCCAGCAGCCGCATCCACGGCCTGCTGTTCGACGAGGAAACTGCTGCCGCTGCGCCAAGCGGGACCGCGCACAGGGAGGCCGTATGAGCGCGCTGCTGGAGCCGCCGATCCGCCAGGAGTTCGTGTATGCGGCGCCGCCGCCGGCCGGCGTGGCCGTCGAGCGGCCGTTGTCGCGCTGGCAGCGCCTGAGCCAGCAGGCGCTGTGGCGCAAGGTCTTGATTCTGCTCAGCCTGGCCCTGCTGTGGGAAGGCGCGGCGCGCTGGACGCACAACGATTTACTCTTGCCCGGCTTTCTGCAGACGGCGCAGGCGTTTATCGGCGGTATCGCCAGTGGGGAATTGCTCACGCGCACGGCCGCCTCGCTCGTCGTCTTGCTGCAGGGCTATGCCGTGGGCGTGCTGGCCGCCTTCGTGCTGACTTTGCTGGCCGTCTCCAGCCGCATCGGGCGCGACGTGCTGGAAACCCTGACGGCCATGCTCAATCCCTTGCCGGCCATCGCCCTGCTGCCATTGGCCCTGCTGTGGTTTGGCCTGGGCCGCGCCAGCTTGATCTTCGTCATTGTCCACTCCGTGATGTGGCCGCTGGCCTTGAATACGTATGCGGGTTTCCAGGGCGTGCCCGAGACCCTGCGCATGGCGGGCCGCAATTACGGGCTGAGCGGCCTGCGCCTGGTGTTGCATATCCTCGTGCCGGGCGCCCTGCCATCGATCGTTTCGGGCTTGAAGATCGGCTGGGCGTTTGCCTGGCGCACCCTGATCGCGGCCGAACTGGTATTTGGCACCACGTCGGGGCAGGGCGGCCTGGGCTGGTACATCTTCCAGAACCGCAACGAGCTGTACACGGACAAGGTCTTCGCGGGCCTGGCGGCCGTCATCGTTATCGGCTTGCTGGTAGAAAACATCGGCTTTCGCAGCCTGGAGCGCGTGACTCTGAAGCGCTGGGGCATGCAGCGATAGCTACTTGAGGATCTTGCGCGCCGCCGCGATGATCTGCCGCGACAGCTGCTCCATGCGCGGCGACTGCACCTTCCACGTGTGCCAGTACAGGGCCACGTCGGCGGGGGTCTTGGGGGTGAGCATTTCCACCAGTTCGCCGTCCGCGTTCGCCTTCAGCAGCAGTTCTGGCACCATGCCGTAGCCGAGGCCATAGCGGATGGCGTTGAAGTGCGAGGTGGCACCCGGCACGTAATGGCAGGGGTAGGCGCCTTCGGGCAAGCCCAGCGCCTCTTGCAGGTACGACGACTGCAAGGTGTCCTTGCGCGTGTAGGCGACCACGGGCGCCGTGCGCGCCGCCTTGCGCGTCAGGCCGTGGGCGAACCATTGCTGGCGAAACGCCGGCGTGGCCACCAGCCAGTAGCGCATCACGCCCAGCGGCTCGGCCGTGCAGCCGCGCATGGCTTTTGCCTCCGTGCTGATGCAGCCGATCGCCATGCCCGTTTCCAGCAAGGTGTACGTGTGGTCCTGGTCTTCCACGGTCAGGTCCAGCAGCACGCGCTCGCGTATCAGCACCTCGGACAGGGCAGGGAAGAACCAGGTGCCCATCGAATCGGCGTTCAGCGCCAGCACCAGCGTCAGCGGCGCATCCTGCTGCACCGCCAGCTCCGCCTGCAGGTCCGCTTCCAGCAGCTTGGCGCGTTTCAGGTACTGCATCAGGCGTTGCCCCATGCGCGTGGCGCGCGCGGGGCGGCTGCGCACGATCAGTGCATTGCCCAGCTGGCTTTCCAGCGCCCGCACGCGCTGCGAAATGGCCGGTGACGTCAGGTGCAGCCGCAGCGCCGCCTGTTCGAAGCTGCCCGTTTCGACGACGGCGCGGAACGCTTCCGTATGTTTGGGATTGAGATCCATGGATACCGCCTAACATAAGAAAAATTTACCAATACTAAATAATACTTACTTTTTATAAGGATTGGTGTGTTGCAGTGCACAATGGCTCTTTGATGGAGTGCTGCGCGCCTGCGCGCGGTCTCCTGGCAGCAAAGGAATGACCATATGGAAACGCAAGATACGGCGCAAGATAGTGAAAAAGACGGCGCGAAAGCCAGCACCACCACGACCACCACCCGCAAGCCGCCCTCGAAGCTGGCGCGCAATCTGAAATTCGGCCTGGGATTGACCCTGGGCCTGGGCCTGTCCGCGGCCCTGGCGGGCGGCTACTGGCTGCGCCAGGCGTGGCAGGATTTGCCGGCCGTCGAACACCTGGCGCAATACAAGCCCGCGCTGCCGCTGCGCATCTTTTCCAGCGAAGGCGAGCTGCTGGCCGAATACGGCGAAGAGCGCCGCGAATTCCTGCCATTGAAAGAGATCCCGCTGCGCATGCGCCAGGCCTTGCTGGCCATCGAGGATGCGCGTTTCTATGAGCACGGCGCCGTCGATTTCTATGGCTTGACGCGCGCGACGCTCGCCAACGTCGTCACGGGCCACCACGCGCAGGGCGCCAGCACCATCACCATGCAGGTGGCGCGCGACTTTTTCCTGTCGCGCGAAAAGACCGTGCAGCGCAAGCTGACGGAGATGCTGCTCGCCTACAAGCTGGAGCAGCACTACGGCAAGGACAAGCTGCTGGAACTGTATATGAACCAGATTTACCTGGGCGAGCGTTCCTACGGCTTTTCCGCCGCCTCGAACATCTATTTCGACAAGCCGCTGGCCGACGTCAGCATCGCCGAAGCGGCCATGCTGGCCGGCTTGCCGAAGGCGCCATCGGCCTACAACCCCGTCGCCAATCCGCAGCGCGCCACCGTGCGCCAGCACTACATCCTGCAGCGCATGCGCGAACTCGGTTACATCACCGAGGCCGAATACGCCGCCGCCGTGGCGGAAAAGCTGGCCCTGAACAAGGACCGCAACAGCTCCGTGCATGCGGCCGCGTATGCGGTCGAGGAAGCGCGCCAGCTGATCCTGCAAAGCTATCCCGAGGGCGCCTACAGCATGGGCCTGGACGTGACGACGACCATCCGTATGGCGCCGCAGCTCGCGGCCGACAAGTCGCTGCGCGACGGCTTGCTGAACGCGCAGGCGCGCCGCGGCTACCGTGGTCCCGAAGCGCGCCTGACCGCCTCCGCGGACAGCGCGGCGCGCCAGCTGGCCGCCTATCCGGACAGCGGCGAACTGCGCGCAGCGCTCGTGCGCAAGGTCGAGACCGCCGGCAAGCGCCAGGTGACGGCGCAGCTGCGCAATGGCGAGGAAGTCGTGCTGGCCGCGTCGGATGCGCGCCTGGGCGGCAAGCTGCCGCTCGAGGGCAAGCGCGCCATTGCGGAAAACAGCGTGATCCGCGTGGTGCACGACGCGGCAAGGAACCGCTGGCTGGTGAGCCAGCTGCCCGAGATGGAAGGCGCGCTCATTTCCGTCGATGCGCACAGCGGCGAAATCGTCGCCATGGCGGGCGGCTTCGATTTCTATCGCAACCACTACAACCACGCCACGCAGGCCTACCGCCAGCCCGGTTCCAGCTTCAAGCCCTTCGTGTATTCGGCGGCGCTGGAAAAGGGCTACTTCCCCGGCACGGCCGTGGACGACACGCAGCGCTTGCTGCTGCCGCAGGAAACGGGCGCGCAGCCATGGCGTCCGCGCAATTACGGCAACAACTATGAAGGCTTCATCAGCGTGCGGCGCGGCCTGGTGCGCTCGAAAAACCTGGTGGCCGTCAGCCTGATGCAGGCGGCCGGCCCCGGCTACGTGCAGCACTACGCCACGCGCTTCGGTTTCGAAGGCGCGCGCAACCCCGTTTCGCTGCCGCTGGCCTTGGGCGCGGGCGCCGTCACGCCGCTGCAGCTGGCGCAATCGTATGCCGTGTTCGCCAACGGCGGCGTGCAGATGCCGCCAAGGCTGATCAAGGAAGTGCGCGGCCGCAGCGGCGCGGTGCTGTACAGCGATGCGGCGCCCCGTGCCAAGGGCGAGCCGGCACCCGGCACGCAGGTCATCTCCACGCGCAATGCCTACGTCATGGACAGCATGCTGCGCGACGTCGTCAAGAGCGGCACGGGGCGCGGCGCGCTGGCGCTGGGACGCGGCGACGCGGCCGGCAAGACGGGCACCTCGAACAATGCCTATGACGCCTGGTTCGCCGGCTATTCCTCGGGCCTCGTTTCCGTCGTCTGGCTCGGCTACGACCAGCCCAAGAGCCTGGGCAACGCCACGGGCGGGACGCTGGCGCTGCCCGTCTGGCGCGACTACATGCAGGTGGCCGTGCAGGGCCGCCGCGAACAGGTGCTGGCCGAGCCGCAAGGCCTGGCCCTGCTCGACGGCGATTACGTGTATGCGGAATACCTGGCCGGCGACTGCCTGCGCGACAGCCACGCCTTCATCCACAGCAGCGTCAGCTGCGGCAGTGGCGGCCATAACGCCGATACGCGCCTGGCCAACGGCGAAGAGCGCGGCAGCAGCGGCGCCGGCCATGAGGCGCGCACCCTGAGCGAAGCGCGCGAACGCGAACAGATTCTCAAATCATTTTCGGAAGAGTAAGACCATGTTGTTATATACGATATACCTGGTGGCGATTGTCGCCGAAGCGATGTCCGGCGCCATCATGGGCATGCGGCGCGGCATGGATCTGTTCGGCATCTGCATGATCGGCACCGTCACGGCGCTCGGCGGCGGCACCATCCGCGACGTGCTGCTGGGACACTATCCGCTGGGCTGGATCGCGCACCCCGAGTATCTGCTGTTTACGGTGGGCGCGGCCGTCGTCACGGCCGTCGTGGCGCGCTACCTGCACCACTTGCGCACGGTATTCCTGCTGGTCGACGGACTGGGGCTGGTGGCGTTTTGCGTGATCGGCTGCGACATCGCCATGTCGGCCAAGATGCATCCGGCCATCGTCGTGCTGGCGGGGATGATCACGGGTGTCTTCGGCGGCCTGCTGCGCGATATCCTGTGCAACCAGATTCCGCTGGTGCTGCAGCGCGAAGTGTATGCCACCGTGGCCCTGTTTACGGGCAGCCTGTACGTGGGCCTGCTGTACTTCAAGGTCGACAGCGCGGTGGCGCAGCTGGCGTCCATCGGCGCCGGCTTCCTGTTCCGTTTCCTGGCCCTGCATTTCGAGTGGCGCCTGCCGAACTTCAATGGCGACCGCATACGCGGTTTCGAGTAGGGCGGCGGCCAGGTGAATATTTTCACGCGCATGTAACCCCTTTTTCTGCGCCGCTGCGTTTCATGGTTGACACCCCAGCCAACCGGAGAAGAAGCGATGCCCAGCGCCCTCAAGATCACATTGATACTGTCCCTGCTGCTGTCGGCAGGCAGCCATGCCGCCGACACGGCGCCGCGCAAGACCCTGGCGCCGTTTGCCAGCGAGCAGGCGCTGGGCGCCTACCTGCAACAGCTGCAGGCGCGCCAGGCGGCGCTGGTGCTGAAACAGCAGAAACTGCAGCGCGCCACGGCGCAATACACGGCCGCGCCCCCGGCACCGCCGGCCGCGCCGATGGCGGCGGAGGCGGCGGCAAAATCGGCGGATGCGGCCGAATCGGTCACCAACGTGCAGACGGCGGGCGTGGACGAAGGCGGCATCGTCAAGCTGCACGGCAAGCACCTGGTGATGCTCCGGCGCGGCAAGCTGTTCACGGTGCAGGTGGGGGGCAATGCGCTGCAGCCCGTCGCCTCGCTCGATGCGTTCGCGCCTGGCAGCGACCCGTCGGGCAGCTGGTATGACGAGATGCTGATCGATGGCGACACGCTGGTGGTGATCGGCTACAGCTACAGCCGGGGCGGCACGGAGATCGGCCTGTTCGATATCGGGGCCGACGGCAAGCTGGCCTACCGTTCCACCTACCATTTGCGCTCCAACGACTATTATTCGTCGCGCAATTACGCCAGCCGCCTGGTCGGCAGCAAGCTGGTGTTCTACTCGCCCTTGTCGCTGGACTTGCGCCGTGGCGATCCGTTCGGCGGCTTTCCCGCGCTGCGCCGCTGGCGTCCCGACGCCGTGCCGTCCGACTTCAAGCGCATCGCGCCCGCCACGCGCATCTACCGCACCGATGAAGAGCCCGAACCCGGCGCCGGCCTGACCCTGCACACGGTCACCGTGTGCGACCTGGCCCGGCGCGACATGCGCTGCGAAGCGACCGCCGTCATGGGGCCGCAGGGCCGCGTGTTTTATGTCTCGGGCGAGTCCGTTTTCGTGTGGACGACGCGCCGTGGCAGCGATTCGGGCGTGTTCCGCATTCCGCTCGACGGCAGCGCGCCTAGCGCCCTGAAGGTGGCTGGCGCGCCCGTCGACCAGTTCTCGTTCCTGGAAAGCCTTGACGGCCACCTGAACGTCCTGCTGCGCGCCGAAGGGCAGGGTGACGCCATGTGGGATGGCGCGCGCGGCCGGGGCGACATGGCCTTGCTGCGCGTGCCGCTGGCATCGTTTTCCGATGGCCGCGACAGCGCGCCGGCCGGCAGCTACAAGCCCTTGCCCGGTGGCGGCGGCTATGGTTTGCAGAACCGCTATGTGGGACCGTATCTGCTGTATGGGAACGCAGGCAATGGCGGACGCCGACAGGCGGACCAGGCCTGGCCGCGCCAGCCCCTGTATGCCGTGCGCTGGGCCGACGCGGGCAGCGTGCAGGCGCTGTCCCTGCCGCACGGCGTGGAGCGCATCGAGGCGCTGGGCAATGACGCCGTGGCGATCGGCGCGCAGGGCAGGGACCTGCATTTCAGCAGCATCCGCCTGGGGGCGCAGGCGGCGATTGCCACGCGCTACATCCGCGCCGACGCGGCGCAGGGCGAGTCGCGCAGCCACGGCTTTTTCTACAAGCCGCAAACGGCCAGCGAGGGCGTCATCGGCCTGCCCATCCTGGGCGCGGACGAGCGGCCGGGCTTGAACAGGCCTTCTGCATCCGTCCTGTACCTGCGCAACAGCGGTTTGCAACTGACGGAACTGGGCGCGCTGGCGGCGCGGCCCGGCCCGGCGCCGGACGATGGTTGCCGCGCATCGTGCGTGGACTGGTACGGCAATGCGCGGCCCCTGTTCCTGCAGGGCCGGGTCTTCGCCCTGCTGGGCTATGAATTGGTGGAAGGGGTGCTCAAGGAGGGGCAGGTCCGTGAAGTGCGCCGCGTCAGCTATGCGCCCGCCGCCCGCTGACGCGATGGTGAGCGACGCGCGGCATTTGTCGCTGCCGCGTAGTTCGGCTACACTGGTCCGCATGCCCGATACCTTGATCAACGCGACGGATGAAGAGCTGATGCTGCGCTACAGTGCCGGCGACCTGCCGTCGTTCCGCGAGCTGTACCGGCGCCATAGCCAGGGGCTGTACCGCTTCGTGGCCTGGCGTGCGCCGCGCCGCGCCTGGGTCGACGAGATCGTGCAGGACGCCTGGGCCAGCCTGCACGCGGCGCGCGCCGGCTACCGGCCGCAGGCGGCGTTTCGCACCTATCTGTACCAGATCGCGCGCAACCGCCTGATCGACATCCTGCGCCAGCGGGAAGGCCAGGCGCAGGATGGCGAAGCACCGGGCGAGCTGGCGTCCGAGGGCACCTCGCCGCAGCAGTCGCTGGAACAGAAGCAGCAGCACGCGCTGCTGCATGCGGCCATCGCCGCCCTGCCGGCCGAGCAAAAAGAGGCGCTGGTGCTGCAGCAGTTCAGCGGCATGAGCATCCTGGACATCGCCGTGGTGACGGGGGCGGAAGCGGAAACCGTCAAGAGCCGGCTGCGCTACGCCATGCAGAAATTGCGCGCGGGGCTCGATAGCGCCGCGGGCGCGGGAGGACAGGCATGACTACGCACAGGACAGACCAAGATCAAGACCACGAAGCCGGCGACGATGCATTGCATGCGCTGCTGGCCAGCTTGCCGCAGCCCGCGCCTTCCAGCGCGCTCGATGCGGCCATCCTGGCAGACGCTGAAAAGGCGTTGGCAGCACCCGTGGCCGCCAACGACAGCGCCGATGGCGTGCTGCGCACCCTGCCGGCAAAAAAGGCGCCCGATTATCTGCAGCGCTGGCGCGTTCCGCTGGGGCTGGCCGCGGCCGTGCTGCTGACGGTGAACCTGATCGGCGTGGACTGGTTCGGCTCGAAGCCGGCGCAATTTCCCGTCGTCGGGGAGCCGCTCACGCAGGAGGTGATGCCGGTGCCTGATGCCGCACCGGCGCCGCTTGCCGATGCGGCATCGCAGCCAGCGCCAAGCCCGCCGCCGGCGGTGCCGGCCCCGCGCGCGCAAGCCAAGATGGCGGCCAGGCCGGCGCCGCAGGCCGAGCCGGCGTCTGTGCCTGCCGTGCGGCCAGCGCCCCAGCTGACGGCGACGCTACCCCTGGCGCCGCCGGCGCCACCGCCCCCACCGCCGCCGCCGCCAGCCACGCCAATGCGCGAGGCGATGGAGCAGCAAGCGGCCATGCGGGCCGAATCGGGCCTGCAGCGCCAGGCGCTGGCGATGCCCGCTCCCGTTGCTGCGCGCTCCGCACCGTTGCCGCCGCCGGCCAGGCTCGACGCGTCCGTGTGGCTGGTGAAGATCGACGCCCTGCTCAAGGCGGGCGAAGGTGCGCTGGCGCAGGAGGAGTGGGCCGCGTTCAGGCAGGCCTATCCCGATTATCCGGTGGCCGAAGAGCTGCGGCAGCGGCTGGAAAAGCTGAAACAGTAGCGCAGGCTACACGATCCCCTTCTTGCGCTCCCACACGGCGCTGCCGACGAAAATGGCGGCGCAGACCCACATCACGGCCGGCAGCGCGTTGACGCCCGCCGATTGCATCAAGACGCCCGTCAGCAGGGGGCCGCCGCCGCTGGTGACACCCCAGGTGGCGTTGACGATGGCGCTGGCGCTGGTCAGCGACAGGCCCGTGAAACGCTCGCCGCACGCCACCAGCGCCAGCATGTAGATGCCGCCCGCCGCGGCGCCCAGCAGCAACAGCAAGGTCCACCACAGCCACGGCGTGCCGACGGCGAACGGCAGCAGCGGCAACAGCAGGCAGACGGCCACGCCGCAGCCCGCATGGACTTTGGCGCGGCCGAAGCGGTCGGCCATCCATCCCAAGGCGAATTGCAGGCCCGTGTCGCCCACCAGTACCACGGTGGCCGATAGCAGGGCCAGGTCCGTGCCGATGCCGTGTTCCATCGCATACAGGGGCAGCAGGCTCAATGCCAGCGTGTCGAACAGGGCGAAGAAGGCCGCGCCCAGCACGATCATCGGCATGCGCGGCAGGATCAGGGTCCATTTCACGCCATGCTCTTCCTGCTCCTTTTCCGGGCCGCTGTTCGAGATCAGCATCAGGCCCGGCACGGCGAGCAGGAACAGCAGGCCGCAGGCGGCGAAGCTCCACGTAATCCTGTCGTTGAACAGCGCCACCAGGGCGGGACCGATCAGCTGGAAGAAGGTAAAACTGGTGGTGTACATGGCCACCACCCTGCCCCGCGAATTGTCGGGCGCGAGCCGGTTCACCCACGCTTCGCCGATGGTAAACAACACGCCCATGGCGCCGCCAAACAAAAAGCGCAGCACGCTCCACGCCAGCAGGTGATCGGTGAACTGCATGGCGATCGTTGCCAGTGAGGCCACCCAGACGGCGCCCAGCATGGTGGCGCGCGCGCCAAAGCGCCCCACCCAGCCAGAGACGAACGGCGAAGCGGCCAGGATGCCGAGGGCGCTGACGGCCGTGATCATGCCGATGATGTCCGTACCCACGCCGCGCTGGTGCAATGTCAATGCGGTGAGCGGCATGGTCGCGCCCAGTCCCAGGCCGACCACGCCGATACTGACCACGAGGGCGAAGAAATCGCGCCACGGCATGTGCTTCATGGCAGCCTCCGCGCGGGGGAAAACAAGGTCGGGATGGCGTGAAAGTGGTGTGGATGCATGGGAAAGAGGGGGACTTTGCCGGTGGCGCTGGCATTTGGCGCCGGACGGGCATATGATGATTTTACGAAAGACAATATGGCAAAGCCGTAGTGTAGCCGCAGGACGGTCCCGTTGGCCACGCCCATGGGTGTGGCCGCTGCCGCCGGCTCTGCTGTACAGTGAAGCGAGCGGCAGCGCTGTTTGGCGCTGTCATTGGATCGTCACGCCAGCGAGGTAGCACTCTATGCGCCGTCCCATTGTTCTCGTTCCCGCCTGCCAGCGCCAGCTTGGCAACCACGCCTGGCATATGGCGCAGGACAAGTACCTGCACGCCGTGCTGCGCGGTGCAGACTGCATGCCGCTGCTGCTGCCCGCCCTGGCCGCTGACGCCGACCTGGAAGCGGCGCTGCGGATTGCCGACGGCGTCATGCTGACCGGTTCGGCCTCGAATGTCGATGCGCGCTTGTATGGCGAAGACATCCTGCACCCCGAACTGCCGCAAGACCCGGCGCGCGACGCCACCACCTTGCCCCTGATCCGCGCCACGCTGGCGCGCCAGTTGCCCTTGCTGGCCATCTGCCGCGGCTACCAGGAAGTCAATGTGGCCCTGGGCGGCAGCCTGCACCAGGCCGTGCATGCGGTGCCGGGCATGCTCGATCATCGCGAGAACGTGCTCGATCCCCTCGAGCGCCAGTACGCGCCCGCGCACCGCGTCAAGCTGGCGCCCGAGGGCCTTTTGTCTCGCCTGCTCGGTGGCGAGGGCGAAATGATGGTCAACTCCCTGCATGGCCAGGGCATCGCCCGCCTGGCCGACGGCTTGCTGGTGGAAGCCCTGGCCGACGACGGACTGGTGGAAGCCTATACGGTGGCCAGCGCCGCCGGTTTCACGCTGGCGGTGCAGTGGCACCCGGAATGGCGGGTGGAAGACAACCCGCACGCCATGCGCCTGTTCGGCGGCTTTGGCCAGGCGTGCCGCGATTACCAGGAACAGCAGCGCAACAGAAAGGATGACGGCAACTAGCACGGGCGCGCCGCACCAGCACCATGCGGCGCCTGATCAAGACCAGAGAGAGGGAAACATGGCAATACGCGAAAATTTCACCTATACGGATATGGATTTGTGGCTCAATGAAAAGCGGGTCACGGAAATCGAATGCCTGGTCCCCGACTTGACGGGCGTGGCGCGCGGGAAGATCCTGCCGCGCGGGAAATTCACCCAGGAGCGCGGCATGCGCATCCCGGAAGCGGTACTGGGCATGACGGTGACGGGCAATTATCCCGTCGACGATGGCGGCTATGACCGCGCCATTTCCAGCACCGACCGCGACATGATTTTAAAGGCCGACCCCACCACCATCACCATGGTGCCGTGGGCCACCGATCCCACGGCGCAAGTCATCCATGACTGCTATTTCGCCGACGGCATGCTGGTCGATTTCGCCCCAAGATCCGTGCTGCGCCGCGTGCTGAAACTGTATGCGGACAAGGGCTGGAAACCGGTGGTGGCGCCGGAACTGGAGTTCTACCTGACGGCGAAAAACACGGACCCGGACCTGCCGTTGAAGCCGCCCATCGGCCGCAGCGGCCGGGCCGAGACCAGCCGCCAGGTGTACAGCATCGACGCCGTCAACGAATTCGATCCGCTGTTCGAGGATATCTACGATTACTGCGAACTGATGAACCTTGACGTCGACACCCTGATCCACGAGATCGGCGCGGGGCAGATGGAAATCAACTTCCTGCACGGCGATCCGCTGGGTTTGGCCGACAAGGTGTTTTTCTTCAAGCGCACCCTGCGCGAAGCGGCGCTGAAACACGATATGTACGCCACCTTCATGGCCAAGCCGATGGCCGGCGAGCCGGGGTCCGCCATGCACGTGCACCAGAGCGTCGTCGATGCGAAGACGGGCCTGAACATTTTCAGCAACGAGGACGGCTCGGCGGCGCCCATCTTCAAGCACTACATCGCCGGCCTGCAGCGCTACATGCCGTCGGCCATGGCCATCGTCGCACCGTATGTGAATTCCTACCGCCGCATCGTGCGTCACACGGCCGCGCCGATCAACATCCAGTGGGGCCTGGACAACCGCACGGTGGGTTTTCGCGTGCCCGAATCGGGCGTGCAGGACCGGCGCGTGGAGAACCGCATCATCGGCGCCGACGCCAATCCCTACCTGGCGCTGGCCGTGACTCTGGCATGCGGCTACCTGGGCATGACGGAGCAGCTGGAAGCGACGCCGATGATGGTGGGCAGCGCCTATGACATGAAGTTCGAACTGCCGCAAGGCTTGCCGGAAGCGTTGCAGCTGCTGCGCGCGGAAGACAAGCTGCGCACGGTGCTGGGCGAGCGTTTCATCGACGTGTATGCGGCCATCAAGGACCTCGAGCACCAGGAATTCATGACGGTGATCAGCCCCTGGGAACGCGAACATTTGTTATTGCACGTTTAAAAGGAGCACGCATGAGCACAACAAACAATCCGCTGGCGCCCGGCGCCGCGCTGGTCGCCTCCGTGGCGCAAAAGAATGCGGCGCCGCAGGTGTACGACACGGCCGCCATCCAGAAGATGGACTCGGCCCACTACCTGCACCCGTTCACCGATTTCCAGGACCTGGCGTCGAAAGGCGCGCGCGTGATGGTGCGCGGCGACGGCGTCTACCTGTGGGATAGCCAGGGCAAGAAAATCGTCGACGGCATGTCGGGCCTGTGGTGCGTCAACGTCGGCTATGGCCGCACGTCGATCTCGCAAGCCGTGTACCGGCAGATGGAAACGCTGCCGTTCTATAACAGCTTCTTTGGCACGACGAACGTGCCGGCCGCGCAATTGGCCGCCAAGCTGGCGCAGATCTCGCCGCCGCAGTTCCAGCACGTGTTTTTCACCAGCTCCGGTTCCGAAGGCAACGACACGAATTTGCGCATGGTGCGCCGCTACTGGGACATTCTCGGCTACAAGGAGCGCCATACCGTCATCAGCCGCCACAACGCCTATCACGGCAGCACGGTGGCGGGGGCATCCCTGGGCGGCATGGATGGCATGCATGCGCAGGGCGGCTTGCCCATCCCCGGCATCGCGCACATCGGCCAGCCGAATTATCTGGAAGCGGGCCATGGACTGAGTCCGGAAGCATTCGGCCTGAAGGCGGCGTCCTGGCTGGAAGACAAGATCCTGGAAATCGGCGCCGACAAGGTGGCCGCCTTTATCGGCGAGCCGGTGCAGGGCGCCGGCGGCGTCATCATCCCCCCAGGCACCTACTGGCCGGAAATCCAGCGCATCTGCGACAAGTACGGCATCCTTTTGATCGCCGATGAAGTCATCTGCGGCTTTGGCCGGCTGGGACGCTGGTTCGGCTCCGAGCTGTTCGGCATCAGGCCGGACCTGATCACGTTTGCCAAGGGCGTCACCTCGGGCTACGTGCCGCTGGGCGGCGTGCTGGTGGGTGACAGGGTGGCCAAGGTGCTCATCGAGCAGGGCGGCGAATTCACGCACGGGTTCACGTATTCGGGCCATCCCGTCGCCTGCGCGGCCGCGCTGGAAAACATCCGCATCATCGAGGAAGAGCAGCTGGTGGCGAAGGTGGCCGAGGATACGGGGCCGTACCTGAAGCAGTGCTTTGCCAGCCTGGGCCAGCATCCGCTCGTGGGCTATGCGGACAGCTGCGGCCTGGTCGCGGGCCTGAACCTGGTGCGCAGGAAGGGCGCCACCGTGCACGAGAACGAGCTGTTCGACGAGGAGCAGGGCGTGGGCATGATCTGCCGCGGCCACATGTTCGACAATGGCGTCATCATGCGCGCCGTGGGCGAGCGCATGATCGTCGCCCCGCCGCTGGTCATGACGCGGGCGCAGATCGACGAGATGGTGGGCTTGATACGCCTGTGCCTGGACAAGACGCATGCGGACGTGAAGGCAAAGGGCTGGGTGTAGTTTTTGCCCCATTTTGCCGCCATCTGCGCAATTTTTGGACCGCAATGGCGGCAGTTCCGCTAAACTTCCATCCTGGTCGCTCTTTGTAGCGGCCAGTTTTTCATTTTGACACCCATTTACCCAGAAGCCACCCACACATGACGATAGCAACACCCGCCGCGTCGGCCAGCGACGCCCCAGCGCCTTTCTTGCTGATTGATCAACTGGTCAAGGAATTCGATGGCGTGCGCGCCGTCAATGATATTTCCGTGACGATCAACAAGGGCGAGATCTTCGCCCTGCTGGGCAGTTCAGGTTGCGGCAAGTCGACCCTGCTGCGCATGCTGGCGGGTTTCGAGACGCCGACCTCGGGGCGCATCACCCTGGCCGGCAACAGCATCGTCGATGTGCCGCCGCACCAGCGCCCCATCAACATGATGTTCCAGTCGTATGCGCTGTTCCCCCACCTGTCTGTGTGGGACAACATCGCCTTCGGCCTGCGCCGCGACGGCTTGCCGAAAGCGGAGATCGCCGCGAGGGTCGAGCAGATGCTGGCGCTGGTGCAGCTGGGGCAGTATGCGAAGCGCAAGCCGCACCAGCTGTCGGGCGGCCAGCAGCAGCGCGTGGCGCTGGCGCGCAGCCTGGCCAAGCGTCCGCAATTGCTGCTGCTCGACGAGCCGCTCGGCGCGCTGGACAAGAAACTGCGCGAACGCACGCAGATGGAGCTGGTGAACATCATCGAGCAGGTGGGCGTCACCTGCGTGATGGTCACGCACGACCAGGATGAAGCGATGAGCATGGCCACGCGCATCGCCGTCATGAGCGAGGGGCGCATCCTGCAGGTGGGCGCGCCGGGCGAAATCTACGAGACGCCGAATTGCCGCTTCGTCGCCGATTTCATCGGCAGCGTCAACCTGTTCGACGGCCGCATCGCGCAGGACGAACCCGACCACGTGGTGATCGCCACGCCCGATGGCGAACACTATGTCTCGCACGGCATCACGGGCAACCTGGGCATGGATGTCTCGGTGGCCGTGCGCCCCGAAAAAATCGGCATCCAGATCGAGCCGCCCACGTTGGACGAGCGGGCGTCGCCGGCGGAACATGGCTACAACTGCGCCCAGGGCGTGATCGTCGCCATGGCGTATTTTGGCAATGAAACCAGCTACCACGTGCGTCTCGACAGCGGCAATGTGGTGAAAGTCTCGCGCACCAACGCGGCCCGCCACGACGTCTCGCGCCTCGAGCGCGAGCAGCGCGTGTGGGTCTGGTGGGATGGCGCCGACATCGTCGTGCTCACTAGCTGAGGCCATCATGACGCCTATTCTGCAATTGCTGCGCAATCTCGTCACCCTGCGCTGGATAACGGGAAAAAATGCGGGCCGCAACGTCGTCATCGCCGTGCCGTCGCTGTTCCTGGCGGCCGCCTTCCTCGTGCCTTTCCTGATCGTGCTGCGCATCAGCCTGTCGGACATGGAAACGGCGGGCAGCCCGTTCGGCGGCCTGCTGTCGTACGTCGACGGCATCGTCGTGCTGAAGGTCAAAATCGCCAACTACCTGTTCATCGCCGCCGACGAACTGTATCTGCTGACCTACCTCAGCTCCCTCAAATACGCGGCGATCACCACCGCCATCTGCCTCGTCATCGGCTACCCGTTCGCCTACTTCATGGCGCGCGCCAGGCCGTCGATACGCCCCGTGCTGATGATGCTGGTGATGCTGCCGTTCTGGACCTCGTTCCTGCTGCGCGTGTATGCGTGGAAGGGCATCCTGGCCAACCACGGCCTGCTCAACGACCTGCTGATCGCGATGGGCGTGGTGAACGAACCGCTGCACATGATGAACACCTCGTTCTCGCTCGTCGTCGGCATGGTGTACGCCTATCTGCCCTTCATGATTTTGCCGCTGTACGCCAACCTGGTCAAAATGGACATGCGTTACCTGGAAGCGGCGGCCGACCTGGGCGCCACGCCCCTGCAGGCGTTCTGGCGCATCACCGTGCCGCTGTCGAAGTCGGGCATCATCGCCGGCGCCATGCTGGTGTTCATCCCGTCCGTCGGCGAGTATGTGATTCCCGAGCTGCTGGGCGGCCCGGAAACCCTGATGATAGGCCGCGTGCTGTGGGATGAATATTTCACCAATAACGACTGGGCCATGGCCTCGTCGGTGACGGTGCTGGTGATCCTGCTGATCCTCGTGCCGATGGCGATTTTTAACAAGTACAAGATGGACCAGGACGCGGGGAAACAAGCATGAGTACAGGTAACAATGCGCACTCTTTCCTGCAGCGCTGGTTCGGCCGCGGCTGGCTCTCGCTGGGCTACCTGTTCCTCTACCTGCCCATCATCGTGCTGATCGTCTTCTCGTTCAACAGCTCGCGCCAGGACATGGTGTGGAGCGGTTTCTCGCTGCGCTGGTACAGTGAGCTGATGAGCGATACGGAGATCATCTCGGGTTTCGGCCTGTCCCTGAAGATCGCCTTCATGTCGGCCACGTCCTCCGTCATCCTGGGCACGTTTGCCGCCTTCGCCCTGACCAGCTACCAGCGCTTCCGCGGCCGCACCGTGTTTTCGGCCATGGTCAGCGCGCCGCTCGTGATGCCGGAAGTGATCATCGGCCTGTCCCTGCTGCTGATGCTGGTGTCCATGCAAAAGGTCTTCGGTTTTCCCGAGCGGGGCGTGCTGACCATCTGGCTCGGCCATACCTTGCTGGGCATGGCGTACGCGGCCGTGGTGGTGCAGTCGCGCCTGCAGGAGATGAGCAAGTCGCTGGCCGAGGCGGCGATGGACCTGGGCTGCCGCGCGCACCAGGTCTTCTTCCTCGTGACCCTGCCGAACATCACGCAGGCGCTGGCCTCGGCCTGGCTGCTGACATTTACCCTGTCGCTCGACGACGTCGTGCTGTCCGCCTTTTTGTCCGGCCCCGGTTCGACGACCATGCCGCTGGTGATTTTCTCGCGCGCGCGGCTGGGCCTCGACCCACGCGTGAATGCGGTTGCCGCGCTGACCATCCTGGTCGTGTCGATCGCCGTGATCGTGTATGCCGTGATGCTGGCGCGCGCCGACCGCAGACGCCGCAAGCAACTGTCCGCGGCCTATACGCCAGACTAGGAGTAAGCTGGCGTTTTCACCTTGCAGGAGACGACCATGACGGAAAACACCAGCTGGCATGCACGGGCAGCAGCGCTCACGATCGATGGCCGCGCCATCATCAACGGCGAACGGGCCTGGGCCAGATCCGGCCAGACCTTCGACAATCTGTCGCCCATCGACGGGCGCCTGCTGGGGCAGGTGGCCCGCTGCGATGGCGCGGACGTGGACGCGGCCGTGCTGGCCGCCCGCGCCGCCTTCGATGACCGCCGCTGGGCGGGAAAATCGCCGGCGCAGCGCAAGCGCGTATTGATCAAGTTCGCCGACCTGGTGCAGCAGCACGGTCCCGAACTGGCCCTGCTGGAAACCCTGGACATGGGCAAGCCGATCAAGTACAGCCAGAGCGTGGACGTGGGCGCCACGGCCAACTGCCTGCGCTGGTATGGCGAGGCGATCGACAAGGTCTACGATGAAATCGCGCCCACGCCGGCCAACAGCCTGGCCCTGATCACGCGCGAGCCGGTGGGCGTCGTCGCCGCCATCGTGCCGTGGAATTACCCGATGATCATGGCCGCCTGGAAGATCGCGCCCGCGCTGGCGGCAGGCAACAGCGTCATCCTGAAGCCGTCGGAAAAATCGCCGCTGACGGCCCTGCGCCTGGCCGACCTCGCGTTGCTGGCGGGGCTCCCGCCGGGCGTGTTCAACGTGCTGCCCGGCTACGGCAACGAGGCCGGCGCCGCGCTGGCGCTGCATATGGATGTCGATTGCATCGGCTTTACGGGCTCCACGCGCACGGGCAAGCTGATCGTGCAGATGGCGGGCCAGTCGAACCTGAAACGGGCCTGGACGGAACTGGGCGGCAAGTCCGCCAACATCGTCTGCGCCGATTGCCCGGATCTGGACAAGGCTGTGGCGGCCGCCGTCGGTTCCATCTTTTTCAACCAGGGCGAAAGCTGCAACGCGCCCTCGCGATTGTTCGTGGAAGAGTCGATCAAGGACGAATTCCTGGCCAAGGCGCTGGCCATGCTGCCGCGCTTCCAGCCGGGCGATCCGCTCGACGAAGCCACGGTCATGGGCGCCATCGTCGACGCCACGCAGATGCACACCGTCATGGGCTATATCGCGGCGGGCAAGAGCGAGGGCGCGACACTGCTCGGCGGCGGCGCCGCCGTGCGCGCGGAGACGGGCGGCTACTACGTGCAGCCGACCGTGTTCGGCGACGTGGATGCCGGCATGACGATCGCGCGCGAAGAGATCTTCGGCCCCGTGCTGTCCGTGCTGGGCTTTACGGATATCGCCGAAGCGGTGAAGCAGGCGAATGCCACGCCGTATGGCTTGCAGGCGGCCGTGTGGACGTCGGACATCAGCAAGGCCATCCAGACGGCACGCGCCCTGCGCGCCGGCACCGTGCACGTCAACCAGTACGATGGCGACGACATCACCGTGCCGTTCGGCGGCTACAAGCAGTCGGGCAATGGGCGCGACAAGTCGCTGCACGCGCTGGACAAGTACACGGAACTGAAGACGACGTGGATACAGGTGGGGTAGTGGCGAGAGTTTGAGCTGGTGGCGGTGCCGGGTTACGCTGCGCTAACCCGACCTACGATGCCGACAGGTCGTAGGCCGGCCTGGCGCGCAGCGCGCAAGCCGACAACCACACTACATCAGAAGCAGTGTTCCAGCGCCGGGAAGCTGCCATCCTTGACGGCCTTGACGTAGGCGGTGACGGCGTCGTCGATGCTGGCAGCGCCTTCCATGAAGTTGCGCACGAAGCGCGCCTTGCGGCCTGGGAACACGCCCAGCATGTCGTGCATGACGAGTACCTGGCCCGAACAGTCGGGACCTGCGCCGATGCCGATGGTCGGTATCGTCAGCATGTCGGTGACTTCCTTGCCCAGCTGCGACGGCATCGCTTCCATCAGCACGATGGCGGCGCCCGCGTTTTGCAGCACCAGCGCGTCGTTCTTCAGTTCTGCCGCGCTTTCCGTGCTCTTGCCCTGCACTTTATAACCACCGAGCTGGTGCACCGATTGCGGCGTCAGGCCGATGTGCGCGCAGATGGGGATGCCGCGTTCGGTGAGGAACTTCACGATCTCGGCCAGCCAGGCGCCGCCTTCGATCTTGATCATGTGCGCGCCAGCCTGCATCAGGATGACGGCGTTGGCGTAGGCCGTTTCGGGCGTGCCGTAGGCGCCGAATGGCAGGTCGGACATGATCATGGCCGACTTGCTGCCGCGCGCCACGGAAGCCGTGTGGTAGGCCAGTTCGGCCACGGTGACGGGCAGGGTGGAGTTGTGGCCGTTGCAGACCATGCCGAGCGAATCGCCGATCAGCAGGATCTCCACGCCGCAGCGGTCCATCAGGGACGCGAAGCTGGCGTCATAGCAGGTCAGCATGGTGATCTTTTCGCCGGCGGCGCGCAGCGTGGCCAGGGTGTGGATGGTCACGGCCTTGTTGGCGACAGGCTTGGATGGCGCCGGCGCTGGTGTGGCGGCCTTGTCTTTTGCGGCCAGATCTGTTCCTTGCAAATAAGCGGACATAGGTATTCTCTAGAGTGAAAGGGGTACGACGCCGCTAGTGTAGTACTTTATGCGGGGCGCTGCAGGAGCGGCATTGTAGAGGATGGAGACGGCTCTGGTCAGAGCTGGCTGATGGCCTGGTCGGCCACAGCCACCAGGTAGTCCTGGGCCGGCCCCAGGCCAGGCACGACGATGGCGGGCGCCAGGGCCAGCAGCGGCACCAGCACGAAGGCGCGTTCCGTCAGGCGTGGATGCGGCACTGTCAGCGTGGCGCTGGCGATCCGTTCGTCGCCGTACAGCAGCAAGTCCAGGTCCAGGGTGCGCGGGGCGTTGCGGTAGGGGCGCTCGCGCCCGTGCGCCGCCTCGATGGCGTGCAGGGCCTGCAGCAGCGCTTCGGCCGGCAGGGTGGTCGCGATGCGCGCCACGGCATTGATGTAGTCATCGCCGCTCGAGTCGATGGGCGCCGTGCGGTAGCTGGCCGAGGCGTCGAGCAGGCTGGCGCCGGACAGGCGCGCCAGGCGCGCAAGCGCGTCCTGCACGTTGGCGCGCGCGTCGCCGAGGTTGGCGCCGATGCCGATGTAAGCGGTTACTGTCTGCATGACCGCGTTTACTCGCCGCTGGTGCTGCCGGTGGTCGAGCCGCCTGTGCCCGTCTTGCTGCGCGTGCTGCGGCGTGGCGGGCGCTTCTTCTTGACGGCGCCCGGCGCCGCATTCGCGCTGACGAGCAGCGCTTCGCGCGTTTCCTCGTCGCCTTCGTAGAATGCGGTCCACCATTCGCCGATGTCCATGTCGATCTCGCCCGAGGCGCAGCGCAGCAGCAGGAAGTCGTAGCCGGCGCGGAAGCGCAGGTGCTCGAGCAGCTTGTACGGCGCCTTGCCGACGCGGCGCTCGAAGCGCGGCTGCATCGACCAGATGTCGCGCATGTCCGAGCCGATCTTGCGCTGCAGGGCCAGTTTTTCCGTCTGCGAATCGAGCACGTCGTCGGCCGCCAGGTGCAGCGCGGGAATGGTCGATTCGCCGGCGGCGCGGTAGGCCGTCCATTTTTCCAGCACCTGGTGCCACAGCAGCGAGGCAAACAGGAAGCCTGGCGAGACGGTCTTGCCGGCGGCGATGCGGGCGTCGGTGGCGTCCAGCGCCAGGGTGACGAATTTCGCGCCCAGCGGCTGCTCCAGCACCACGTCGAGCAGCGGCAGCAGGCCGTGATGCAAGCCTTCCTTGCGCAGCTGCTGCAAACAGGCCAGCGCGTGGCCGCTCATCAGCAGTTTCAGCATCTCGTCGAACACGCGCGGCGCGGGCACGTTGTTGATCAGCGGGGCCATGACGGGAATCGGCGCTGCGGTGGCCGGCTCGATGGTGAATTTCAGCTTGGCGGCGAAGCGCACCACGCGCAGCATGCGCACCGGGTCTTCGCGGTAGCGCTCTTCCGGCTTGCCGATCATGCGCAGGGTCTTGGCGCGGATGTCTTCCACGCCGCCATGGTAGTCCAGCACTTCCTGCGTGGCCGGGTTGTAGTACATGGCGTTGATGGTGAAGTCGCGGCGCAGCGCATCTTCGTGCTGCAGGCCGAAGGTGTTGTCGCGCAGGACGCGGCCATGTTCATCCTTGGGCGCGGAATCGGCGCCGGCGCCGCGGAAGGTCGTCACTTCCAGCAAATCCTGGCCGAACATCACGTGCACGATCTGGAAGCGCTTGCCGATGATGAAGGCGCGGCGGAACAATCGCTTGACCTGTTCCGGCGTGGCGTTGGTGGCGATGTCGAAGTCTTTCGGTTTGACGCCCAGCAGCAGGTCGCGCACGGCGCCGCCGACGACGAAGGCTTCGAAGCCCGCTTCCTGCAGGCTGCTGGTGACGCGGATGGCATTCGACGACACCAGTTTCGGGTCGATTCCGTGTTGCGCGGGACCGAGCACGATGGGTGCCGTGGTGTCGCGCGCTGCCTCTTTTTTAACGCCGAGGATCTTGCGGATGAATTTTTTAATCATTGAATAAGTGGAGTGATGGCCAGCCGTGGAGGGATGCGTGTGCGCTCAAGGCAGCATTGGGATTGGTGGCGACAGGGTGGGTAACGACCGACAGCAAGGGAATGTCGTTGTGCGAATCGCTGTAGAAATAGCTGCGCTCGAACTGTCCCAGTTCCTTGCCCATCTTTTCCAGCCAGGCGTGGGTGTGGGTCAGCTTGCCGGCGCCCAGGGTGGGCGTGCCCAGCAGCTTGCCCGTGACATTGCCCTCGGCGTCATATTCGGGCATGGCGGCCAGCAGGTGCTCGACGCCCAGCGCTTCGGCGATGGGTTTGGTGATGAAATGGTTGGTGGCCGTGACGATGGCCAGCAGGTCGCCCGCGTCCTGGTGCTGCTTGAGCAGGGCCACGACTTCCGGACGGATGGCCGGCATGACCACTTCAGCCATGAATTGCCGGTGCAGCGCCTCGAGGCGATCGCGCGGGAATTGCGCCAGGGTGCCCAGGGAAAATTCCAGGTATTCCACCGGGTCGAGGGTGCCGGCCTGGTATTGCGCGAAGAATTCGTCGTTGCGTCGGGTGAATTCGGCGGCGTCCACGGCACCGATGCGTACCAGGAACTCGCCCCACTCGTGATCCGAGTCGATGGGCAGCAGGGTGTGGTCGAGGTCAAACAGGGCCAGATTCATCATTCTTTCGCTTCCGCCTGCAACAACTCGCGCAACAATGGCAAGGTGATCGGACGTTGGGTTTCAAGGGAGTATAGGTCGAGAGAGTCCAGCATCGTCGACAGCGAACGCATGTCGCGCCGGAAATGGGACAGCAGGTAGGGTAACACGCCCGGCGACAAGGTCAAGCCGCGGGTGCTGGCCGCCTGGGTCAGGGCGGCGATTTTCTCATCGTCCGTCAAGCCGTGGATCTGATAGATCAGGCCCCAGCCCATGCGCGTGCGCAAGTCTTCGCGCACGGGCAGCACGGCGGGCGGCACGGCGCCGCTGCACACCATATAGGCCTTGTTGGCGCGGATTTCATTGAACAGGGCAAAGGCGTCGATCTGCGCCAGCGGCGAGAGTTTTTCGCAGTCGTCGAGCAGGTACAAATCCACGTCAGGCGAATACACGAATTCGGACTCGATCGAGAACGGCGAAATATAGCGCGCGCGCTCGGTGCTGGCCAGGGCCTTGAGCAGATGGCTCTTGCCGGCGGCCAGTTCGCCCCACAGGTAGGCAAAATGTTCGCGCGACGTGCGCGCGGCGAACTGGCGCATCAGCTGCGCCACTTCGGCATTCTGTCCCACCTCGAAGGTATCGAGGCTGTGCGCCTGGTCTGTGCCTAAATCGAGCACCAGTTGTTTCATGGCGTACGCCTTGTCCTGTTTTTCATTACTGCATGTGCATCGTGGTATTGCTAGGTTGATATGATATCCGCTTTTATTATGTATTATAGAAGCTGCTGGACAGGTAGTGGCGCCGAAGATGCTTAAAAGCGACCATCAGCACGGCAGAAGCGGGTAAAGCGAGCAAAACGCCGACGAAACCAAATAATTGTCCAAACGCCAACAGGGCGAAAATCACGGCCAGCGGATTCAAGCCGATGCGCTCGCCCACCAGGCGCGGCGTGAGGAAAAAGCCTTCGATGACCTGGCCGCAGCCGTAGATGACGGCCACGGCGATCACGCCGCTCCAGTCGGCAAACTGCAGCAGGGCGGCGATCAGCGCCAGCGCCAGCCCCAGGCCGAAGCCCAGATAGGGGATGAAGACCAGCAAGCCCGTGATGATGCCTACAGGCAATGCGACCTCGAAGCCGGCGATGGCCAGCGCGGCCGAGTAATACGTGGCCAGCACCAGCATCACCAGCAGCTGGCCGCGCAGGTATTGCGCCAGCAGGGTGTCGACTTCCTGCGCCATGCTCACCGTGCGGCCGACCCAGCGGCGCGGCACGGCGCCGGCGATGCGCGCCAGCATCGGATGCCAGTCCAGCAACAGGTAGAACAAGACCACGGGGATCAGCACGACGGTGGCCAGCCAGCCCAGCACGGCCGTGCCGCCGATGCGCGCCGACGCCAGTACGGTGCTCCAGATTTCATCGCCGCTGGTGGCCATCTGCTGGCTCAGCATGCGCTTGATGCCCGTGCCGTCCAGGCGCACGCGGATGCCCAGGTCGCGCAGCTTCGGCGCGAGGAACTCGTTGGCCTTGCTGAGAAACTGCGGTATCTGCGCCTGCAGCAACGGGATTTCCTTTTGCAGCACGGGCACGACGATCAGCACCAGCGCCGTGATCGCGAGGAAAAACAACACTACGACGACCAGCACGGCCAGCGGCCGGGGCAGGTAAAAACGCTTGTAATGCAGGCGCTGCAGGCGGTCCACGCCCGGATTGAGCACGTAGGCGAGGATGGCGGCGGCCAGGAAGGGCGTCAGGATGGGGCCCAGGCTGACCAGCAACAGCAGAAATGCCAGCCAGACCGCGATCCAAAATGCTGTTTGCTTCTGTTCTGCGGTGATGGGAAATGGCATGTGGTTTGTGCTGTTGCGTTAAAAAAAGGCAGTTAATTACGAAATTGCGGGGGCAGTTTGATAAAATAGCGTATTGATCGACCGAATTCACCGGCTGGCCGCCTGCCGCACGATGTTGAAAAACATGCTTGCGCGCGCGTGCCGGCGGGTATCCGCCTTCTATTTTACCGCCTCCGCTGCCACCACACCATGAACCAGACTTCTAATGTTTCCCTTTCCTACCGTGACGCTGGCGTCGATATCGACGCAGGCGACGCTTTAGTCGAAGCAATCAAGCCGTTTGCCAAGCGCACCCTGCGCGAAGGCGTGATGGGCGGCCTGGGCGGTTTTGGCGCCATGTTTGAAATCAGCAAGAAGTACAAGGAACCGGTCCTGGTCTCGGGCACCGACGGCGTCGGCACTAAATTGCGCCTGGCGTTCGAACTGAACCGCCACGACACGGTCGGCATCGACCTGGTCGCCATGAGCGTCAACGATATCCTGGTGCAAGGCGCCGAGCCGCTGTTCTTCCTCGACTACTTCGCTTGCGGCAAGCTGGACGTGGCCATTGCCACCGACGTCATCAAGGGTATCGCCCAGGGTTGCGAACAAGCGGGCTGCGCGCTGATCGGCGGCGAAACGGCGGAAATGCCGAGCATGTACCCGGCCGGCGAATACGATCTGGCAGGTTTCGCCGTCGGCGCCGTGGAAAAATCGAAAATCATCGACGGCACCAAGATCGCCCCGGGCGACGTGGTGCTGGGCCTGGCGTCGTCGGGCGTGCACTCGAACGGTTACTCGCTGGTGCGCAAGATCATCGAAGTGGCGAAACCGGACCTGGAAGGCGATTTCCACGGCCGCAAGCTGGCCGACGTGCTGATGCAGCCGACGCGCATCTACGTCAAGCCGCTGCTGGCCCTGATGGATGCCATGGAAGTCAAAGGCATGGTGCACATCACCGGTGGCGGCCTGGTGGAAAACATCCCGCGCGTGCTGCAGCCTGGCCTGGTCGCCGAACTCGATTCGAAGGCATGGACCATGCCGCCGCTGTTCACGTGGCTGCAACAGCATGGCGGCGTGGCTGACGCCGAGATGCACCGCGTCTTCAACTGCGGCATCGGCATGACCGTCATCGTCTCGCAGGAAAACGCGGACGCCGCCATCGCGCAATTGCAGGCGGCCGGCGAAACCGTCTCGCGCATCGGCACCATCCGTGCCCGCGTGGGTGACGAGCACCAGACGATCGTCATCTAAGTCTTCGCTTGGATAAAAAAGCAGGCCTCTTTCGAGAGCCTGCTTTTTTTACGCCTGTCGCCAGCTTACCGTGCGTGCGCCGGCTTCATGCCCCCTTCCGGCTGCGCGCCGCCCTTGCCGATCATGGCCACGCTGACGGCCGAGACGAGGGAGGCGAACAGGATGTAGCCGACGATGTGCCACGGCTCGCCATTGCCCGTTTTCAGCAGGTAGGTGGCGATGATGGGCGTCAGGCCGCTGGCGAAGATGCCGGAGAACTGGTAGACGAAGGAGATGCCCGTGTAGCGCACCCTGGCGTCGAACAGGTCGCAGAACAGCGCCGCTTCCGGGCCATACACGGCTGAATACAGCACGCCGAGCGGGATGATCACGGAACACCACAGCAGCAGCGGATTGTCGGCGTGGTTAAGCATGATCCAGAAGGCGGGAATCGACGACACGCCCGTGATCAATGAACCCCAGAAAAACACCTTGCTGCGGCCGATGCGGTCCGACAGCCGGCCGAAGAAGGGGATGCAGAAGCACATCACGACGGCCGACGCCATCACGCCCATCAGTGCCTCCGTGCGGGCGATCTTGATGGTGTTGGTGAGATACGTGATGGAAAACACGCCGAAGATATTGAAGAAGACGCCGTCGATATAGCGCGCGCCCATGCCCTTCAAGACGTTGCCCGGATAGCGTTTCAGCAGGTCGAAAAACGGAATCTGCGTTTCCGCGTTCTTCTCCTTGACGGCCTGGAATTCCGGCGTTTCCATCACGTTCAGGCGTATCCACATGCCGATGAAGACGAGGGCGGCCGACAGGATGAAGGCGACGCGCCAGCCCCAGGACAAAAATTGCGCATCCGTCAAGCTGTACGACAGGATCGCCACCACGCCGGAAGCGAGGCACAGGCCGATGGCCAGGCCGATCTGCGGCAGGCTGGCATAGAAGCCGCGCTCCTTCGGCGGCGCATATTCATACGCCATCAGCACGGCGCCGCCCCATTCGCCACCGAGGCCGATGCCCTGCAGCACGCGCAGGAACAGCAGCAGGGCGGGCGCCCAGTAACCGATGTGGTCATAGGTCGGCAGCACGCCGATCAGGAAGGTGGAGATACCCATGATCATCAGGGTCATCACCAGCATGCTCTTGCGGCCGATCTTGTCGCCGAAGTGGCCGAAGATCACGCCGCCGATGGGGCGCGACAGGAAGCCCACGGCGAAGGTGCCGTAGGCCAGCATGGTCGAGACGAGCGGATCGCCGCCGGGGAAATACAGCTTGCTGAACACGATGCCGGCGACGACGCCGTACAGGAAGAAGTCATACCATTCGATGGTGGCGCCGATCACGCTGGCCATCACGACTTTCCGTAGCTCTTTGGCCTTTTTCGGATTGTTGTCCATATATCTAGTCTCCAATCGATATCGATTATGTGTTTTTTTGGATGGTTGGGGTGCAGCCGCCGCGCTGCTGGCGCGGCGGCTGGTCAAACAGGGGCGGGCCGGTCTGCCCGCCGCTGGCATCCTCCTCGGGTAGGGGGGAATCGGGTGCGAGTGGATCGGGCGTCCGCTATGCCGCCTGCGGCAGGCGCACGGCGTCCGCCAGGATCATGTCGGCGGCTTTTTCGGCGATCATGATGGTGGGCGCATTCGTATTGCCCGAGACGATTTCCGGCATGATCGAGGCGTCGACCACGCGCAAGCCCTGCATGCCGTGCACGCGCAGGCGGTCATCGACGACCGCCATGGCGTCGTGCCCCATCTTGCAGGTGCCGCTCGGGTGGTAGATCGACTGGCTGAAGCGGCGCGCCGCATCCAGCAGCTGCGCGTCCGTCTCGAATTGCGGGCCGGGCACGAACTCGGAAATGATGTGCGGCGCCAGCGACGGCGCCGCGGCGATGCGGCGCGCCACGCGCAGGGCGGCAATCGCCGTCTGCTGGTCGCGCGGGTCGGACAGGTAATTCGGGTAGATGCCCGGATAGGCGAGGGGATCGGCGGACTTGATCGACACGTGGCCGCGGCTGTGCGGGCGCAGCTGGCACACGGACGAGGTGAACGCGGAAAACGGATGCGCGCCTTCGCCCGGCTTGTCGGCGCTCAGCGGCTGCATGTGGAACTGGATGTCGGGCCGCTCCACCTCGGGCGAGGACTTGGTAAACACCGTCACCTGGCTGGCCGCCAGGGTCAGTGGCCCCGAGCGGGAAAACACATATTGCATGCCCACCCACAGCTTGCCCCACAGGCTGTTGACCTCATCGTTCAGGGTTTTCAGCCGGGTCTTGAAGACGAGGCGGATTTGCAGGTGGTCTTGCAGGTTCTGTCCCACGCCGGGCAGATCGTGCACGAGCGGCACGCCGACTTCTTCCAGCAGGGCGCGGGGACCGACGCCCGAGCATTGCAGGATTTGCGGCGAGCCGATGGCGCCTGCGCATAAAATCACTTCGCCGCTGGCGCGCGCCTGGCGCAGCTGGCCATCCTGCCGGTATTCGATGCCGACGGCGCGCCTGCCTTCGAACAGCACGCGCGTGATTTGCGCGCGCACTTCCACGCGCAGGTTGGCGCGCTTGCGGGCCGGCCGTAAAAAGGCTTTCGCCGTGCTCCAGCGCAGTCCATTGCTGGCCGTCTGCTGGAAGTAGCCGACGCCTTCCTGCGTGGCGCCGTTGTAATCGGCATTGAAGGGGATGCCGCTTTCCGTGGCGCCGGCGATGAAGTGTTCGGCGATGGGACGGCGCAGGCGCAGGTCCGACACTTTCAAGGGGCCGCCGACGCCGTGGTAGTCGCTGGCGCCGCGTTCCTGGTCTTCCGATTTCTTAAAGTAGGGCAGCACCTCGGCATAGCTCCAGCCGGCGTTGCCCAGTTCGGCCCAGCGGTCGTAGTCTTCCTTCTGGCCCCGTACATACAGCAAGCCGTTGAGCGAGCTGGAGCCGCCCAGTACCTTGCCGCGCGGCCATTGCAACTGGCGCCCGGCGATGCCGGCGTCCGCTTCCGTGCGGTAGCACCAGTCCAGCCTGGGATCGTGCATGGTCTTGAAATAGCCGACCGGCACGTGTATCCAGGGATTGTTGTCCTTGCCGCCCGCTTCCAGCAGCAATACCTGGTTGCCGCTGTCGTGCGACAGGCGGTTGGCCAGCACGCAGCCGGCCGAACCGGCGCCGACGACGATGTAATCGTAGTGTGTTTGCGACATGGTGCTTGTCTCCTGCGTTGCGGTATCGGCTTGCCTCGGCGGGCGTTTTTTGCGATACACTGGTCTTTATTGATTATTTCTGGAACATCTGGTTCCATTTATAAAAGACGCGCAACACCGAGACAAGCGGAAACACCCGCATACGCGAGAGGTGAAACAGAACATGCATGATGCGTTTCAAAAACGGTCGGCCGAGACCGAAGACGCTGGCCAGGCGGGCGCTGCGGCGGCCAGCCATGGCGACGAGGCGCGCGGCTTGCGCGTGCTGCGCCTGATCGAGCACCTGGCCAGCGCCAGCCAGCCACTGACCCTGTCGCAGCTGGCCACGCGCATGCAGGTGCCCAAGGCCAGCATGATGCGCCTGCTCGATACGCTGGAACAGCACGGCTACGTGCTGCGCACGCCCGTGGGACGCGGCTATGTGCCGGGCGCCGCCTCGACCAACCTGGCGCTGGCCACCCTGCGCAACAATGCCCTGATCCGTGTCAGCCGCAGCATCCTGGGCAGCCTGGTGGCGGCCACGGGCGAGACGTGCAATCTCGCCATTCCAGAAGGCAATGCCATCGTGTATGTGGATAGGGTGGAAACGCAGGAACCGCTGCGCCTGCACCTGGTGCTCGGTACGCGCGCGCCCATGCATTGCACGGCCAGCGGCAAGCTGTTCCTGGCGCACATGTCCTTGCTGGAGCGGCGCGAGCTGTTGGCCATGCTGCGGCTGGAAGCGCGCACGCCAAAGAGCATCACGGATCCCGCGCTGCTCGAGCGCGAGATCGTGCGCATCGCCCGCCTGGGCATCGGCATCGACGACGAGGAATTCGTGCACGGCATGGTGGCCGTGGCCGTGCCCATCTGCGCGGCCGACGGGCGCATCGTGGCGGCCGTCGCCTGCCACGCGCCCGTGGCGAGAAAATCCGTGGAACAGCTGATGCAGCACGTGCCGCAGCTCAAGGAGGCGGCCGTCAAGCTGCGGCCGCTATTGCTGGCGGAAAGCCACTAAGGCTTCAAGACTTTCGCTACTTTGGCGGCGCGCAGGCGGAAGGCGTCCGGCATGCCGGAACCGAGCAGCGGACGCAGATACAGGCGGAAGGCATCGGTCACGTCCGTGCCGCTGGCGCTGATGAACTCGTCTTCCATGGTGCGTGTCTTGCCCGCCACGTCTGACAGGGGCAGCAATGCATAGTCGACGGAATAAAAGCCCGTGCGCTTGATGGCGACGGAACCGTCGCGCTCGCCCCACATGGCGAACTGCACGGCCTTTTCGCCCACTTCGCGCGCCTCGCGCTGGTCGACGTCGGAAACGCAGCCGATGAAGGAGCGCTGCAAATAGCCGAAGGTGTCGCCGCGCACGCGCTTGATGCCGAGCTTGGACTTGATCTCGTCGCACAGCAGGTCGGCCAGCGCGCCCGTGCCCGACAATTGCACATTGCCGTGCGCATCGCGCTCGACCTCGTTGCCCACCTGTTTGGCCAGCAGGCTGGCGATCGGCTCGCCCGAGGCATCGTGGATGCCTTCGGAGACGGCGATCACGCAGCGCCCGTACTTGGCATACGCGGCCTTCACGTCGGCGAGGAAGTTTTCCAGCACGAAGACGCGCTCGGGCAGGTAGATCAGGTGCGGGCCGTCGTCGGGGAACTTCTTGCCCAGCGCCGAGGCGGCTGTCAGGAAGCCCGCGTGGCGGCCCATCACCACGCCCACGTAGACGCCAGGCAGGGCGGCGTTGTCGAGGTTGGCGCCGGCGAACGCTTGCGCGACGAAGCGCGCGGCCGAGGGAAAGCCGGGCGTGTGGTCGCTGCCCACCAGGTCGTTGTCGATGGTCTTGGGAATGTGGATGCAGCGCAGCGGGTAGCCGGCCTTGTGCGCTTCCTCGCTGACGATGCGCACCGTGTCGGATGAGTCGTTGCCGCCGATGTAAAAGAAGTGTTCGATCTCGTGCGCGCGCAGCACTTCGAAGATTTGCTGGCAGTAGGCGATGTCGGGCTTGTCGCGCGTGGAGCCGAGGGCGGACGAGGGCGTGGCGGCCACCAGTTCCAGGTTATGGCTGGTTTCCTGCGTCAGATCAACAAACTCTTCATTGACGATGCCGCGCACCCCGTGCAGCGCCCCATACACGCGCGTGACGTGCTGGAAGCGCCGCGATTCGAGCACCACGCCTACCAGCGACTGGTTGATGACGGCGGTGGGACCGCCCCCTTGGGCGACAAGAATTTTTCCAGACGGCATGGGATTTCCTCGTAAGTGGAACGGCCCTCCAGCCTACTCCTTTTTTGCGGCTGTGCCGTCTTTTCCGATAAGTCTGTCGAGACATTGTTTTGCATCCCCCAGCCCTTGATGCATTGTTATTCGCATTGTTATTCCGGTGCGCGGATATGCTCGACCAGTCCCGTGCTGCGGCGTCCCGGCGCCGGCGTCAGCCAGCTGACGAGGATGGCGGCGGCCAGGCCGGCCGGCACGCCGAAGATGCCGGCGGAAATCGGCGCGATATGCAGCCATTGCCCGGCTGCACTGCCGCCCAGCATGGCGCTCGTGTGCAGCATGTAATACAGGCACACGCCGAAGCCTGCCAGCATGCCGGCCAGCGCGCCCTGGTAAGTGGTGCGTTTCCAGAACACGCCCAGCACGAGGGGCGGGAACAGGGTCGAGGCGGCCAGCGAGAAGGCCACGCCCACCAGCGACAGGATGTCGGCCGGTTTTTGCGAGGCCGCGTAGGCGGCGATGAAGGCCACGGCCAGCAGCAGCAGTTTCGAGATCGTCACGCGCTTCTGCGTCGATGCGGTGGGATCGACCACCTTGTAATAGATGTCGTGCGACAGGGCGTTGGAGATGGCCAGCAGCAAGCCGTCCGCCGTCGACAGGGCGGCGGCCAGGCCGCCCGCCGCCACCAGGCCGGATATCACGTAGGGCAGGCCGGCGATCTCGGGCGTGGCCAGCACCAGCACGTCGGCGTCGATGGAAATTTCCGCCAGTTGCACGATGCCGTCGCGGTTGACGTCGACGATGCTGATCAGGGGGCTGAGCTTGTCCACGTTGGCCCAGTACGATACCCATGTGGGCAGGTTCGCGTATTGCGTGCCCACTAGCGCCGAGTAAATGTCGTACTTGACCAGCACGGCCAGCGCAGGAATCGTGAGATAGATCAACAAGATGAAGAACAGGGTCCAGAACACGGAGACGCGCGTTTCGTGCACGGAGGGCGTGGTGTACGATCGCATCAGGATATGGGGCAGGGCGGCCGTGCCCAGCATCATGCAAAACACGAGGGCGAGGAAATTGTTGCGCTTGATGTCGGATTGCGCGCGGTCCGGCGCGGGAAACGGCAGCGCGTGCGGCGTGATCGGCTCGGCGCGCTTCTGGTTGTGCGCTTGCGCCGTTTGCCACAGCGCGCGCGCTTCATCGGGACTTTTCGGATAGGCGATCAGGCTGCGTTCCGCGTTGCGGATATCGAACAGTGAGGCATTGCGCTGGCGCAAATTGTCGAGCTGGCGCTGGGCGGCCAGGTGGCCTTGTTCCCAGGAACCGGGCAAGCCGTCGATGCGCGCCTGGTAGCTGATGGCGCGCTGGCGGAAGATGGCGCGCACCTCGTTTTCCTTCGGATCGGCCTCCAGCACGTGCTCGCGCGCGCTCAGTTGTGGCAGCACCTTGCCATACGCGATCTGCGGCACGGGATTGTCCGCATGCTTGACGGACAGCCACATGGCGGGGATCAGGAAGGCGACGAGGATGATGATGTATTGCGCCACCTGCGTCCAGGTGATGGCGCGCATGCCGCCGAGAAAGGAGCACACGAGGATGCTGGCCAGGCCCAGAAAGATGCCGACGGAAAAATCCACGCCCGTGAAGCGCGAGGCGATCAGGCCGACGGCGTAGATTTGCGCCACCACATACGTAAACGACACGATGATGGTGGCGGCCACGGCCACCACGCGCACGGCGGCGCCACGCCCGTCCGCGCCGCTGCCGTAGCGGGCAGCGAGGAAATCGGGGATCGTGTACTGGCCGAACTTGCGCAGGTAGGGCGCGATCAGCAGCGCTACCAGGCAATAGCCGCCCGTCCAGCCCATGATGAAGGCCAGGCCATCGAAGCCGTTCAGGTACAGGCCGCCCGCCAGGCTGATGAAGCTGGCGGCCGAGATCCAGTCGGCGGCCGTCGCCATGCCGTTGAACATGGCCGGCACCCTGCGCCCCGCCACATAGTATTCCGTGACGTTCGAGGTGCGGCTGATGACGCCGATGGTGGCATACAGGCTGATGGTGGCGAACATGAACAGGTAGCCGATCCAGACGCGCGGCATGCCTTCCTGCTCCAGCACCGTCAGGGCCAGCAGGAAGGCGGCGAAGCCGCCGGCAAACAGCAGGTAGTAGCGGCACAGCCGGCCAAAGAAGGTGCGCTGGCCGCTCATGCTTGCTCGCTGGCATGGAAGGCCCGGTCCAGGCGGCGCATGCGCCAGGCATACACGGCGATGATGGCCAGGTACACGAGCGAGGCGCCCTGGGCCGCCATATAGAAGGGCAGCGGCCAGCCGAACAGATTCAGATGCAGCAGTTCGCGCGCATAAAACACGGTCAGAAAGCCTGTCAGCAGCCAGATGAGCAGCAAGACGGCCGTCAGGCGCCGCGTCCTGAGCCAGTGCGCATCGAGGCGCTGCTGCAACTCGGGACTGGGCGCGCGCGACGGCCGCGCCGGCGCGGCAGGGGGAACCGGCTTATCCATATGTGATGTCATCCTCTTCGGGCGCGTCCGGCAGCAGCAGGGCTATGCATAGGCGCAACAGCGTGCCCGGCAGCTTGGGCGACTGCGCACGCGGATTATTGAAAATGTCGACTTCGGCGCCGTGCTGCTGGGCGATTTCGCGCACGATGGCCAGGCCCAGGCCACTGCCGTCGGCATTGCTGCCGAGAATGCGATAAAAGCGTTCGAACACGTGCGCCCGCTCGGCTGGCGGAATGCCGGGGCCCGTATCCTCCACTTCCAGGATGGCCAGCTCGAGGGTGCTGCGCACGCGCACCGTGACGCTGCCGCCGGCAGGCGTGTAGCGCAGGGCGTTGTCGATCAGGTTGCTCAGCAGTTCGCGCAGCATGATGGCATTGCCGGAAATTATGATCGGGTACGCTGCCTGCTCGAAGCCCAGGTCGATATGCTGGGCAAACGAGGCTTGCACCCAGTCCTGCACCACGCCGCGCGCCAGTTCGCTCAGTTCGATCGGTTCAAAGGCCGTGCCCGCCTGCGGCTGGTTTTCCGCGCGCGCCAGGGCCAGCAGCTGGTTCACCAGCCGCGTGGCCGCCTCCGAACTCTTGGCCAGCTGCAACAGCGAGCGGTGGATCTCGTCGTGGTCGGTCTGGCGCAAGGCCAGTTCGGATTGCATGCGCATGCCGGCCAGCGGTGTCTTCATCTGGTGCGCCGCGTCGGCGATGAAGCGCTTCTGCATGTCGATCGACAGCGACAGACGCGCCAGCATGTCGTTGAGCGAACCGACCAGTGGCGTGATTTCCTCGGGCACCTGGCCCGATTCGATCGGCGATAAATCGTCCGGCGGCCGCGCGCGTATGCGTTCCTGCAACTGCGCCAGCGGCGACAGGCCGCGCGCCAGGGCAAACCAGACCAGGGCCAGGATCACGGGCAGGATGATGAACTGCGGCAAGATCACGCCCTTGATGATTTCGTTTGCCAGCTGCGCGCGCTTTTCCAGGGTTTCGCCCACTTGCACCAGGGCGCGGCGCGGCTCGTCGTCGGTGCTGGCCGGCATGTCGAGATAGGTAAAGGCCACGCGCACGGGCGTGCCATGGATGGTGTCATTGCGAAACAGCACGGTGCCGCTGCGGTATTTGTCGGGGTCCTGCGGCGGCGGCAAGTCGCGGTCGCCGTCGAGGTATTCGCCGCGCTCGCCCAGCACCAGGTAATACAGGGTGTCGACATCGTCGCCGCGCAGGAAGTCGCGGCCCGTGTTGCTGGCGTTCTTGTCCGGCTGGCGGCGCAGCATGGCGCCATCGGCCTGCTTGACCTGCTGCGTCAGCACGGTGACGCTGTCTTCCAGCGCATGGTCGAACGGTTGATTCGCGATGCTCTTGGCCACCAGGTAGGTGATGGCGATGCTCATCGGCCACAGCAGCAGCAAGGGCGCCAGCATCCAGTCGAGAATTTCGCCGAACAGCGAATGCTCGATGGTGTCATCCTGTTCCGTGGTGGGCGGCTCGAACCAGTCGTCGTCCGCCGCCTCGTCCGCGGGCGCCTCGCGCGCCTTCACTTGGTGGCGGGACCGCTGGCAGGGGCGGCCGCCTCGCCCGCTTCGGCTTGCAGGCGCGCCGCTTCCGAATATTTTTCCAGGCAATAGCCGAGGCCGCGCACGGTGGCGATGCGCACGCCGCCCACTTCGATCTTCTTGCGCAGCCGGTGCACATACACTTCGATGGCGTTGTTCGACACCTCTTCTCCCCATTCGCACAGGTGGTCGACCAGCTGCTCTTTGGAAACGAGACGGCCCGTACGGCCCAGCAGGATTTCCAGCAAGCCCAGTTCGCGCGCCGACAGGTCGAGCATCTGGTCGTTGATGTAGGCGCTGCGTCCCACCTGGTCATAGCTGAGCGGACCGTGCTTGATGATGGTGGCGCCGCCGCCCGCGCCGCGCCGGGTCAGGGCGCGCACTCTTGCCTCCAGTTCCGACAGGGCGAACGGCTTGGCCATATAATCGTCGGCGCCCAGGTCGAGGCCATTCACACGTTGCTCGATGGAATCGGCGGCCGTCAGGATCAGCACGGGCAGCAGCGAAGCGCGCGCGCGCAGGCGGCGCAGCACTTCCAGTCCCGACATCTTCGGCAAGCCGAGGTCGAGGATCAGCAAGTCGAATTCCTGGGTGGACAGGGCCGTATCGGCTTCCTGTCCGTTCTTCACGTAATCGATGGCATAGCCGGACTGGCGCAGCGAACGGGTCAGCCCGTCAGCCAGCACGCTGTCATCTTCGGCAAGTAAAATACGCATGGTCAGGCTTCCTCGGCTTGCGACGGTAGAAGCTTGTATTGTGTTTCATTTTCCGCAAGGTGGCGAGTTTTTGTGAAAAACAAGGCTTGTATTGATCTGTTTCAAAACAAATCCACGTTCCGCTTGCATTGATCACTGTTTTTTTATACAGTAGTGTCTGTAACGAATTTAACCCACGCGCTCACCCAGGCTGAAAGAACATATGGACGATAAAAAAGCTGTAGTACCCGCATCGGAAAAAGCCAAGGCGCTCGCCGCCGCACTGGCGCAGATCGAGAAGCAGTTTGGCAAAGGTTCGGTCATGCGCATGGATGCCAGCGCACCGATCGAAGAAGTGCAAGTCGTGTCGACCGGTTCGCTCGGGCTGGATATCGCGCTGGGCGTCGGTGGCTTGCCGCGCGGCCGCGTGGTGGAAATCTACGGTCCGGAATCGTCGGGTAAAACCACCTTGACCCTGCAAACCATTGCAGAAATGCAAAAATTGGGCGGCACCTGCGCCTTTATCGATGCCGAGCACGCGCTCGACGTCGGCTATGCGCAAAAACTGGGTGTAAACCTGCATGAATTGCTGATCTCGCAACCGGATACGGGCGAGCAGGCGCTGGAAATCTGCGACGCCCTCGTGCGTTCGGGCAGCGTCGACCTGGTGGTCATCGACTCCGTGGCCGCACTGACGCCACGCGCCGAGATCGAAGGCGACATGGGCGATTCCCTGCCGGGCCTGCAAGCGCGTCTGATGTCGCAAGCGCTGCGTAAATTGACCGGTTCCATCAACCGCACGAACACCCTGGTCATCTTCATCAACCAGATCCGCATGAAGATCGGCGTGATGTTCGGCAGCCCGGAAACGACCACCGGCGGCAATGCGCTGAAATTCTACGCTTCCGTGCGCCTGGACATCCGCCGTACCGGCTCGATCAAGTCCGGCGATGAAGTGATCGGCAACGAAACCAAGGTCAAGGTCGTCAAGAACAAGATCGCGCCGCCATTCAAGGAAGCGCACTTCGACATCCTGTACGGCGCCGGCACCTCGCGCGAAGGCGAAATCCTCGACCTGGGTTCGGATGCCAAGATCGTGGAAAAATCCGGTTCGTGGTACAGCTATAACGGCGAACGCATCGGCCAGGGCAAGGACAACGCCCGCGCCTTCCTGCAAGAGCGTCCGGCACTGGCACGCGAGATCGAAAACAAGGTCCGCGCATCGCTGGGCGTACGTGAACTGCCGCCGCTGGCCGCTGAAAAGCCGGAAAAAGCGGATAAAGCCGCCGACAAGGCGGCCAAGGCTGCGGAAGCGAAAGCGGCCGAGTAAACAGGCAACTCAGCAGGCAATTTAGCCGGCAACTCAGCAGGAAAATTGGCCTGCAGGCCAGTTGCCGCGGCAGGGTCCGCTTTCGGGCTGGTCCTGCCGCAGCAGGATGGCGGCCCCTTGCGCCGCAAGCTTGCCGGGCAAAAGATCTACAATGAATGCCGCCTCGCGCCCGTGCGCCAGGCGGCATTTGTATTTTGGCGGTATGTTTGACGCTATATCTGTGGTGTTGATGTGATGGACGATAGGGTGGAATGATGGCAGCGGTACAGTTGAGCCTGAAGGGCAGGGCGCTACGCTTCCTGTCGATGCGTGAACACAGCCGCATGGAATTGCGGCGCAAGCTGCAGCGCCATGCGCAGGAAGGCGACGATGTGGAAGCCTTGCTCGACAGCCTGGAGCAGGCCAACTGGCTGTCGCAGGAACGTTTTTCCGAGTCGCTGATCCATCGCCGCTCGGCGCGCTTTGGCAACAGCCGCATCATGGCCGAGCTGCAAAGCCATGGCATCGGCGGCGAGGCGCTGCAAGAGCTCAAGGCCGGGCTGGCCGAAGGCGAGGTGGCGCGTGCCTGCGAGGTGTGGCGCCGCAAGTTTGGTGTAGTGGCGCAGGATGCCGAGCAGCGCAGCAAGCAGATGCGCTTCCTGATGCAGCGCGGTTTTTCCCAGCGCGCCGTGCAGGTGGCCTTGAAAGGCCTGGAGCCCGAGGACGACTAGCCGAACCGACGTGGTTCGCACGGCGCGCGCATCGCACCTTGCGGCGTCGCCCCCCGCTCCGGTCCGCCGCTCGCATGCTGACCGGCGGGCCGGTCTCCGCTGTGTTCCATCTGCAACAGTCACGGTCCTGTCTGTGCCGGCGCTGGCGGGCCGGTGCCGCCGCGTATCATTATCTTCCTGCCAATGCCGTTTGCCTTGCCCATCCGCTGGTCGGATGGCGGCGTATTGTTGCACTGCGCATCGTTCGTCGGGCCAGCCCAGCCGCCTGCCGGGGCGACGGGCCTGTTTGGCGCGGCGCATGGCGAGATCGGGCCATATCTATCATCACCATACGTGATAACAGCGTCAATTTCCATGTGAATTCTTTATGCTTTGAAATGTTTTTATCAAAGCAATGAAAAATTATGTTGCGGCGCAACCGGCGTCCAGTGTGCTACACTTTTAGGGTTTTTGCGGCGCCGCAGGTGCGGTTGCTGTTCGTAGAAGCTGCGAACGGCGTGCTTTATGCACATGGCTGCTTACTAAATTATGGCCGCGCAAGCGGCATCGGTCTTATGCCCCTGTCAACTCCCGTATCCCGGCGCGCCCTACGGCACTCCCGCGTTATCGACGTCCAAGCGTATCTGCGCGACGACGGCCTGTGGGATATTGACGCCCGTATCACCGATATCAAAAGCTATGACGCGACCCTGGCCTCCGGCCCCCGTCCCGCCGGCGCCCCCCTGCATGACCTCCATTTACGCATTACCGTCGATCGCGAACTGACCATTGTCGAGGCCGAAGCTGCCTCCGATGCCGTGCCGTATCCCGGTTTTTGCGATACCATCGGCCCCGCCTACAGGGCGCTGATCGGTCTGAATCTATTGAAGAATTTCCGCCGCGACTTGAAACAGCGCCTGGCGGGAATCGCCGGCTGTACCCATTTGACCGAACTGGCGCAAGTCTTGCCGACTGCAACGGTTCAGGCATTTGCCGGCGATGTCTGGTCGACCCGTGACGGTGCGAATGCTGACTTGTCGCATGAAAAGCCGTTTCAACTCGACAAATGCCACGCCCTGCGCACCGATGGCGGGGCAGTTGCACAGTATTACCCGCGCTGGGTAGCCAAGGCGTGACCCCGGCGCTCTGTTTTTCCTGTTTTTTTTGCACCACTAACCGTATTTTTACAAATCAGTATCAGAAGGGAAGCCAGCATGAAAATCCATGAGTATCAAGCCAAAGAAATCCTCCGGCAGCACGGAGTGACGGTACCACGCGGTATTCCGTGCATGTCCGTCGACGAAGCCGTCAAGGCTGCGGAAACCCTGGGCGGTCCGGTATGGGTCGTCAAGGCGCAGATCCACGCAGGTGGCCGCGGCAAGGGCGGCGGCGTGAAAGTGGCAAAATCGATCGAACAGGTCAAGGAATACGCCGACCAGATCATGGGCATGCAGCTGATCACGCACCAGACCAGCGCCGAAGGCCAGAAAGTCAACCGCCTGCTGGTGGAAGAAGGCGCCGACATCAAACAGGAACTGTACGTTTCGCTGGTCACCGACCGCGTCACCCAGAAAATCGTCCTGATGGCTTCGTCCGAAGGCGGCATGGACATCGAAGAAGTGGCCGAGAGCCACCCTGAGAAGATCCACCACGTCACCATCGATCCGGGCGTAGGCCTGACCGATGCCCAGGCAGACGACATCGCCGCCAAGATCGGCGTGCCTGCCGGTTCCATCGCCGACGCCCGCGTCAACCTGCAAGGCCTGTACAAAGCGTACTGGGAAACCGATTGCTCGCTGGCCGAAATCAACCCGCTGATCGTCACCGGCAGCGGCAAAGTCATCGCCCTGGACGCCAAGTTCAACTTTGACCCGAACGCCCTGTTCCGTCATCCGGAAATCGTCGCCCTGCGCGATCTGGACGAAGAAGATCCAGCTGAAATCGAAGCGTCGAAATTCGACCTGGCCTACATCTCGCTCGACGGCAACATCGGTTGCCTGGTGAACGGCGCCGGCCTGGCCATGGCCACCATGGACACCATCAAGCTGTTCGGCGGCGAGCCAGCCAACTTCCTGGACGTCGGCGGCGGCGCCACGGCAGAAAAAGTGACCGAAGCGTTCAAGATCATGCTGAAAAACCCAGGCCTGAAAGCTATCCTGGTGAACATTTTCGGCGGCATCATGCGTTGCGACGTGATCGCCGAAGGCGTCATCGCCGCGGTGAAAGCCGTTTCGCTGAACGTACCGCTGGTCGTGCGCATGAAGGGCACCAACGAAGACCTGGGCAAGAAGATGCTGGCCGATTCCGGTCTGCCTATCATCGCAGCCGACACCATGGAAGATGCAGCCAAGAGCGTCGTTGCCGCTGCTGCCGGTCAAGCTTAATTAAGGAATCAACATGTCCATTCTGATCAATAAAGATACCAAAGTCGTTACCCAAGGGATCACCGGCAAGACCGGCCAGTTCCACACCCGCGGTTGCCGCGACTACGCGAACGGCAAAGCTGCCTTCGTGGCAGGCGTGAACCCGAAGAAAGCCGGCGAAGACTTCGAAGGCATTCCTATTTTCGCTAACGTCACCGAAGCGAAAAAAGAAACTGGCGCCAACGTTTCCGTGATCTACGTACCGCCAGCAGGCGCGGCAGCGGCGATCTGGGAAGCTGTCGAAGCTGAAATGGATCTGGCCATTTGCATCACCGAAGGCATTCCTGTCCGTGACATGATGGCCCTGAAAGACCGCATGGCTAAAGCCAACAGCAAAACCTTGCTGCTGGGCCCTAACTGCCCAGGCTTGATCACGCCAGACGAAATCAAGATCGGCATCATGCCAGGCCACATCCACAAGAAGGGCCGTATCGGCGTGGTGTCGCGTTCGGGCACCCTGACCTATGAAGCAGTGGGTCAGCTGACCGCACTGGGCCTGGGCCAATCGTCGGCAGTCGGCATCGGCGGCGACCCGATCAACGGTCTGAAGCACATCGACATCATGAAGATGTTCAATGACGATCCAGATACCGACGCGGTCATCATGATCGGCGAAATCGGCGGTCCGGATGAAGCCAACGCGGCTTATTGGATCAAAGACAACATGAAAAAACCGGTCGTTGGCTTCATCGCTGGCGTGACCGCTCCTCCAGGCAAGCGCATGGGCCACGCCGGCGCGCTGATCTCGGGCGGTGCCGATACGGCACAAGCCAAGCTGGAAATCATGGAAGCTTGCGGCATCACCGTGACCAAGAACCCGTCGGAAATGGCGCGTCTGCTGAAAGCCATGCTGTAATTCCAGCCTGGTCGCCGCAGTACAAAAAAGGAGCTTCGGCTCCTTTTTTTTGTCTGTGCGCTACGGCGGATCGTGGCGCCGGGGGACGAAAAGCGCCCGATGGCGCCCAAATGCGTCGTTTTTCTTGCTTTCCTATCCCCTCCGCCCCATGCGCGCCGCTGGCATGGCGCTTGCACCGTGCAGGACATGAGCATCTGCACAAGGGAGGAAACGATGCGCGCGCAAAGCGGATTTACCCTGATAGAACTGATGATCGTCGTGGCCATCGCCGGCATCCTGGCGGCCGTGGCCATTCCCCAGTATGGCGACTACACGATGCGGGCCAAGGTCAGCAACGTGCTGGCCGCTGCCGCTCCGTTGAAGACGGCCGTGGCCCTGTGCGTGCAGGAAAATGGCGGCGCGGCAGCCATCTGCAGCACGCCCGCCGCCAACGTGCCCGGCGTCATCCCGCTATTCACGCCGACGCGCGAAGTGGCCAGCGCCAAGGTCACGACGGGCGATATCGAGCTGACCCTGGCTGGCGATCTGGGCAATGGCGTGGGTGGCAAGATCGTGAAAATGACCTTGACGCCGGGCAGCAGCAGCCTGACGTGGATGAACAGCACCACGGTGACGAATGGGGCGGCGATCGAGGCCATCCTGAAGAACAATCCGCCGCCACCGGCGGCAACGCTGTGAGCGCCGACTGCCTGGCCGCCATCAGACGATTTTTTGCCGGTCCGCGATCAGCGCTTCGTAGGTGAGGTTTTGCAGCAGCGTGTAATGGGTCGGTTCCAGGTCGATGAATTGCACGCCATACGTATAGATTTCGGGCGCGTCGGCCGCCTGGCCATGCGACGGCTTGCCGACGCTGACGTTCTGGATGCGGGCGCGCGTGTTGACGCGCATCTGGTGCTTGTTCGGCTGCACCAGCAGGGTAAAGCTCAGGGCCACGCCGTCGTCGTCGGGCGTGAGCATGCTGGGCGCCTCGATCAGCGCCCCGGAAACGCTGAGGTTGACGATGAACACGGGCACGGCCGCCACATCACGGTAGCTGAGCTGCGCGGGTATCTCCACCTTGACGCGCATCGCCGTGCGCAGGCTCGTGCCCTGTATGGTGTCGGGAAAGCTCAGGTGGACATAATTGAGGGGGCGGCCAAAGATGCGCAGCACGCTGCAGGAAAACGAACACACGGTAACGCCGGAAAACACGCGGATGGTCAGCTTGTCGCCCTCGTTGAGCATGATGGCGGCGCCGTTTTCCTGCGGAATCTTGACGATCAGATACTCATCCTTCACATAGCCGATCACGGTCGAGAAATGCTGGATGGGCTTGATGGTGCGGTGCGTGATGAACTGGATGCGCCCGCCCACCTGCAGATTCATGGCTTCGAATTCGAAGTCCTGGAGCTTGCTTTCCGCGGCGGGCTTGTTGCTTGTCATGCGCTACTCGTCTCAATGTGGTCGAATAGCAGTATGCATGATTTCTTAATGAAAAAGCATTTACATCAATAAAATCGGCATTGGCAACAAAAAATGCCGGGTGCCGTACCGCTACGCGCCGCAAGCTTTACAATTGCGTCAATATTGACGAATGTAAATCTTATGGCGCGCAGCTATTTCTGGACGATGTTGTTGCTGATCCTGCATCAGGTTGATGCGGCGTATTGGCGTGAATGGGAAATGTTTCATGTGCCGGGCGGCATACAGGGTTTCCTGGTATTCAACCTGGCGGCGATTGCTCTGGTGCTGGCCGGTTACCGCCACGTGTTGCTGGGCACCATGCAGGCACGGCGCTATGCGGCGGTGTGCGCCGCGCTGGGCGTGGGCACATTCCTGATCCACGCCGGCTTTGCGCTGGCGGGGCTGGAGCAATTCCACCTGCCGCTGTCGATCGCCATCCTCGTGCTGTGCCTGGGCAGCGCCGTGTGGCTGCTGTGCGACTTGCGCCGCCTCAAGGCGGCGCCGCCAGTGCCCGCCTGAAGCGGTGGCGCTGCGCCCTAGACCTTGGCGTGCCAGTCGCCCGACTTGCCGCCATGCTTTTCCAGCACGCGCACATTGGTCATGACCATGCCGCGGTCGACGGCCTTGCACATGTCGTAAATCGTCAGCAAGCCGATCTGCACGGAGGTCAGCGCTTCCATTTCCACGCCCGTCTTGCCCGTCGTGTCGACCTGGGCGCGGCAGTGCACGCTGTTGGCGGCGGCGTCGATGTCAAAGTCGACCGTCACGCGCGTGAGCGCCAGCGGGTGGCACAGGGGAATCAGGTCGCTGGTGCGCTTGGCGCCCATGATGGCGGCGATGCGGGCGATGCCCAGCACGTCGCCCTTCTTGGCGTTGCCGGAGATGATCAATGCCAGCGTCGCCGGCTGCATGCGGATGGTGCCGGCCGCCACGGCGCTGCGGCGCGTGTCTTCCTTGCTGCCCACGTCGACCATATGGGCCTGGCCCGTGGCGTCGAAATGGGTCAGTTCCCCGGCGGGGGCTTGCTTGTCTGCTGTTGTCATGGCGTCAAAAGTGGGTCAGGAAATGGGGGCGCGGCATGCCGTAAGGGAAAGCCGTGCCACAAGCATATCGCATGCCTGTCGCGCGGAAACGGCGTCGCGAACAAGGTATGATATCACCCGTGAATTCAAAAACTACCCTCCAGTCCGTACTTGAAAACGCCGGCGCGGCATTGCGGCGCCAGCCATGGCGCATGTCCGTGCTGGCCGCGTTATGGCTGGCTGCGCCCTGTGCGCTGGCGCAAACCTATACCTCGGCGCCAGCCGCCAGCACGGCTGCCAAGCCGGCCAGCGGCTGGACGCCGTCGGCCGTGCCGCCCGCGCCGAACCTGCCGAACCTGGGCGATACCTCGCGCGAAGACCTGTCGCCGGCGATGGAGCGCAAGATTGGCGAGGAAATCATGCGCGGCGTTCGCGGCGACCGCGATTACCTCGACGACGCCCCGCTGCTGGAATACCTGAACACCTTCGGCAACGCCCTCGTGGCGGCGCGGCCCAGCGTGCGCGGCGAAACGAATTACGATTATTTCTTCTTTGCCGTGCGCGATCCGCAATTGAACGCGTTCGCCTTGCCCGGCGGTTTCATCGGCGTGCACTCGGCCCTGCTGCTGGCCGCGCAAACGGAAGCGGAACTGGCGTCCGTGCTGTCGCACGAGATCGGCCACGTGGCGCAGCGCCATATCGCGCGCATGCTGGGGCAGCAGCGCCAGGATGCCCTGATGCCGCTGGCGGCCATGCTGCTGGCGGCGCTGGCGTCGCGCGCGGGCGGCGACGTGGCCATGGGCGTGTTTGCCGCCGGCCAGGGCCTGGCCATCCAGCGCCAGCTCAATTTCGGCCGCGACGCCGAACGCGAGGCGGACCGCATCGGTTTCCAGATCATGGGCGAGGCCGGTTTCGACACCACCGGCATGGTGGCCTTCTTCGGCCGCATGCAGGCGGCCAGCCGCTCGTACAGCGACCTGATGCCCGCCTACCTGCAGACGCATCCCCTGACCACCGAGCGCATCGCCGACATCCAGGCGCGCATCCGCGAGCAGCCGTACAAGCAGCGTCCGGACAGCCTGAATTTCCACCTGGCGCGCGCCCGTGCCCGCGTGCTGCAGGATGAAAGCGTGCAAGGCCTGTTGAATGCCAGGGCCGTCTTCAAGACGCAGCTGGAGCAGCAAAGCCGCTTCCAGGTAACGGCCGCCCACTATGGCTTGTCTTATGTGGCCGTCAAGCAAGGTAATCCGGTCGAGGCGCAGAAGGAGCTCGACGCGGCCAATGCGGCCCTGCACCAGCCGGTCGGGCCGAATGTGTTTACCTCGGGCGGCACGCAGGGTCCCAATTCGCTGCTGGCGGCGATGGGGCTGGAAGTGCTGCTGATGCCGGCGCAGAAGAAGGAGGTGGCGCAACAGGCTCTGAAGGCGGCGGACGCGGCGCGCCAGCAGTTTCCCCTCTCGCGCGGCATCGCGCGCCAGTATGCGGAAGCGCTGATGGCCGCCGGCAAGCTGGAACAGGCGACCCTGTACCTGCGCGACCAGGTGCAGCTCTACAAGGAAGAGCCGGAACTGTACGATTTGCTGGCGAAAGTGTATGCGGACCAGGGCAAGATGACCTTGCAGCACATGGCGCTGGCCGAATCCTATGTGCTGCAGGGCGCCACCATGGCCGCGCTGGACCAGCTGACGATTGCCCGCAAGTCCACCGACGCGACCTTTTATGACCAGGCCGTGATCGATGCGCGCGAGCGGGAATTGCAGGAAAAGCGCCGCGAACAGCTGAAGGAGCAGAAGGGCTAGCCCCTATGCGGCTTGCGGCGCGCGCTGGAAGCCGAAGCTCTGCGGCACGGCGGCATGGCCCAGCGGCTGCACGGCAATCTCCTTGCCGTCATGTAACAAGGTCAGCTTGCCTTGTCCCCCTTCCAGCCAGGCCAGCAGGGCGTCGTCGCCGAGCGCCTGGCCATCGAGGCGCAGCGCGGGCAGCACCTGCGCCATGTCGCGGTCATCCACCTGCGCCACGATGGCGCCATGGCGCAGGATCAGGGCGCCGTTGTCGCACAGCCAGGCTGCATCGATGGCCGCCAGCGGCGCGCCCGTCTGCAAGACAAAACCATGTTGCGGATCGCTGCGGGCGATGTAGGGCGTCGCTTCCAGGTTCAGGTAGACGCGCTGCGGACCGTTCTGGAAAAACCAGCAGCCGCGCTCGTCATGGTCGTAATTGCGGTTGATAAACCCCAGCAGCGCCGCGTGGGCGATCTTGTCGCCCGGTAGTTGCTGTTGCTGCGCATGCTGGTCGCGCATGCGCCAGTTGCCGCGCGCGTCCAGCCCCAGCCAGCCGTAGCAGTGGGGCACGTTCGGCCATTTGGCCAGGGCCTGCTTGACGAGATCATCCATGTAAGGCGTTTTCTGTTGAAGTGCGCAAGCCGTCAGCGTGACAGTTTTGCGGCGAAGACGGCGCCCCGCTGCCGCCTTCAAAAAAGGACAGCAGGCGCTGCGGCAGCCAGTCTATGCTGCCAGGCAATTTCCCGACGGCAAAGCCCACGTGGCCGCCATGGCGCGGATAGTCGAGCGTGACCTTGGGCGCGGCGCTGGCAGGCAGGAAGCGCCCGGGCAGGAAGGGGTCGTTCTGCGCGTTGAGCACGAGGGTCGGCACGGTGATGTCCTGCAAGACGTGTTTCGCGCTGGCGCGATGCCAGTAATCGTCGGCGTCGCGGTAGCCGTGCAGCGGCGCCGTGACGACATTGTCGAACGCGTGCAGGTCGCGCGCGGCCAGCATGGCGTCGCGTGGGAACAGGCCGGGAAACTGCTCGAGCTTGGCCAGGCATTTGGGTTTCAGGGTGTTCAGGAACATGCGCGTGTAGAGCCGGTTGAGACCCGCGGACAGGGCCTTGCCGCCCTGCGCCAGATCCAGCGGGGCGGACACGGCCGCGGCCGCGTCGACGAAGTCCGCCTGGTGCTGCGACTGGCCCAGCCAGCACAGCAGGGCGTTGCCGCCCAGCGAGACGCCGGCCGCGTAAAACTTGCCGCTGGCGCGCGGTCGCAGTGCGCGCAAGACCCAGTCCACTTCCTGCGCGTCGCCGGAATGGTAAAAACGCGGCGCCAGGTTCGCTTCGCCCGAGCAGCCGCGAAAATGCGGCACGGCGCCCGACCAGCCGCGCGCGGCCACTTCGGCCATCATGGCGCGCGCGTAATGGCTGCCGGAGGAGCCTTCCAGGCCATGGAACAGCACGACGAAGGGCTGGCCCGGCTGGCCATCGACCAGGTCGACGTCGACGAAATCGCCATCGGGCGCCTGCCAGCGTTCGCGGCGGAAGGGCACGGCAGGCTTGCTGATGCACAGGGCCGGATAAATCGTTTGCAAGTGGCCGCTGGGCAACCAGAATGGGGCGGTGTAAGTCATCGTTCAGAGATTAGTGCAGGATCTGCGCTCCCGCATGGTCCGCCGGTGCGCCGCCCGGCGCGATGGAGGCATGGTGCAGCACGATGCGCCAGCCGCGCGGCGTTTTCACATAGACATTGGTGGCCAGCAGGTGCGCCGGCCCGCCTTCCTCGGCGGTGACGCCTTCGATGACCGTGTGTACCGAGCTCATCAGATTGTGCGTTTCATGCAGCTGGGCCGGCACGATGTGCAGGCCGCCGCCGGCCAGGATGGCTTCCCAGGAAGCGCGGATGGCCGCATGGCCGATCAGGCGTGCGCCGCCCGGGTGGATGCAGACGATTTCTTCGTCGTCGGCCCATAGCGCCATCAGCGCTTCGAGGTCGGCGCGGTGCAAGGCATCGTAGAACGCCGCTTCGATTTCCGCGGCGCTGCCATTGAGTTCCTTCAGACGTTTCATGACGACTCCGGACTGATCGGTGCAGCTGTGCAAATGAAAACGGCGCGCTGGTGGCGCGCCGCTGGGCAGTTTAATGATGGCCGGCGCTGGCGCCTTCCTTCAGCGTGTAGGCGGTGCCGCAGTACGGGCACTTGGCGATGCCGCTCTTGTTGAATTCCAGGAACACGCGCGGATGCGACGACCACAGCGGCATGGCCGGGTTAGGGCAGTGGGCTGGCAGGTCTTTACTGTCGAGTTCGACCGCTGGCTGGGTGGTATTTGTCATCTTGTCATGCTCCGTGAGGCTGTATGGATGGAAGTCGGCTGCTGCCAAAAGCACGATTTTAACGGATTCAGGCAGACAGCAAAAATCATGGCTAAAATGGCGGCTCGACCCTCTTCGGCTGCGGCGCGGTTTTTTGCGGAAATATGGCGCCTGCAGCGCCACCATGACTGGATTTGCCTTGCCGGTATCGCCGTTGTCGCCCTTGTCGCTACGCACCATTGTTGTGCAGTTACCACACTCAGCCTGCCGGAGCGCCGCGTGAACGCGATCGCGGCCGCCCGCGATGACGCTCTGCTGAAAGACGCCTGGCATGCCGGCCTGAAACTGGGCGCGCCCAGCCTGCTGGGCATCGCGGCCTGGGGCATGGTGGTGGGCGTGGCCATGGTGAAGAGCGGCCTGACGGTGGCGCAGGCGGGCGCCATGACCCTGTTCGTCTTTGCCGGTTCGGCCCAGCTCGCGTCCTTGCCCCTGCTGGCCGCGCAGGCGCCCGTGTGGGTGATCTTTGCCACGGCCCTCGTCGTCAATTTGCGTTTTGTTATCTTTTCCGTGCTGCTGGCGCCCCATTTCGCCCATCTGCCGTGGCGCCAGCGTTTTGCGCTCGGCTATGTTTCCGGCGATATCACGGTGGGGCTGTTCCTGCAGCGCTACCGCGACGAGGCGCCGGCCCCGGCCAAGCTGCCCTTCCTCAAGGGCCTGATCTATCCCAACTGGCTGGCCTGGCAGATCGGTTCCTTCATCGGCATCGTGCTGGGTGCCGTTGTGCCGGCCGAATGGGGGCTGGGCTTTGCAGGGACGCTGGCGATCCTGTGCGTCACCGTGCCGCTGATCCAGAACCGCGCCGCCCTGTGCGGCGTGCTGGTGGCGGGCACGGTGGCCGTGCTTGCCTTCAGCCTGCCGTATAAGCTGGGCTTGCTGGTGGCCGTGCTGGTGGGCATGGTCAGCGCCATGGCCGTGGAAGAATTGACGGAAAAGTGGACAAAACGCCATGTTTGACAATATCGACTGGGGCAGCTTTGACGTGTGGCTGGCCATCGCCGTGCTGACGGTGGCCACGGCCGCCACGCGCAGCACCTTCTGGCTGGTCGGCCACCACATCACCATCCCGCGCCGCGTGGGCGAGATGCTGCGCTATGCGCCGGCCTGCGCGCTGGCGGCCATCATCGCGCCCGACATGCTGATGGAGGGGCAGCAGGTGCATCTGGAATTGTCCAATTTGAAACTCTTGTCGGGTATTGCCGCCACGATCTTTTTTGTGATTCGGCGCAATATGTTGCAAACCATCGTGTTTGGCATGCTGGTTTTCACGGGCTTGCGACTGTTGCACGTTTTTCAGTAAAGCAGGACAAATCGGCGATTTGGTCTGGTCATTGCGGTAAAATAGCGCACTTCCTTCCACTCGTCATCTGGATCGCCATGTCAGCTGTTCTCAACTTCATCCGTCTGCAAGATTTGATCGACCAAAATGCACTGCAAGGCAAGCGCGTGTTTATCCGCGCCGACCTGAACGTCCCGCAAGATGACAGTGGCAAGATCACCGAAGATACGCGCATCCGCGCCTCGGTGCCGGCCATCCGCGCCGCGCTGGACGCTGGCGCCGCCGTGATGGTGACGTCGCACCTGGGCCGTCCGACGGAAGGCGAGTTCAAGCCGGCCGACAGCCTGGCGCCCGTGGCCGCCCGCCTGTCCGAGTTGCTGGGCCAAGAAGTTGCATTGAAGCAAAATTGGATCGATGGCGCCGGCCTGGAGTCCTTGGCTGCCGGGCAAGTGGGCTTGCTGGAAAACGTGCGCGTGAACAAGGGCGAAAAGAAAAACAGCGATGAGCTGGCGCAAAAAATGGCCAAGCTGTGCGATATCTACGTCAATGACGCGTTCGGCACGGCCCACCGCGCGGAAGCGTCCACGCACGGCATCGCCAAGTTCGCGCCTGTCGCCTGCGCCGGCCCGCTGCTGGCGGCCGAACTCGATGCGCTGGGGAAAGCGTTGCACGCGCCGGCCCGGCCCTTGCTGGCGATTGTTGCTGGTTCGAAAGTATCGAGCAAGCTGACCATCCTGAAAGCCCTGTCCGACAAGGTCGATAACCTGATCGTCGGCGGCGGCATCGCCAACACCTTCATGAAGGCCGTTGGCTTGAATGTCGGCAAGTCGCTGGTGGAAGCGGAACTCGTCGAGGAAGCCCGTGCCATCATCGACATCATGGCCAAGCGCGGCGCGCAAGTGCCGATTCCCGTCGATGTCGTGTGCGCCAAGGAGTTCTCGCCAACGGCCGCCGCCACCGTCAAGGACGTGGCCGATGTGGCCGACGACGACATGATCCTCGATATCGGCCCGAAAACGGCTGCCCTGCTGGCGCAGCAGATCGCCGCTGCCGGCACCATCGTGTGGAACGGCCCCGTCGGCGTGTTCGAATTCGACCAGTTCGGCAACGGCACCAAGACCCTGGCGCTGGCCATTGCCGAATCGAAAGCATTCTCGATCGCCGGCGGTGGCGACACCTTGGCGGCGATTGCCAAATACGACATTACCGATCAAATCAGCTATATCTCGACGGGCGGCGGCGCCTTCCTGGAATTCCTGGAAGGTAAGACTTTGCCCGCCGTGGAAATTCTGATGCAGCGCGCTGCGTAAGGCGCAGCAGTTAGCCGTTCAGTACCAAGCGCAGCCTGACCGCTGCGCTTTTACCTTGCCGGATGTAACATCAAACCGGCCTTGATCACCTTCGCTCGCGCACAAGGAATCCTATGCCACGTGGTACAAAAATCGTAGCAACAATCGGCCCCGCCTCTACCGACTTCGACATCCTGGTGAAGATGATACGGGCGGGCGTCGACGTGGTGCGTTTGAATTTTTCCCACGGCAAGGCGCAGGACCATATCGACCGCGCGGCGCTGGTGCGGCTGGCGGCGGCCGAGTGCGGCCGCGAAGTGGCCATCATGGCCGACATGCAAGGGCCGAAGATTCGTGTCGGCAAGTTTGAAAACACGCGCATCGCGCTCGAGCCGGGTGAGCGCTTCATCCTCGACGCCAAGTGGGGCGAGAATGGCGAGCTGGGCAACCAGGAACGCGTGGGCCTCGATTACAAGGCCCTGCCGCGCGACCTGCACAAGGGCGACGTGCTGCTGCTGAACGACGGCCTCATCGTGCTGATCGTCGAGCGCATCCACGGCAGCGAAATCCACACCACCGTCAAGATTGGCGGCGAGCTGTCGAACAACAAGGGCATCAACCGCCAGGGCGGCGGCTTGTCCGCGCCGGCCCTGACGGCGAAGGATATGGAAGATATCAAGACGGCCATGAGTTTCCAGGCCGACTATCTGGCCATTTCCTTCCCGAAATGCGCGACCGATATGGAAATGGCGCGCCAGCTGGCCAATATCGCGGGCGAACCGTACCACCACAAGCCGATGATGATCGCCAAGATCGAGCGCGCGGAAGCCATTCCTGCGCTGCAGGAAATCCTCGACGCGTCCGACGGCATCATGGTGGCGCGCGGCGACCTGGCGGTCGAGGTGGGCAACGCGGCCGTGCCGGCCCTGCAAAAGCGCATGATCAAGATGGCGCGCGCCTCGAACAAGCTGGCGATCACGGCCACGCAGATGATGGAATCGATGATCGTCAACGCCGTGCCGACGCGCGCCGAAGTGTCGGACGTGGCCAATGCCGTGCTCGACGGCACGGATGCCGTGATGACGTCGGCCGAGACGGCCTCGGGCAAGTACCCGATCGAGACGGTGGAAATGATGGCCGCCATCTGCATCGAGGCGGAACAGTCCGAATACAACAAGCTCGATGCCGATTTCCTCAACGTCACGTTTACCCGCATCGACCAGTCGATCGCGTATGGCGCCCTGTTTACGGCCCACCATTTGCGCGTGAAAGCCATCGTGGCCCTGACGGAATCCGGTTCCACGGCCTTGTGGATGAGCCGCCACAGCATCGACACGCCGATCTACGCGCTCACGCCCAGCGTCACGACTTTGCGCAAAGCGGCGCTGTACCGCAATGTACGGGCGTATCATCTGATGCAGAACGCCCCCAGCGCGCAGGTGCTGAAGCAGGCGGAAGAGCTGTTGGTGGCGCAGGGCATCGTGCGCAAGGGCGACATGATCGTCGTGACCTGGGGCGAGCCCATGGGGCAGGTGGGCGGTACCAACGCGCTTAAAATCGTCAAGGTCGGCGAGTTTGACCTGACGTAAGCATTCAGGCGCCGGCGCGGTGATCGACCGCGAAGCGCCGCAACGGTTTCTATTGTTATCTGGAGTATTACCATGTCTCTCGTATCCATGCGTCAACTGCTGGACCATGCCGCCGAAAACGGCTATGGCATTCCTGCTTTCAACGTCAATAACCTGGAGCAAGTGCAAGCCATCATGGCCGCCGCCGATGCCCTGAACTCGCCGGTGATCATGCAGGCGTCCGCCGGCGCCCGCAAATACGCGGGCGAAGCCTTCCTGCGCCACCTGATCGACGCGGCCGTCGAAGCGTACCCGCACATTCCCGTCGTCATGCACCAGGATCACGGCCAGTCGCCGGCCGTCTGCATGGCCGCCATCCGCTCGGGCTTCACGTCCGTGATGATGGACGGTTCGCTGGAAGCGGACGGCAAGTCGGTGGCTTCCTACGAATACAACGTGGAAGTGTCGCGCGAAGTAGTGAAGTTCTCGCACGCCATCGGCGTGACGGTGGAAGCGGAACTGGGCGTGCTCGGTTCGCTGGAAACCATGAAGGGTGACAAGGAAGACGGCCACGGCGCCGACGGCACCATGACCCGCGAGCAACTGCTGACGGACGTGGCGCAAGCTGCCGACTTCGTGCAGCGTACCCAGTGCGACGCCCTGGCCATCGCCATCGGCACCTCGCACGGCGCCTACAAGTTTACGCGCAAGCCGACGGGCGACATCCTGGCCATCGACCGCATCAAGGAAATCCACGCGCGCATCCCGAACACCCACCTGGTGATGCACGGCTCGTCGTCGGTGCCGCAGGAATTGCTGGCCATCATCCGCGAATTCGGCGGTGACATGAAGGAAACCTACGGCGTGCCGGTGGAAGAAATCCAGGAAGGCATCCGTCACGGCGTGCGCAAGATCAACATCGACACCGACATCCGCCTGGCGATGACGGCCGCGATCCGCAAATACCTGTTTGAAAATCCATCGAAATTCGACCCGCGCGACTTCCTGAAGCCGGCCCGCACCGCTGCCGAGCAGATCGTGCGCGCCCGCATGCAGGCGTTCGGCTGCGAAGGCCAGGCGTCGAAAATCAAGGTCATCACGATGGAAAAAATGGCCGAGCGCTACAAGGCCGGCGAGCTGTCGCAAATTGTGAAGTAAAATTCTGTCTGGAACGGGCAGCAGGCATACGCAGATAGCGTATCCTGGTGCCCGATTTTCTCGACCGGCGGGCGTCCCCTGCCTGCCGGTTTCGTTTCATCACATCATTCCCTCCGCTATGAACAGCCTCTATCAGACTTCCATCCAATCCCTGCCACTGCTGGGCCACGGCAAGGTCCGCGACAACTATGCCGTCGGCGACGACAAGATCCTGATCGTCACCACCGACCGCCTGTCGGCCTTCGATGTCGTCATGAACGAACCGATTCCCGGCAAGGGCAAGGTCCTCAACCAGATGAGCGACTTCTGGTTCGAGAAACTGGGCCGCATCGTGCCGAATCACTTGACCGGCGTGGCGCCGGAGTCCGTGGTGGCGCCCGAGGAAGTGGAGCAGGTGCGGGGCCGCGCCGTCGTCGCCAAGCGTTTGAAGCCCATCATGGTCGAGGCGGTCGTGCGCGGCTACATCATCGGTTCGGGCTGGAAGGATTACCAGGATACGGGCAGCATCTGCGGCATCGAATTGCCAGCCGGCCTGCAACAGGCGCAAAAGCTGCCGGAACCGATCTTCACGCCGGCCGCCAAGGCCGAGCTGGGCGAGCATGATGAAAACATCAGCTTTGCGGACATGGAACAGCGCATCGGCGCGGAACTGGCCGCCAAGATGCGCGACGTGGCCATTGCCCTGTACAAGGCCGCCGCCGACTACGCCGCCACGCGCGGCATCATCATCGCCGACACCAAGTTCGAATTCGGCCTGGACGACAATGGCGTCATGCATCTGATGGATGAAGTGCTGACGGCCGATTCGTCGCGCTTCTGGCCGGCGGATTCGTACCAGCCTGGCATCTCGCCACCGTCGTTCGACAAGCAATTCGTGCGCGACTACCTGGAAACATTGACGTGGGGCAAAACCGCACCGGCGCCTGCGCTGCCGGCCGACGTCATCGAAAAAACCCAGGCCAAGTATTTCGAAGCCATCGAACGCCTGACGGGCGAGAAGCTGAAGGCCTGAGATGACTGAGCAGAATAAGCCGCTGGTCGGCGTCATCATGGGCTCGTCCTCGGATTGGGACGTGATGCAGAATGCAGTTTCCATCCTGAAACAGTTTGGCGTGCCATTCGAGGCGCAAGTCATTTCCGCGCACCGCATGCCCGACGAAATGTTTGCCTACGCGAAAAGCGCGCGCGCGCGCGGCTTGCGCGCCATCATCGCCGGCGCCGGCGGCGCGGCCCACCTGCCTGGCATGGTGGCCGCGATGACCATCGTGCCGGTGCTGGGCGTGCCCGTGCCGTCGAAATACCTGCGCGGCGAAGATTCCATGCTGTCGATCCTGCAAATGCCCAAGGGCGTGCCGGTGTCGACCTTCGCCATCGGCGAAGCGGGCGCGGCGAATGCGGCGCTGACGGCGGTGGCGATGCTTGCCGCCACCGACGACGCCCTGGCCGACCAGCTCGAGGCGTTCCGCGTCACGCAAACGGCCGCCGCCAAGGCCATGGTATTGCCGCTAGACTAATGTGCTTGAAAAATAATGAATAGTAAATTGACTTCCCCATTGTTGCCCTCCGCCAATCCACCGGCGTGGCTGGGCGTGATGGGCGGCGGCCAGCTCGGCCGCATGTTTGCCCAGGCCGCCCAGAGCATGGGCTATCAGGTTGCAGTTCTTGAACCTGTGCTGGAGCCGGCCGCCAGCTGCCCTGCGGGGCAGGTGGCGCAGCGCCTGATCAACGCCGGCTACGACGACCTTGACGGCCTCGACGCCTTGGCCGCCCAGTGCCTGGCCGTCACCACGGAATTCGAAAACGTGCCGGCCGACAGCCTGTCGCGCCTGGCCGGCCACGTGTTCGTGGCGCCCAATGCGCATGGCGTGTCGGTAGCGCAAGACCGCATCGCCGAAAAGCGTTTCTTTGTCGACTGCGCGCAGACATCGGGCGTGCTGCCGGCGCCGCACATGGTCATCGCCACGCAGCTTGACATCGACGGCATAGTCGACGACTTGCTGCCGGGCATACTGAAAACCGTGCGCATGGGCTATGACGGCAAGGGCCAGTACCGCGTGCGCACGCGCGACGAGGTGCGTGCCGCTTTCGAGGAAATGGGCCAGGTGACTTGCCTGTTGGAAAAAATGTTGCCGCTGGCCTACGAAGTGTCGGTGCTGACGGCGCGCGGCGCGGATGGCCAGTCGGTCGTGTATCCGATCGCCGAAAACGTGCACCGCGACGGCGTGCTGTTTACCACCACCGTGCCGGGCCCGAACGTGTCCGCCGACAGCGCCGCCAGGGCGCAGCGGGCGGCGCAAGCCATGGTCGCCGAGCTCGGCTATGTTGGCGTGCTGTGCATCGAATTTTTTGTCTTGACCGACGGCAGCCTGGTGGTCAATGAAATGGCGCCGCGTCCGCATAACAGCGGCCACTACACGATGGATGCCTGCGTCACCAGCCAGTTCGCGCAACAGGTGCGGGCCATGGCGCGCTTGCCGCTGGGCGACGTGCGCCAGCATTCGCCGGCCGTGATGCTCAACATCCTCGGCGATGCCTGGTTTGCCGACGGCAGCGATGTCGCCTGCGAGCCGGCCTGGGAGCGCATCCTGGCCCTGCCGGGCGCCTGCCTGCACCTGTACGGCAAGGACGATCCGCGCCGTGGACGCAAGATGGGCCATCTGACCCTGGTGGCTGCCAGCCTGCCGGAAGCGCAGCAGCGCCTGCGCGACGCTTGCCTGATCCTGGGAATCGCGCCGTGAGCGTGCCCGAACAGAATCTGGACCAGGCCGCCATCGCGGCGGCGGCCGCCGTGCTGGAAGCGGGCGGTCTCGTCGCGTTCCCGACAGAAACCGTGTACGGCCTGGGCGCCGACGCGGAAAATCCGGCCGCCGTGGCGCGCATCTATGAAGCCAAGGGCCGGCCTTCCGACCACCCGGTGATCGTGCACGTGGCGCCGGACGCCGATCTGGCGCACTGGTCCGATGATATCCCGCAAGAAGCGCAGCAACTGGTGGCCGCCTTCTGGCCCGGTCCGCTGACCCTGATCCTCAAGCGCGCCGCGCACATTCCCGACGCCGTCTCCGGCGGCCAGGATACGGTGGGCTTGCGCTGTCCGTCGCACCCGGTGGCTATCGCATTGCTAGGCACGTTCAAGGGCGGCAAGGGGGGCCTGGCGGCGCCGTCGGCGAACAAGTTCGGCAATGTCAGCCCGACCACGGCACAGCACGTGCGCGACGAATTCGATGCGGAACTGGACAGCGGCTTGCTGGGCGCGGTGCTCGATGGCGGGCAGAGCGACGTCGGCATCGAGTCGACCATCGTCGACCTGTCGCGCCTGGCCACGCATGGCCCCGTGTTGTTGCGTCCTGGCCATATCAGCAGCGAGCAGATCGCCGCCGTCATTGGCCGCGCGCCGGCCATGGCCGATGCGGCCGCGCCGCGCGCATCGGGCACGCTGGAATCGCATTACGCGCCACACACGCCTGTTGCGATGCAGCACAGCGATGAACTGGGCGAGACGCTGAACCGCTTGCTCAACGACGAGCGCCGCGTAGCCCTGATCCATTATTCGGACATGCCGCCGGCCAGCGCCAGCGTGCGCCTGGAAGCGGACCCGCACAGCTATGCGCATGCGCTGTACGCCTCGCTGCGCACGATGGACCAGGTCGGTGCCGAGCTGATCCTGGTGGAAGCGCCGCCGACCGGCCCCGAGTGGCTGGGCATCAATGACCGTTTGCGGCGTGCCGCGTTCGGCTCAAGTGGTATCTTGCAGCAATTTCTATCAGCCTGACAAAAGCCCCGCAAGGGGCTTTTTCTTGATGCAGCGCAATAGAGATGCTTGCCACGAAACATCTTAAATCCTCCATAATCCAGACATCCGTTCCACTGCGGCCGGGTGTCGCGCTGTTGTTATTTCGTTGATTTTTAAAACATATTTTCTATACAAGCCTGAGGAACGATGGCATATTAGTTGGGTAGCGAATAGCACGCCCGTTCGTTTAGAAACCAGAAAAAAGACCGAGGAGACAAAATGCATCAAACCAAATTCGCGCTGGCCGTGCTGGCAGCGGCTGTCCTGGCAGGTTGCGGCGGCGCCAGTGGCGGTGATCAAGCCTTGAAAGTCAAATATACGGCGCAGGTGTCATTCGGCGACAGCCTGTCCGACGTGGGGTCGTACGCCGTCGGCACCGTGGCCAAGCTCGGTGGCGGCAAGTTCACCATCAATGGCGACAATACCAAGATCAATCCTGAACTGACGGGCAAGAACTGGACCGAGCACCTGGCCGCCCAATTTGGCCTGGCCGCGCCATGCGCCGCCGAAACGGGACTGGAAGGCGATGCCGCGCAAGGCCTGGCTGTCGCCCGCGTCAAGCATGCGGGCTGCTTTGGCTACGCCATGGGCGGCTCGCGCGTGACCAATCCGGTCGGCCCGAACAACAAGCTGACGGGCAGCGCGCTGGGCGCGCTGACGGTGCCGGTGGTGACGCAGATCGCCAATCACCTGGCCGTTTCCGGCGGCAAGTTCAGCGGCACGGAAGCCGTCTTCGTAATGGCTGGCGGCAATGACGTGCTGTACCAGCTCGGTGCACTGCAGGCCGGCGCGACGGCGGCTGGCACGAAGGCTGGCGCGGATGCGGGCGCCAAGGCATTCGCCACCAATCTGACCCTGGCCCTGGCCGCCGGCGCCACCAACCCCGCCACGGCGGCGGCGTCGATCGGTGCTGCCGTCCAGACCGCCAGCACGGCGCCGGGCGCCACGCCGACAACGATCGTGGCCGCTGCCGTGCAGGCTGCTGTGATTGCCGGCAATACGGCGGTAGCTGCGCCAGCCGTCTATGGCCCGCTGGTCGCCAAGGCGCAAGCCGATGCGACGGTGACGGGCAATGCCGCCGGCGCCAAGGCCGGTGCCGACTACGCTGCGGCCCAAGGCCCGGCGCTGGTTGCTTCCATGGCGCTGGCAGGCAAGGAGCTGGTGGCGCTGGTCAAGGACCAGGTCATCGCCAAGGGCGCCAACTATGTGGTGGTCAACAATCTGCCGGACGTGGCCGGCACGCCATCGGGCTTGAGCAAGGATGCCAATACCAAGGCACTCATCAACGCCATGGTCAGCGCCTATAACAGCGAACTGAGCACTGGCTTGAATGGCAATGCGAAAGTCTTGCTGGTCGACGTGTTTGCCGTCAGCCATGACCAGGGCGTCAATCCCGGCCCGTATGGCTTGACCAACGTCAGCGAGACGGCGTGCGACCTGACGCCGGCGAAGAACGTACTGGGCAGCTCGCTGGTATGCAATGGCACGAACCTGAAATCGGGTGACGTCAGCCACTATGCGTATGCCGACGATGTGCATCCTACGCCGTTCAACAACCTGTTGCTGGCCCGCTTCGTGGCCAAGGAAATGGTCGTGCGCGGTTGGCTGTAAGGGAAGGCCGCGCCGGCCATGCCTTCGGGGCAGGGCCGGCGCCGGCAGCGACAAGACTCGATAGCGGAACACTCCGCACATAATGAATCAGGAGACAAGATGAAGAATCGTTTGAATACCGCTGTACGCGTGCTGGCCGCCGCTGCCGCGATGGTCGTGGCGACGGGCGCTTCGGCGCAAAGCGCAGGCACCTGGATGGCCAAGGTTGGCCTCAACAAGATCACGCCGCATGTGGACAGTGGCGACGTGTCAGCGCCAGCCTTGCCGGGCACCAAGGCCGACGTCAAGTCGGATACCAAGCCCATCCTGACGTTTGCCTACATGATCACAGACAATATTTCCGCTGAAATGATCCTCGGCGTGCCATACAAGCATGAACTGGTCGGTGACGGCGCCATCAAGGGCACGGGCAAGCTGGGGACGGCGGAAGCCTTGCCGCCAACGGCGTTCGTCCAGTACCGTTTCTTCCAGCCCAATGCGATGATCCGCCCTTACGTGGGCGCGGGCCTGACGTATGCCTATTTTCAGAAGGAAAAAGGTTCGGGACAGCTGACGGCCTTGCTGGATCCGGGTGGCAAGCCAGTCACCTACCGCATGGATAACAAGCTGGCCGGCAGCCTGGTGGTCGGCAGCACGCTGGCCCTTAACGAGCGCTGGTTTGCCGACGTGGCCGTGGTCAAGACCTTCCTGAAAACCAAGGCGAAATTCTCGACGGGGCAGACGCAGGACATCAAGCTCGACCCGCTCGCCGTGAGCGTCAGCATCGGGTATAACTTTACCCTGTAATGCAAAAAATCCGCTTCGGCGGATTTTTTTTTGTCCCGCTCAGGCTGGCGGCGTATTGAACTTTCCATTGTGGAAGATCAAGGGCGCCTGCGCGGCAAACGCGCATTGTTCCACTTCGCCCACGAAAATGACGTGGTCGCCTTCCGGATAGCGGCTGCGGTTGTGGCACTCGAACCAGGCCGACGCCCCTTTCAGGATGGGCTGGCCCGTGCGCGACAGTTCGTACTCGACGTCGTCGAACGGGTTTGGCGTGCGGCGTGAAAAGCGCTGCGCCAGTTCCGCCTGGTCGGCGCCCAGCACATTGATGACGTAATGCGAATTGCCGCTGAAGATGGGCATGCTGTTCGCCACGGAACCGAGGCTCCACAGCACCAGCGGCGGTGACAGCGAGACGGAATTGAAGGAGCTGGCCGTCAATCCACGGAAGCTGCCATCGGCCAGGCGCGTGGTGATCACCGTCACGCCCGTCGCAAACTGCGAAAGTGCTTGGCGGAAATGGGTCGTATCGAATTCTTGCGCTGGCGCGCGGGGAGAGCGTGTGTTCATGGGAAACCTGTCTATTTGCTGACATTATGCCAAAAATCGGCCATGCCAGCGCAATCCTGGCCGGCATGCCCCTATGTGCGGTGGGCCACGCGCCGTTTCAAGCGGCGCTGCAAGCCATGGCGCTTTGCGTTACAGTGGTGGAAGAGACAAGTATTTCCTGTCTTTCAAGGGCCGGCACCGGTCCGGGATCGCATCGACGGGGGAGAGCATCATGGATGGACAGACGGAAGTCGCGGTACTCGGCGGCGGCTGCTTTTGGTGCCTGGCCGCCGTGTACCTGGAAGCGCGCGGCGTGACGCGCGTCGAGTCCGGCTACACGGGCGGCAGCGTGCCGGCGCCCACGTACGAGCAGATTTGCACGGGCCAGACGGGACACGCGGAGGTGGTGCGGCTGGAATTCGATCCGGCCATCATCAGCTACCATGACTTGCTGGAAATATTCTTTACGCTGCACGACCCCACCACCCTGAATCGCCAGGGCAATGATGTCGGGACGCAATATCGCTCCGTCATCTATTACCAGTCGGCCGGGCAGGAAAAGGTGGCGCGCAAGGTCATCGCCGAGATGGCCGGCGTGTGGGATGCGCCCATCGTCACGGAACTGGCGCCCGCACAGGCGTATTACCCGGCCGAGGATTATCACCAGAATTACTTCGAGCAACATCCCCTGCAGGGGTATTGCGCTTTCGTGGTGGCGCCCAAGGTGGCGAAATTTCGCGCCATGTATGCGAACCGCCTGAAGTGAGGCGTGCGCGGGACGCCGGCCCGGGCAGCCGGCTGGCTGCTCAGCCCGCCAGCACGGGCGCTGGCGCCGGCAGGTGCGCCGCCTCATACATGTAATTGCGCGACCACGGCAGGGTCGAGGAACGCCGGCCCGCCTTCACGCAGACGATCTGGTACAGGCTGATCAGGTCTTGCTCGAAGGCATATGCGCAGCCGGCCAGGTAGACGTGCCAGATGCGGAAGCGCCGCTCGCCCGCCAGGGGACGGATCTGCTCGGCGTGGGCTTCGAAATTTTCCGTCCACAGGGCGCAGGTGCGCGCATAGTGGCGGCGCAGGTTTTCCACGTCCAGCACTTCCAGCCCCCCCTGCTGCATGGTCTTGAGCACATTGCCGATGTGCGCCAGTTCGCCGTGCGGAAACACATATTTCTCGATGAATTCGCCGCCGCCGTACGGCGTTTCGCCATTGTCCGGGTCGGTCGAGGTGATGCCGTGGTTCATCGCCATGCCGTCGGGCGCCAGCAGTTTGTTGATGATGGAAAAATAGTCGGGCAAGTGTTTCAGGCCCACGTGCTCGAACATGCCCACGCTGGTGATGCGGTCGAACTGGCCCGTCACATCGCGGTAGTCTTGCAGGCGGATCTCGACCAGGTGCGCCAGGCCGGCCGCCGCCACGCGCTCGCGCGCCAGCGCATACTGGTTTTCCGACAGGGTCACGCCGACGCAACGGGCGCCGTATTGCTGTGCTGCACGGATGACCAGCGCTCCCCAGCCGCAGCCGATGTCGAGCAGGGTCTGGCCCGGCTGCAGCTGGATTTTCTTCAGGATATGGTCGATCTTCTTCACCTGCGCCTGGGCCAGGGTTTCATCGCCGTTTTCAAAGTAGGCGCAGGAATACACGAGGGCGGGGTCGAGAAACTGTTCGTAGAACGCATTCGACACGTCGTAGTGATAGCGGATGGCCTCGGCATCCTTGCTCTTGTCATGCGTAAAGCTGCGCACGATGCGGGCCAGCTTGCCTTCGGGCTTGAGCGTGTTGCGCGCCAGCGCGTTGCAGATGGCGATCATGTCCATGGCCGTGCCCTTGACCTCGATATTGCCTTCCACATAGGCCGAACCGAGGTTGGCCAGCGATGGATTGAGCAGATAGCGGGCCGAGGCGGCTGTCGGCAGGCGGATGGTGACTCTGGGCGCTTCGCTCGACAGGTCGACATGCTGGCCGTTCCACAGTTCTATGCGCAGGGGCAAGGCGGTCTTGCTGCGGATACCGGCAATCCAGGACTTGAGTTGGTTTTGTACAAACAAAATGGCCTCCAATGAAGCGGCCGCTGGCGGCCGCAAATTGAGCAACAATGTTATTTAACCTCTATCCCTCATAGCCTACACCTATATTGTCGAGCTTGCTTTGCGGCGCGCTCAGGGTTGTAATCGTTGCAAGCTCCATTGCCCGTCGGCGCCGCGCGTAAACACGATGCGGTCGTGGAAGCGCGAGCGGCGGCCTTGCCAGAACTCGATGCGTTCCGGCTGCAAGCGGTAGCCGCCCCAGTGGGCCGGACGTGGCGGCTGCGCCTCGCCGATGGCGGCGGCCACGGCTTCGTAATTCGCTTCCAGCGCGGCGCGGTCGGCGATCGGTGCGCTCTGTTGCGAGGCGATGGCCGACAAGCGGCTTTGCAGTGGGCGCACATTGAAATACTCGTCGCTTTCGGCGGCCGAGGTTTTCACCACCGTGCCTTCGATGCGCACCTGGCGCTCCAGCTCGCGCCAGAAGAACAGCAGGGCCGCATGCGGGTTGTGCTCGAGCTGCTGGCCCTTGTCGCTGGCGTAATTCGTGTACCAGGTAAAGCCGCGCTCGTCGAACTGCTTGATCAGCACGATGCGCGAACTGGGCTTGCCGTCAGCATTGACGGTGGCCAAGTCCATGGCGTTCGGCTCGATCACCTGGGCCTGGACAGCTTCGTCAAACCATTTCCGGAATTGCGCGATGGGGTCGGCCAGCACGTCCGTCTCGCTCAGGCTGGACTGGACATAATCGGTGCGCATGGCGGTCAGGGCGGCGCTTGGCCCGGGCCGTGCCGGCGCCGCCGCTGCGGGGGCATCGGGCGCGATGCCGCGGCGGCGCTGCATGGCCGTGCCCAGCTGTTCCATCTGCTGCGCGCTGAACAGGCGCTTGGCCATGGGCGCCAGCTGGCCCTCTTCCTTGCTCATGTGCGCCTGGTAGGCGGCCGCGTAATCGTGCACGCCGGCGGCGGACAGCTGCGTGCCCGTGCCGGCCGCGATGGCGTCGAGCGCCGGGCGCAAGGTCAGCCAGGCCTGGTCCATGCGCTGGTGGTCGGCCAGGATGTCCGGCACCAGGGTGGCCAGCAGCGCGGCGTCGTCGCCCGTGGCGGTCGCTTGCAGCATCGGCATCAGGTCTTGCTCTTCATCGTCATGGTGCAGATGGGCGGCTTTATTGAAGTATTGCAACACGGCCCTGGCCGCCTGCTGCGCCTCCGCCGTATTGCCATGCTGTGCCAGGTGGCCCGGCAGGTTTTGCAGGGTGCTCAGTTGCTTGCGGATCTTGTCGTGGCAATGCTTGAGTACGGCGATGGGCTGGTCAAAGCCGGGAACGGAGTCGAACAGGGGAGAGGTCATGGCGAGTTCTCGTGGTGGCGGTGTGGGGGCGCGGCGACAATCGGGCCTTGTCGCTGTGTCAATTCGGCTATTTTAGAATATCCGCCAGCGCAGTGTCCGTTAAAATGGCGGCATGCATACCTCCACCAATGAACTAATTTCCATGGACTTGACCGAGATCGATTTCGAGCGCCGTTTCGGCGGCATCGCCCGCCTGTATGGCGCCCCCGCACTGGCGCGCTTTCGCGCCGCCCATGTGTGTGTGATCGGCGTGGGCGGCGTCGGTTCCTGGATCGTCGAAGCGCTGGCGCGCAGCGCCATCGGCCGCCTGACCCTGATCGACCTCGACAATGTTGCCGAATCGAACATCAACCGCCAGATCCAGGCCATGAGCGACACCATCGGCAAGGCCAAGATCACGGCCCTGGCCGAGCGCATCGAGTTGATCAACCCGTGTTGCCAGGTCACGCAGATCGAGGATTTCATTGCGCCCGATAACCTCGAGCAATTGCTGGGCGGGCGCGACTTCGATTACCTGATCGACGCCATCGACAATGCCAAGGCGAAGGCGGCCGTGATCGCGTATTGCCGCGCGCGCAACATTCCCATGCTGACCATCGGCAGCGCCGGCGGTCAGACGGACCCGACCCTGATCGCCGTGCGCGACCTGTCGAAAACGGAACAGGAGCCGCTGCTCAAGCGCGTGCGCAAGCTGTTGCGCACCGAATATGGTTTCCCCCGTGGCGTGAAAAACAAGTTCAATGTCGACGCCGTGTTTTCCATGGAACCGTTGACGACGCCCGAAAGTGCGGAAGCGTGCGCCATCGACGGCACGGCCGCCGGCGTGACGGGCCTGAACTGCGCCGGCTTCGGTTCCAGCGTGGTGGTGACGGCCAGCTTCGGCATGGTGGCGGCCGCCCATGCGCTGAAAACCTTGCGCCAGGACACACTGGCCGCCGTGCCAGAGGCCGCTTAACTTAATTCCCGGCGTCCCACGATGCGGTAGTCGCCGCTGCTTTTCAGCGATTCCACCAGCACCAGTTCGCTTGCCTGCCAGGCGATGGGTGCCAGCGCGTATGCGGCCGGCGGCGGCGCCTGGCGCGCCAGGGTCACGTGCGGCGTAAAGCGGTCGTGCTCGAAGCGGGGCGCCAGTCCCTGTTCCGCCAGGCTGTGCATGCAGGCCGCGCGCAGGGCCAGCAAGGCAGGCGACGGCTGCGCCAGGGCGGCCCAGGCGAGGGCCAGGCGGGGAAAGTGGCTGACGTGATCGAATCCCAGCGGCATGGGGCGCGCCGGCAATTGCGCCAGGATGGTTTGCAGGGCCGGCAGCTCGCCGGCGGGGCGCTGTCCCAGGAAGGCCAGGGTCAGGTGCAATTTGTCGGCACGCACGGGCTTGCCTCCCAGCGGCGCCTGCCAGGCGGCCAGCGCCGCGCGCGTGGCGGCATCGGGCCACAGCGCGTAAAACAGGCGGGGAAACTGTGAATCGGGCGACAAGTTTTTCATATCGTTGCGGCGGTTTGCTATCATTGGCGTTCCCTGTCCGCAGCTGGTGCAGGGATCTCACCGAAACTCAATGAAAGAATACATCATGACGCGTAGCTCCGTTTTGTTTGCCCTGATCTGCTCCGTCGCCGCGTCGCTGGCGCAGGCACAGGCGCCAGCACCTGTTCCCGCCTCCGCCGTATCGCTGAGCCCCGGCCCTGCCGCCGACAAGCTGATCATCATCGACAACAAAGTCGGCACGGGCAAGGAAGCGATTGCCGGCAATACCGTATCCGTGCACTACACGGGCTGGCTGTACCGTCCGCTGGCGAAAGATTCGCGCGGCAAGAAATTCGACAGCTCCGTGGGCCGTGGCCCGTTTGACTTCCCGCTGGGCAAGGGCATGGTCATCAAGGGCTGGGACCAGGGCGTGGCCGGCATGAAAGTGGGCGGCAAGCGCACCCTGGTCATTCCTGGCGAACTGGCCTATGGCCCGCGCGGCGCCGGCAATGGCGAGATCCCGCCGAACTCGGCACTGATCTTCGACGTGGAATTGCTGGACGTTAAGTAATTGTTCACTTTGGCGGCGGCGCATGCTCGCGCCGCCGCCAAAAGCGGTAGACTGGGGTTTCTTGAAATAGCGGAGATTCCTTCCATGAACATCGCCAACGACGTCACTGAACTGATCGGCAACACCCCCCTGGTGCGCATCAACCGCATCGCCGCCGGCTGCCATGCCAGCATCCTGGCCAAACTCGAATTCTACAATCCCGCCCACAGCGTCAAGGACCGCATCGGCCTGTCCATGATCGTGGCGGCGGAAGCAGCGGGCAAGATCCATGCCGATACCGTCATCGTCGAGCCCACCAGCGGCAACACGGGCATCGCGCTGGCCATGGTCTGCGCCGCGCGCGGCTACCGCTGCACCCTCGTCATGCCCGACACCATGAGCCGCGAGCGGCGCATCCTGCTGCGCGCCTACGGTGCCGAGCTGGTGCTCACGCCCGGCAGCGAAGGCATGCTGGGCGCCATCCGCAAGGCCGAAGAGCTGGTGGCGGCCGACCCCCGCTATCTGATGTTGCAACAATTCAATAATCCGGCCAATCCCGCCATTCACCGCGCCACGACGGCCGAGGAAATCTGGCGCGACACGGATGGCCAGGTGGACATCGTCGTGGCCGGCGTGGGCACGGGCGGCACCATCACCGGCATCGGCGAAGTGCTGAAGGAGCGCAAGCCTGGCCTGCACGTGATCGCCGTGGAACCGGAAGCGTCGCCGATGCTGTCGAAAGGCACGAAAGGCCCGCACCCGATCCAGGGCATCGGCGCCGGTTTCGTGCCGCAGATCCTGAACACGGCCATCTACGATGAAATCATTTGCGTGAAAAACGACGATGCGTTCGCCACGGCGCGCCTGGCCGCCAGCGACGAAGGCTTGCTCGTCGGTATCTCGTCGGGCGCCGCCCTGTGGGCCGCGCTGCAAGTGGCGCGCCGTCCGGAAAATGCGGGCAAGACCATCGTCACCATCATCCCCTCGTTCGGCGAGCGCTACCTGAGCACGGCCCTGTACGCGGGATTGGGCGACTGATCTTTAAACAGCAGCGGCAGGGCTATTCCTTCCGCCAGCGTCCGGTTGCCCGCGTCGCCCGGGTGCAGGTGGTCGCCCGAGTCGTAGGCGGGCAGCAGGCGCTGCGGGTGGGCCGGATCGCGCAGCCATGCGTCGAAGTCCAGTACGGCATCGAAACTGCCGCTGTCGCGTATCCAGGCGTTCAGTTGCTGGCGCAGCGCGTCTTTTTCCGGCTGGTAATAATCGCTGAGCGGCGTGCCGGGCAGGGCGCCCTCGAACGGTGTCAGGGTGGCGCCGATCACGCGCACGCCGCGGCTGCGCGCCTGCGCCAGCAGCTGGGCATAGCCGGCCGTTAATGCTTCCAGCGTGGGACGCCGCTCCTGCCGCGCGAACGCCGTGCCGGGCCAGCTGATGTCATTGATGCCGATCAGGACGATGACCGTGCGCACGCCCGGCTGCGCCAGCACGTCGCGCTCGACTCGGGCCAGCGCATTCTCGCCCATGCCGTCGGACAACAATCTCCCACCGGAAATACCCGCATTGAGCACGGCCACGCCCTGCGGCGCCAGGCGTTCGGCCAGCACGTCGGGCCAGCGCGCATCGCCGCCCAGGCTGGCGCTGGCGCCATCGGTGATCGAATCGCCGAGGATGGCCACGGCTTGCGCGCCTGGCGCCGCTTCCACCTCGATGGCACTGAGCAGCAGGCGCGCCGTCGTGCTTTGCCCGCCGGCCTGGGCGATGTCGATGTGGGCCGCGCGCGTCTGGTCATGCGGCGCGAGCCACGCCGTCTCGCGGCCATCCCAGTGAAAGGTCGACATGGGGCTGGTCTGCGGCAGGTGGATGCTCACCGTCAGCCGCGCCAGGTCCGGCACGGCCAGATCGACGGGATCGCTGACGAGGGGGGCGCCGGGCGCGATGGTGGCTGCAGACCGGCCGGCAAAGGTGAGCGTGCGCAGGCTGTCCGGACGGATGGCCGGGCCGCTGGCCGCCAGCGCCAGCGTGGCCGCGCCGATGCGCAGCGGCGCCTTGCCATACGCATTCGACAGCACGAGGCGCACGCGCCGGCCGCCCACGCTCACGCGCGCCACCTGGCGCACGGTGTGGCCGTGCAGCACGGCGGGCACGTTGCTGGGGAAGAGGAAGTCCGGTCCCCACACGGCTTGCGGACTGGCCGTCCAGCTGGCCAGCCAGCCGGCGTCGGGACGGGGACCGGCGTGGGCGTCGGCCGCGTGGGCGGCGACGGTGTTCAGGGCCAGGGCCAGCAGGGCGGTGGCGGGGAGGGCATGCAATGGTTTCATGGTGTCGTGCTCCATCAAGGGGATGCGCCATGATGCCGCTCCCGCCATTTATGCACTAGACTGTGTTAACGAAGAACATTTATGAGCTGAATTCACAATGGGCAGAAGCGACGTCAATCGCTCCGGCGAGCTGGAAGTATTTGTGCGGGTCATCGAACTGGGCGGCTTTTCGGCCGCCGCGCGCGCCTGCGGCATGACGCCGTCGGCCGTCAGCAAGCTGGTGTCGCGGCTGGAGCAGCGCCTCGGCGCCCGCCTGCTGAACCGTTCCACGCGCCAGCTGCAGCTGACGGCCGAAGGCTGCGGCCTGTATGAGCGGGGCGTGCGCGTGCTGGCGGCCCTCGACGAGGCCGAGCGCTGCGCCGGCATCCAGAGCACGCCGCGCGGCAAGGTGCGCGTCAACGCGAATGTGCCGTTCGGCCAGCATTTCCTGCTGCCGCTGGCGCCTTTGTTCCTCGAACGCTATCCGCAACTGACGCTCGACATCGTGCTCACCGATGCCGTCGTCGATATCCTCGAACAGCGCACGGACGTGGCCGTGCGGGCCGGCCCCCTGAAAAGCTCGAACTTGATGGCGCGCAAGCTGGGCCAGACGCGCATGCGGATCGTGGCGGCACCAGCGTACCTGGCGCGGCGCGGCACGCCGCGGGCACCGGCCGACCTGGCGGCGCACAACTTGCTGGACGCCAACTATGCGCGGGCGAAGTCCGGCTGGCCGCTGCGCCAGGCCGGCGGCGACATCGTCGTGCCCGCCACCGGCAATGCGCAGGCCAGCGATGGCGAAGCCTTGCGGCAACTGGCGCTGGCGGGACTGGGGCTGGCGCGCCTGGCCGCCTTCCAGGTGCGCGACGATATCGCGGCCGGCCGTTTGCAGGCCGTGCTGGAAGAGTTCAATCCGGGCGACAGCGAGGAAGTGCATGCCGTGTATGTGGGGCAGGGCGGCCACCTGCCGCTGCGCGTGCGTGCCTTGCTCGATTTCCTGGCGGAGCAGGTGCGGCTGGATGGAGCGTGACCAGGCTGAACTTGCCCTGACGAAATAGACGCCAGGCGGGCAGGGCAGGCGCAGTACAATACCGGACACAACGGGGCCGCAATGGTTCGGCCCGTATTGTGTCTTTGAATGGAAATATGTTCCTGGTAAAACCTGAACGCCGCCGCCTGCTGCAGGTGGGCGCAACCGTGGCTGTCATCGCGCTGGGCCTGGCCTCGCGCGCCTTTCCCCAATTCGTTCCTGAGGCCCTGGGCAAGTACCCGGGCGACGCCTTGTGGGCCATGATGGTGGTCTTCGCGCTGGGCGCCTTCGCCACGCGGATGCGCACGTGGCAGCTGGCGCTGGTATCGCTGCTGATCTGCTTTGCCGTCGAATGCGGCCAGCTGTACCAGGCGCCGTGGATCAGCGACATCCGCGCCCATCCGCTGGGGCACCTGGTGCTCGGTTCCCACTTCGGCTGGGTCGACCTGGTCGCCTACACGGCGGGCGTGGCGCTGGCGGCGCTGGTGGACAAGGCTGTCCTGTTCCGGCGCCGCTAAGCCCGCTTACTTGACGTTGCCCTCCGCGTCGCGCACTTCCACGGGCGCCAGTTTCAGCTTGGACAATTGCGGCGCGATCTTCGCCTTGTCGCCCACGCCGATGACGATCAGCTTTTCCGGCTGCAGGTATTTCTGCGCCACCTGCTGCACCTGCTTGTCCGTCACGCTGGCAAAGCGCTGCGGCAAGGTCGCGTAATAGTCGATGCCCAGGTCGTAGATGTAGGTGTTGGCCATGCTGGCGCTGATGCTGGCATTCGTCTCGAACTGGCCCGGCAGCGACAGCACCTGCGAATTGCGCGCATTCGACAATTCCTTGGCCGTCAGCGGCCTGGCGATCATGGCGCGGATTTCCTTGACGGTTTCCGACACGGCCGGACCCGTCACGTCGGTGCGCACGCCGGCGGCGATCGAGAACGGTCCCGGCTGGCGGCGGTACTGGAATTGCGAACGCACGCCATACGTATAGCCCTTCTCTTCGCGCAGGTTATTGCTTAGCCGGCTCGTAAACAAGCCGCCCAGCGCCGCGTTCATCACTTGCAGCGGCGCATAATCGGGCGTCGCGCGGGCCACGGCGATGGTCGACAGGCGCACGGCCGTTTGCGGCGCGCCCGGCTTGTCGACGAGGATCAGCCTGGCCTTCGCCGTTTGCGGCGCCGCCGCCACGGACGGTGCCACCGTGCCCGCCTTCCAGCTGCCGAACTTGGCTTCGGCCAGCGCCTTCAATTCCGCTTCGCCGATGTCGCCCGAGACGATCAGGGCCGCATTGTTGGGCAGGTAATGCTGCTGCCAGTAGCCTTGCAGGTCGGCGCGGCTGGCCGCCTTCAGCGCCGCTTCCGTGCCCAGCTGGATGTAGCCGTATGGATGTTTCGGGCCGTACAGGGCCGCCGCCTCCACGCGGGCCGCGACGGCGCCCGCGTTTTCGCGCTGCTGCGCCAGTTCGCCGATGCGGCTGGCGCGCTGGCGTTCCACTTCCACCTGCGGGAATTGCGGGTGCTGCACCACGTCGGCCAGCACGTCGAGCGCTTGCGGGAACGTGGCTTTCAGGGAAGTCAGCTGGGCGAACGAGGCGTCGGCGCCGGAACCGGTGCCGAGGAAAGCGCCCAGCTGCGCCACGTCATCGGCGATTTGCGGCGCGCTGCGCGTGGCCGTGCCTTCCTGCAGCATTTGCGCCGTAAAGCTCGACAAGCCCGGCTGCGCCAGCGGATTGGCGCCCGAACCGCTTTTCACCACCAGCTGGCTCGATACCAGCGGCACGGCCGGATTGTAGTTGTGGATCACGGTCAGGCCGTTTGCCAGGGTGAAGGACTTGGCTTGCGGCAGCACAATCTTGGGCGCGGGGCCGGCAGCCGGCACCTTGTTGCGCCACGGCTCGTCCGCATTGATGGCCGTGCCTGGCGCAGGCTTGACCTTGCCCGGCGCCGGCGTCGGCACTTCCGCGCCCAGGTCCGGCGTGCCCGGCACGCCATACACGACCACGCGGGCCTGGTTCTTCAGGTAGGTGTCGACGGCGCGTTGCACGTCGGCCACCGTCACCTTGCGGTAGCGTTCGATATCCTTGCCCAGGTAGCCGGGGTCGCCCAGGTACTGGTTGTACTGGTTCATCAGGTTGGCATTGCCGCCGACCTTTTCCACCTGGCTCAGCATGCCCGTCTCGATGCTGTTGCGGGCCCGCTCCAGTTCCTTCTCGGTGGGACCGCTGGCGCGCAATTGTTCCAGTTCGGCATTCAGCGCCTGCTCGATTTCCTCGGGCTGGTGGCCGGGGCGCGCCGTCACGTCCACGCTGAAGATCGAGGTGAGGGCGTTCGAACTCTGGCTGGCGCCCACGTCCTGCGCGATCTGCTTGTCGTACACGAGCGATTTGTACAGGCGGCTGGACTTGCCGCCGGCGAGGATTTGCGCGGCCATCGTCAGTTCCGCGTCATCCTTGGCGTAGGCGGACGGCGTCAGCCAGGCCATGAAGACGCGCGGCAGCTCGACCCGGTCCTGCACCACCAGGCGGCGCTCCTGCGTGATGGGCGGCGTCACGACAGCGGGTTTCGGCACGGCCGGGCCGCTCTTGAAACTGCCGAAGTACTTGTTGACCAGTTCCTTGGTCTTCGCCTTGTCGATATCGCCCACGATCACCAGGCTGGCGTTGTTGGGGCCATAGTAGTTGGTGAAGAATTCCTTGATGTCGGCCAGCTTGGCGTTCTGGATATCCGCGTGCGAGCCGATGACGCTGGCGTAATACGGATGGTTCTTGGGGAACAGCTGGTGGTACAGCGCTTCCTGCACGATGCCGTACGGCGCGTTTTCCACGCTCTGGCGGCGTTCGTTGCGCACCACGTCCTGCTGGTTCGTCAGGGCCGTCTGGTCGAGCACGTCCAGCAGGTAGCCCATGCGGTCGGAATGGGCCCACAGGGCCAGTTCCAGCTGGTTCGACGGCACCGTGTCGAAATAATTGGTGCGGTCGAAATCCGTGCTGCCGTTCGAATCGGTGGCGCCCGCCCCTTCCAGCAACTGGTCGGCCATGCCGCGCGGCACGTGCTTGGTGGCGGCAAACATCATGTGTTCGAACAAGTGCGCAAAGCCCGTCAAGCCCGGCGCTTCATTCGCCGGACCCACGTGGTACCAGATATTGACGGCCGTGACGGGCAATTTATGGTCTTCCACGAGAATCACGTCTAGGCCGTTCGGCAAGGTGTATTTTTCGTAGGCGATATGCGGCACGGCCGTCGCGCCCGTGGTGGCGGCCGCATCGGCGGCGTGGGCGAGGCCCAGGGGAGCGCCGTACAGCGACAGCATCAGGGCGGGAATGGCCAGCAGTTTGATCGGTTTCATGCGTGCTTCCAGAAGAGGGTGGGAAGGATGCTGCGATAGCCTGGCGGCTGGCGCCGTGGCTGCCGCAGGTGTTGTCGATGATACATTTATTTAAACAGCAGCGCCGCCCCGCCCAGCACCAGCAGGGCGCAGGTGACGGAGACGATGGCGGCGGCGGCCAGCAGGCGCCATTCGCGCGGCGTGAAGCCGGCCGGCCCGGCCGGCGCTGGCACTTCCGGCACAGGCCGGGACAGGGCCGCCGCCGGTTCTGCCGGCAAGCCGCCCGTGGCGCGCGCCTGCGCCGCCAGCGCCTGCGTGGCCGCGTCCAGCAGGGCCAGCTGGCGTTCGACGGTGTCCGCCAGCACCGCTTCGTTCAGCGCCACGAGGGCGAATATCGGGTCGTCGACGTCGATCCTGATGCCCGTCTTGTCGAATACGTGCGTGCGCAGTTTATGCTGGTCCACTACCATTGCACCTTGTCGAGTTGTTCGAAAATGTCGCGGTAGACGACCTTGATGCGCTGCTTTTCCATGATGTTGAACTTGTCGTTCTGCAGCACTTCCTGCATCGTCAGGCGCGCCGTGTTCATCTTCTTGACGTCGGCGCCGAAGGTGTCGGGATTGCGCTGGCTCAAGGTGATGCTGCCTTTGACACGCGCGCGGTTGTCGGCGTACGACTGCGATTCGACAAACTGCTTGCCCGATGCCGATTGCAGCAGGCCGAAGTGTTCGTTTTGCCACAGCACCAGCGGCACCTTCGTCGATTGCGCCGTGGCGACAAAGCCCGTCGCCGTGTCGTGCAGGGTGTCGCCGCCGCCGACGATGGTGTGGATGTACACCTTGCGGCCCGACTCTTCCAGCAGCGAGAAGCAATCGTTTTCCAGCAGATAGCCCATCAGCGGCGAAAAGGTGTTGGCGCCATTGTCGACCACGCAGTTGCCATCCTCTTCCAGGATATCGATCATCAGCGCGTCGAAGCGCTTCGGGTCGATATTGCGCGCGTCCGTCATCACGGGCACGTGCTTGACGTTCATCGCCTTGTAGCGCGAAAAGGTGGCGTTTTCCTGGTCGGTGTCATAGCAGCGCAGGGGCGTGCCGTCCTTGCCGCCTATCCATTGCGCCAGCAGGGTCGAGACCAGGGTCTTGCCGATGCCACCCTTGCCCTGCAGGATGAAATGTACCGTGTTTTGCATTGCGACTACTCCAAGTTGTTGCGTCAGTGACTACCAAAGATCCGTGACAGCGGCGATTGCTCCCGGCCAGACTGCAACTGGCATTTTTACCACAATCCTTTGCAAATATGCCATGGGGAAGAGCGAATCTGGTTATGATGTTAATCAGGATACCATTGATGCAGAGCAAGTTTTGCGTGAAAAATTCACCCCAGCGTGTGTACGAGGATGCAGTGCCGATATCCAGTCTCGATAAAGCCGACATTGACCGCCTCAATCAGCAGGCCCTGTCCTGCCTTGTCGGCAACCGGCGCCAGGCGCGGCGGCTGGCGCACATGGCGCTGGCGGCGGCGCAGCGCCAGCAGTATGCGCGCGGCAGCGCCTACGCGGAACTGAATCACTGCTGGCTGGCGTATTACGCGGGCGAGGCCGAACCGTCGTGCGAGCGCCTGTGCGACTATTTCCAGCAGACGTGCGACCTGGAAGGGGGCATGGAAGTGGCCGCCCTGCGGGGCGCGTATGCGAGCCGGCGCGGCGACTTTGCCGATGCCGAGCAGCATTTCCTGCGGGCGCGTGGCCAGGCGGCGCAGATTCCCGATTCGCTGCATAAATTCATGCTGTACGCGCGCCTCGGCGTCGATGCCCTGAACCGTGGCGACACGCAGGACGGGCCGCGCAACTTCCTGCTGGCGCTCGACATCGCCGAGCGCTTCGGCAGCCCCGCGCACCGCGTCAACAGCCTGTCGAACCTGGCCTCGTCGCAGCACGATCTGGGCAACGACGAAGACGCCATCCCCCTGCTGGTCGAGGCGCTCGACATCATCGGCACGCAAAAGCTCAAGTACCAGCAAACCATCGTCTCGGCCAACCTGGCCATGTGTTTGCTGGCCACGGGCAAGCCGGCCGAGGCGCTGGCGCTGGTCGAACCGTTTTATGAGTGGCCGGAAGAGGACCTGGCCATCCGCGCCTTCCTGTTCTGCATCGCCGCCCATGCCGCCATCCTGCTGCAGCAGCCGGCCAGCGCGCTGCAACTGCTGCTGCGGGCGGAAGAATATGCGCGGCGGGGGCAGGACCTGGAAGAGCAGATGCACGCCTGGCTCGTGCGCGGCAAGCTCGACCTGCATGCGGGCCAGACGGCGCAGGCGCTGGCGTCGCTGACGCAGGCGCACAGCCTGCTGAGCTGGACGCGCAATCCGTTTCACCAGCAACAGATCTTGCGCGGTTTGTCCGATATCAATGCCCAGCTGGGCGAATGGCAAGCCGCATATGGTTTCCTGCAGCAATACCAGGCCGCCTTCGAGGCCAGCAGCAAATCGGCGCGCGCCTCGCGCATCTTGATGCGCAACCTGGAAAAGGAAATGCGCAACCTGAAGGCCGAGCGCGACAAGGCGCTCGAACTGCAGGCCGCGCGCGAGACGGAAAACGTCAAGCTCGAGCACCTGAACCGCGAGCTGGCGCACCAGATCATGCATGTCAACTCGCTGCAGGACAGCCTGAAGGAGCAGGCCATGCGCGACCACCTGACGGGCCTGTACAACCGCCGCCATTTCGAAACCTGCCTGAACGCCATCCTGCACGAAGCCGATGCGGACGCGCCCGTGGCCATCGCCATCATCGATCTGGACTTTTTCAAGCGCGTCAACGATACGTACGGGCACAACTTTGGCGACGAGGTGCTGATCCAGTTCGCGCGCCTGGTGGAGAGCCAGCTGCGCGGCAGCGACATGCTGTGCCGCTATGGCGGCGAGGAATTCTGCCTGCTGTTGCGCGAAGCCGACAGCGCGATCGCGGCGCACAAGATCGACGATATCGCCGCGCGCTACCGCCAGCTGCTGATCCGCCAGGCGCCGCACAGCTTGACGGGCTGCACCTTTTCGGCCGGCATCGCCGAGTATCCGCGCCATGGCGCGGGCCGCCACGAATTGCTGATGCGCGCCGACAGCGCCCTGTACGCGGCGAAACAGGCGGGCCGCGACCGCGCCTGCATCGCCGGCACGGATTGAACCCGAGCCATACGCCAGAAGGTCAAGCGAGGAAGCGCAGCAGTCCCTGCAGGGCATGGATGACGGCCTGCTCGCGCACGGCCTGGCGGTCGCCCGCGAAGACCAGGCGCTCGGTATGCACGCGGCCATCCCGCGCCCAGCCGAAACAGACGGTGCCCACGGGCTTGCCGGGCACGCCGCCCGTGGGGCCGGCGATGCCGGTGGTCGACACGGCCACCTGGGCCGGGCTGTGGGCCAGGCTGCCTTGCGCCATGGCGGCGGCCACGGCTACGCTGACGGCGCCGTGCTCGGCGATCAGGGCGGCCGGCACGCCCAGCATGCCGGTCTTGGCCGCGTTCGAATAGGTGACGAAGCCGCGCTCGAACCAGGCGCTCGAGCCCCCGATGTCGGTGACGGCTTGCGCCACGCCGCCGCCCGTGCACGATTCGGCCGTGGCCAGCAGCCAGCGTCTGGCATGCAGGGCCTGGCCTACCGCGGTGGAGAGAGAGATGAGATCGTTGTCCATGAGTGTTTCCTGCATGCATGAAGAGGGGTGCTGCGCTGGCCGCCGTTTTGCGCGGCCAGCGTCATGGCATGACTGTAGCATGGCGCGCGGTAGAAGAAACTTTCCCCGCTACCAGCGAAAATGCGTACACTCTTTTATACATTTGCTACCAATACGGGCCGGCAGGCAGTCTGCTGCTGTACCACATCGGTTCGCATCGCCCCACTGGGACGCGGCCTGGCGCCGCGCCTTCGAATGCATTATCTTTACTCGGTTGTCATGGCACTTCTGAACTGGACCTGGCGGCAGCATGCTGGCCCCCTGCGTAGCCCCTTGCGTGGCGCTCGCCGCAGCACCATCCGCTGGGGCTGGCTATTGCTGTTGCTGGGCGTGTTGTGCGCCGGCGTGCGGGCCCAGGTGCCGGGCGAGCTGGAGCGCCAGGTGAAGGCCGCCTACCTGTACAAGTTTGCCGGCTTTGTCGAGTGGCCGGAAGGCAGCTTCGCGCGGCCCGATGCGCCGCTGGTGATCGGCGTGGCCGGCGCCGACGGGCTGGCCGAGCAGCTGGAACAGAGCGTGGCCGGACATAGCGTCAACGGGCGCACCGTGCAGGTGAAAAAAGTGCGCCGCGGCGAAGCGCTGGCCGGGCTGCACGTGCTGTACCTGGGAGCGCTGGAGAAGGCGGTGCTGCAGGAAATGCTGGCGGCCAGTCGCGGCCTGGCGCTGCTGACGGTGTCCGATTCGGATGAGGTCTATGCGATGGGCAGCATGATCAATTTTGTGATGGCCGACGACAAGGTGCGCTTCGACGTGGCCCTGAAGCCCGTGGCGCAGGCGCATATCCGCATCAGCGCGCGCATGCTGCTGGCGGCCTACCGCGTGCAGACGGGGGGCGCCTGACCATGATACGGCTGCGCTCCATACGCCACAAGCTGATGTCGGTGGTCTTGCTGACCACCCTGGTGGCGCTCGTCATCTCGCTGGGCACCATCGTCGTCTACGACTTGCGCGCCTATCACCGCAACCTGGTGGCCGATATCAGTACCCAGGCCCAGCTGCTGGGACACATGAGTTCGGCCGCGCTGGCCTTCGACGATGAACGGCTGGCGCTGGAAAACCTCAATTTGATGCGCATCCGCCCGCGCGTGACGGCCGGCGCCCTGTACAAGGCCGACGGCAGCCTGTTTGCCAGCTACCGCGCGAATCAGAAAACGGGGCCGCTGCCGGCCCATGTCGGCGGCGAGGGCGTCAGCATCCAGGGCAAGTCGGTGGAATTGTTCAAGCCCATCGTCGACAATGGCGAATTGCTGGGTACGGTCTACCTGCGCGCCGATTATGAATTGGCGGGCCGCACGGTCGATTACCTGGCCATCGCCCTGAGCGTGACGGTGCTGGCGCTGCTGGTGGCCTTGCTGCTGCTGCGCCGCCTCGACCACGTGATCACGCAGCCCATCCTCGATATCGCCGACGTGGCGCGCGAAGTGATCGAGACGGGCGACTATTCGCGCCGCGCGCGCAAGCTCAGCGCCGACGAGGTGGCGCAGCTGGTCGATTCCTTCAACAAGATGCTGGCCGAGATCGAGCACCGCACACGCGCGCTGGAGCGCTCGAACGGCGAGCTGGCGCGCGAGGGCGAGCAGCGCGCCCAGGCGCAGCAGGAAGTCATGCGCCTGAACCAGGAACTGGAAGTGCGCGTGCACGAGCGCACGGTGCAGCTGGAAATGACGAATGGCGAGCTGGCCATGGCGATGGAGGAGGCGCGCAGCGCCAACTATGCCAAGTCGGCCTTTTTGTCGTCGATGAGCCATGAATTGCGCACCCCCCTGAATGCCATCCTCGGCTTCGCGCAAATCCTCAGCTCCGACCGCCTGCCGTCGACCCTGGCGCAAAAGAAGGAATTTGCCGGCCATATCCTGAAGTCGGGCCGGCATCTGTTGACATTGATCAATGAAATCCTCGACCTGGCGAAGGTCGAATCGGGCACGGTCAGCCTGTCGCTGGAACCGGTGGCCCTGCACGCCATCTTGCAGGAATGCCGCGACATGATCGCGCCGCTGGCCAGCCAGCGCGGCATCGGCATGACCTTCCCCGACGCCTGCCCGCTAAACGTGCTGGCCGACCGCACGCGTTTGAAGCAGATCTTATTGAATCTGCTGTCGAACGCGCTCAAGTACAACCGCGCGCAGGGCGCAGTGCGCATCGAGTGCACGCCGCAGCCGGGCGGGCTGGCGCGCATCAGCGTGCGCGACACGGGCGTGGGACTCGACAGCGAGCAAGTGGCGCTGCTGTTCCAGCCGTTCAACCGCCTGGGCCAGGAAGGCGGCACGGAAGAGGGCAGCGGCATCGGCCTGGTGGTCACCAAGCGCCTCGTGGAATTGATGGACGGCAGCATCGGCGTGAGCAGCGAACCCGGTGTCGGCAGCACCTTCTGGATCGAGCTGCGCGCCGTCGAGAGCTTGCCCAGCCCCGCGCCGGCCGGCTTGCCGCTGCCGGACCTGGCCGGCGCGCTGCTCGACAACAGCGCTCCCGTCACCCTGCTGTACGTGGAAGACAACCCGGCCAACCTGACCCTGGTCGAGGAAATCGTCCGCTATTGCCCGCAATTGCGGCTGCTGACGGCGCCCGATGGACGGCAGGGCGTGGAAATGGCGCGCACGCATTTGCCGCAACTGATCTTGATGGATATCAACCTGCCCAACGTGAGCGGCACGGAAGCGCTGAAACTGCTGCGGGCCGACCCGCGCACGGCGCACATCCCCGTCATCGCGCTGACGGCCAACGCCATGCCGGGCGACGTCGAACGCAATATGGCGCTGGGCTTCTACCGCTACCTGACCAAGCCGATCAACCTCGAGGAATTCACCGAGGCCATCAACAGCACCCTGGCCTATGTGGCGCAGCAGCGCCAGCAGAAGGGAACGGGGGCGCCATGATCAGCCAGGCCGATATCTATGGCGCGAAAATCCTCATCGTCGATGACCAGGAAGTCAACCTGCGCCTGCTCGAGCACCTGCTGCAAAGCGGCGGCTACACGGCACTGTCGAGCACGCTTGATGCGCGCGCCGTGGCCAGCCTGCACCAGCGCCACCAGTATGACTTGATCATTCTCGACCTGGTGATGCCGGGCATGAGCGGCTATGCCGTGATGGATGCGCTGCGCCCGCTGGAACTGGAAGGCTACCTGCCCGTGCTGGTGATCGCCGCCGATCCGGATGCCAAGCTGGCCGCGCTGGAGGCGGGCGCGCGCGACTTCATCAGCAAGCCCTTCGACGCGCTCGAAGTGCTCACGCGCATCCGCAACATGCTCGAAGTGCGGCTGCTGCACCGCGCCGCGCGCCACTACAACGCGCTGCTCGAGCGCACGGTGGGCCAGCGCACGGCGGAACTGCAGCGCTTTCGCGGCGCCATGGACGCCACCACGGACGCCATCTTCCTCGTCGACGTGCTGGGCATGACCCTCGTCGACGCCAACGATGGCGCCTGCCGGCTGCTCGGCTACACGCGCGCCGAGCTGCTGTCGCTGTCACCGGGCGCCCTGCTGCCGTCGCCGCCGCCGGCGCCGCTGGCCGCGCTGCACGGCGGCTCGGCCCACCTGGCCACGGACGTGACCGAGTGCGAACTGGTACGGCGCGACCTGAGCCTGGTGCCCGTGGAGCTGGGCTGGCACTGGTATGCGCAGGCACCCGTGGCCGGCGCGCCCGCCACGGGCGGCCTGCTGCTGATCGCCGTGGCGCGCGACATCAGCGAGCGGCGCCAGGCCCAGGAACGCCTGAAGCACCTGGCCCATTACGACGGCTTGACGGGATTGCCGAACCGCAGCCTGTTCTACCAGACGCTGGCCCAGGCCGTCGAACTGGCGCAGGAAAAAAGCTGGCGCATCGTCGTGCTGTTCATCGCGCTCGACCGTTTCAAAAGCATCAACGATACCCTGGGCGCGGCGCTGGGCGACGAATTGCTGCGCCAGTTCAGCAACCGCCTGGTCGAATGCGTGCGCCTGCGCGACACGGTGGGACGCCTGGGCAACGACGAATTCGCGCTGATCCTGACCATGAGCCGCAACCAGCAGGAGGCGGTGGCGGTGGCCAACCAGGTGCGCGAAGCGCTGCGCGCGCCGTTCGACCTGCATGGCCACGCGGCGACCCTGACGGCCAGCATCGGCATCGCCATGTATCCGGACGACGCCACCGACCCGGAAACGCTCATTAAATACGCGAATACGGCCATGGGCGGCGCCAAACAGGCGGGGCGCGACGGCTACCGCTTCTTCACGGCCGGCATGAACGTGCAGGTGCTGGCGCGCCTGGACCTGGAACTGGCGCTGCGCCACGCGCTCGAACATGAACAGTTCATCCTGTACTACCAGCCGAAGGTGGACTTGCGCACTGGGCGCATCAGCGGCGTCGAGGCGCTGCTGCGCTGGCGCCGCCCCGGCTACGGCCTGGTGGCGCCGGCCGAATTCGTGCCGGTGCTGGAAGACACGGGCCTGATCGTGCGCGTCGGCGCCTGGGTGATCCACGCCGCCTGCCGCCAGATCGCCGAGTGGCGCGACAGCGAAGTGGGGCCCGTGCACGTGGCCGTGAATGTCTCGAGCCGCCAGTTCGCCGAGGGCGACCTGGAAGGCGAAGTGACGCACGCGCTGGCGCAGCACGGCGTGGCGCCCGAACTGCTGGAGCTGGAGCTGACGGAAACGGCGCTGATGTCGAACGCCGAGCGCACCATCGTCGTGTTGGGGAAACTGAAGAAGATCGGCGTGAAGGTGGCCATCGACGACTTCGGCACCGGCTATTCGAGCCTGGCGTACCTGCAGCGCTTCCCCATCGACAAGCTGAAGATCGACATCGCCTTCGTGCGCAACATCACCAGCAACCCGAACGACGCGGCCATCGCGCTGGCCATCATCAGCATGGCGCACAGCCTGAAACTGAGCGTGGTGGCCGAGGGCGTGGAGTCGCGCCCGCAGCTCGAATACCTGCGGCGCAACCGTTGCGACGAGATCCAGGGTTTTTATTTCAGCCGCGCCCTGCCGGCGCTGGAACTGGGACAGATGATCGTCGCCGGCGCCGGCCTGCCGCCGGGCCACGACCCGGCCGCCCAGCCGGCGCAGACGCTGCTCATCGTCGACGACGACGTCAACGTGCTGTCGTCGCTGCACCGCCTGTTCCGCCCCGAGGGCTACCAGATTCTCACGGCCAGCACGCCGGCCGAGGGTTTCGAGATGCTGGCCCTGCACCGCGTGCACGTGATCGTCTGCGACCAGCGCATGCCCAGCATGAGCGGCACGGAGTTCCTCAGCAAGGTCAAGGAGCTGTACCCGGAAACCATCCGCATCATCCTGTCCGGCTACACGGGCCTGGAAGCCGTGCTCGACTCCATCAACCGGGGCGCCATCTACCGTTTTTATACGAAACCGTGGGACGACACCCAGCTGCGCGACAATATCCGCCTGGCCTTCCAGCATTACTGGATGGTGAACCAGCCGGGCCTGGCGCGCGTGGCGGTGCGCTAGCCGTCCTCAGTCGCTGAAGTGGTCGAAGGACGACAACTGCAGGTCGAGCGGCATGCCCGAGGCATCGACCAGGCGCAAGCCCGCTTCGGCGTCGATGCGGCCCACGCGCGTGGCTGGCGTGCCGCAGCCGAGCGCCAGCGCGGCGATGGCGTCGCGCGAGGCGGCCGGTGCCGTGAAGCACAGTTCATAGTCGTCGCCGCCGGCGGCCGTGTAGCGGCGGCGCAGGGCCGCCGCTTGGCGCGCCAGGATGGGGCCGGCCGGCAGGGCGTCGACGTCGAGCGTGGCGCCCACGCGCGACGCCTTCAATATGTGGCCCAGGTCGCCCACCAGGCCGTCCGAAATGTCGATGGCCGCATGCGCGAGGCCGGCTTCGGCCAGGCCGCAGCCGAGCGCCACGCGCGGCGTCGGCGTGTGCATGCGCGCGGCCGCCGTGGCCAGGTCGGCGGGCGCCAGCGGCTGCTCCATGCGGTAGCCGGCAAGCGCCAGGCGCGCGTCGCCGAGGGTGCCGCTGACCCAGATATCGTCGCCGGCCACGGCCGCGCTGCGGCGCAGGGCCTGGCCCGGCGCCAGTTCGCCGAACACGGTGATGCAGATATTCAGGGGACCCTTGGTGGTGTCGCCGCCGATCAATTCGCAATCAAACGCGTCGGCCAGCGCGAACAGGCCGTCGGCAAAGCCGGCCAGCCAGGCCCGTTCCGCCTGCGGCAGCGCCAGGGCCAGCGTGAACGCCACGGGACGCGCGCCCATGGCGGCCAGGTCCGACAGGTTCACGGCCAGGCTCTTATGCCCGAGCATGCGGGCGTCGGCGCCGGCAAAGAAATGCCGGTCCTCGACCAGCATGTCCGACGAGATGGCGATCTGCTTGCCGGCACCGGGCGTCAGCAGCGCGCAATCGTCGCCGATGCCCAGGGTGGCGCGGCCGGGGCGCTGGCGCACGAAATACTGTTTGATCAGGTCGAATTCGGAAAGCGCGTCGTGTGGGGCCATGGCGTAGTGGGCAAGTTGAGTGGAGGTGTGGCCCGGCTATTATAGGCTGGCCTACAATACAGGCCCTTGCCACTGCCGATCATGCCCCTATGCCCTTCCACGATATCCACGCCGTGATGCAATCCTATCTTGACGATGGCTGGCTGCGCGAGCCGCAGGCCGTCGGCCTGGCCACGTTCACGGCGCCGGAACTGCTGGCGCGCGGGTTTTACGAGCTGTGCGATGGCGGCCAGCTGTGCCTGTATGAGGATGAGCGCTGGTTCCGCTGCGCCAGCCGGGCCGTGCAAGCATCGTTCAAGGTGTATCTGCAAGGCGGCCGCTTGCACGCGAATGGACTGGAACTCGGTTATCAGGTGCGCCTGGCCAGCGTGCTGCGCGCGGCGCGGCGGCCCTTGCCGCCGTATCGCCTGCTGCTGGAGGCAGGGGCGCGCAGCGGTGCGCTGCTGTTCGACTGCGGCCTGGTGCTGCAGTTCGCGGCCAACCTGCGCGGCGCGCAGCGCCATTATTTCCTGACCCTTGTCGAAGGGCAGTTGCCCGATCCCGGTGCGGGCGAGCTCGACCTGCGCGCCGCCAGCGAGGGCCACGTCCAGGCCCTGTATGGACACTGTGCGCCGGAAGAATTGCAGCGCCAGGCACGGCGCGGCCATGCGGCGCTGCGCGAGCTGGCGCAGCTGCTTTCCTAACCTTTCTTCGCCTGGGCCATGCCCTGCAGCAGCTTGGCCAGCAACTGGTCGAGCTGGCGCTGCTCGTCCTCGCCGAGGGACGCCAGCATGGCACGCTCGTTGTCCACGTGCAGCAGCACCAGTCGTTCAATCAATGCCAATCCCCTCGGCGTCAAGGCCACCAGCACGCCGCGCCGGTCGCTCGGGTGCTTCTGCCGTTCGATCAGGCCCGCCGCTTCCAGGCGGTCGATGCGGTTGGTCATGCCGCCCGAGGACAGCATGGCCGCCTCGTACAGGGCCGTCGGCGTCAGCGCATGCGGCGCGCCCGAGCGGCGCAGGGTGGCCAGCACGTCGAACTCACCGGGCTGCAAGCCGTGTTCGGCGAACAGTGGGTTGAGCCAGTCGCGCGCCATCAGCTGCGCCACCGTGCCCAGCTGGCCCACCAGCTGCATGGCGCGCGTATCCATCTGCGGCAGTTCGCGCCGCCATTGTTCGGCGGCGAACTGGGCGCGCCGGTGTTCTTGCGGGGTATCAGTCATGGCGGTATCCATTTATCTTGGCATCGAGATAGATTTCTATCTTTATGTTAAGATACTTTTCATCGAGTTATATTCAATGACGCATTAAACCATGTGCCTCCCTGCGAGGCAAGGACTATCCCCATGCCATCCGAACGCCCCGTATCCTCTCCCTCGTCCGCCGTGCTGGTGGCCGCCATCATCCTGCTGGGCCTGAACCTGCGCCCCATCCTGGCCGCCATCGGCCCCCTGCTGGACAGCATCCAGGCCAGCACGGGCCTCGGCAATGCCGATGCCGGCCTGCTGACCACCGTGCCCGTGTTCGCCATGGGCGTGTGCGCGCTGGCGGGCGCGCAGCTGCAGCGCCGCCTGGGCGTGGCGCGCGGCATCACGCTCGGCATCGCCATCATCGCCATCGCCTGCGCGCTGCGCTGGCCCCTGCACGGCAGCGGTGGCTTGCTGGCCACGGCGGCGCTGGGCGGCCTGGGCATCGCGCTGGTGCAAGCCTTGCTGCCCGCCTTCATCAAGCGCCACTTTCCCGCGCGGGCCGGGCAGTTGATGGGTTTCTATACGACCGGCATCATGGGCGGCGCGGCCATTGCCGCCGCGTCCGCCTCGCCGCTGGCGCAGTCGCTGGGCTGGCCCGTGTTGCTGGCCCTGTGGGCCTTGCCCGCCGCCGCCGCCGCGCTGCTGTGGCGCCGCGCCTCGGCTTCGCGCGTGGACGTGGCCAGCGGCGCCGGCGCCGGCCTGCCCGTGGGCAGCCCCCGCGCCTGGCTGCTGATGGTGTTCTTCGGCATCGGCACGGGCGCCTATACGCTGGTGCTGGCCTGGCTGCCGCCGTTCTACACGGAACTGGGCTGGAGCGCAGCTGACAGCGGCCTGCTGCTGGGCGCCCTGACCCTGGTGGAAGTGCTGGCGGGGCTGGCCGTCTCCAGCGTCATCAACCGCTTCCCCGACCGCCGATTGCTGCTGCTGTGCGTCTTGCTGGCCGTGCTGGGCGGCCTGGCTTGCCTGATCCTGGCGCCACGGCAACTGGCGCTGCCCGCCGTGATCCTGCTGGGCTGCGGCATCGGCGCCCTGTTCCCGCTGTCGCTGATCGTCAGCATGGACCATGTGGCGGACCCGGCCGGCGCCGGCGCCCTGCTGGGCTTCGTGCAGGGCGGCGGCTACATCATCGCCAGCAGCATGCCCTTCATTGCCGGCCTGATCCGCCAGCATTCGTCCAGCCTGGCCCAGGCGTGGATGGTGATGGCGGCTGGCGTCGTGCTGCTGCTGCTGATTGCGGTGCGCTTCGCGCCGGGCGCGCGGCTGGCGTCGCCGGCACGGAAAATCGCGTAGGCTGTCGGCTTTCCTTGCCAGAAAGCATCGCCGCCATGACCGCACCCGCCACCACGCCGCCAGTCTTGTTGCCCGCCAACCGCCGCATCGTGCTGTCCGGCGAGGATGCGCTGCGCATCCTGCGCGAGATCGAATTCCTGCTGCAGTCGCTGCACCACATCGGCCGCCATTACTATCCGGATGGCGACGATGACGGCGCCGATGCACAGCGCCGCGCGCGCTACTGCGCGGAGACCACCCGTTTCATCGACGGGCAGCAAGCCACGACCCGCCTGGCGCTGATGCGCAGCATCCTGTCCGCGCCGTTCGACACCACCCTGGGCGCCGATGACATGGACGATATCGAGCGCGCCGTCGAAGCGCTGCCGCTGTGGCGCGCGCCTGGCGCGCCATCATAAAAACTAATTGAAATCTAAAATTTGATAGTTTTTCCTGTTCAGGACGTTTGTGCTGCCGGACGGCCTTACAATGCGAGGTTATGCGTTTTCGTGATATCAGACTGTGGCTAGCGGAAAATACCTAGCTAATTGAAAGTATCGGTCTGATAAAATCGGAAGCACCCCGATCGACCAAACAGGAAGGCAGCACAGCATGGATTCGTCATCTGATAAAAAAGAAGAATTGCGTCAACAATTGCGCTTGGCCGCACTCGAGTACCACGAGTGCCCGCGCCCCGGCAAAATCAGCGTGACGCCCACCAAACAACTGACCAACCAGCGCGACCTGGCGCTGGCCTATTCGCCAGGCGTGGCCGCTCCCTGCGAAGAAATCGTGATCGATCCGGCCAATGCCTATAAATACACGGCGCGCGGCAACCTGGTGGCCGTCATCACCAACGGCACGGCCGTGCTGGGCCTGGGTAACATCGGCCCGCTGGCCGCCAAGCCGGTGATGGAAGGCAAGGGAGTGCTGTTCAAGAAGTTCGCCGGCATCGACGTCTTCGACATCGAAATCAACGAGATGGACCCGGACAAGCTGGTCGACATCATCGCCTCGCTGGAACCGACCTTCGGCGGCGTGAACCTGGAAGACATCAAGGCGCCCGAGTGCTTCTACATCGAGCGCCAGCTGCGCGACCGCATGAAGATTCCCGTCTTCCATGACGACCAGCACGGCACCGCCATCATCGTCGGCGCAGCCATCCTGAACGGCCTGAAAGCCGTCGGCAAGAAAATCGAGGACTGCAAACTGGTGGTGTCGGGCGCGGGCGCGGCAGCGCTGGCCTGCCTGGACCTGATCGTCGACCTGGGCTTCCCGCTGAAAAACATCTACGTCACTGACCTGGCCGGCGTCGTCTACAAGGGCCGCACGGAACTGATGGACCCGGACAAGGAACGCTTCGCGCAAGACACGCCGCTGCGCACCCTGGGCGAGATCATCCCGGACGCCGACATTTTCCTCGGCGTTTCCGCCGGCGGCGTGCTGAAACAGGACATGGTGCGCAAGATGGCGCCGAATCCTTTGATCCTGGCGCTGGCCAACCCGAATCCGGAAATCCTGCCGGAAGAAGTCAAGGCCGTGCGCAGCGACGCCATCATCGCCACCGGCCGTTCGGATTACCCGAACCAGGTCAACAACGTGCTGTGCTTCCCGTACATCTTCCGCGGCGCCCTCGATTGCGGCGCCACCACCATCACGCGCGAAATGGAAATCGCCGTGGTGCACGCGATCGCCGACCTGGCGCATGCCGAGCAGTCGGACATCGTGGCCACCACGTACGGCATCAGCAATCTGTCGTTCGGCCCTGAATACCTGATCCCGATGCCGTTCGATCCGCGCCTGCTGATCAAGATCGCGCCAGCGGTGGCCAAGGCGGCCGAGGATTCGGGCGTCGCCACGCGTCCGATCAAGGACTTGCAGGCGTACGCGGACAGCCTGCAGCAATTCGTCTACCGCAGCGGCACCTTCATGAAGCCGCTGTTCCTGATGGCCAAGTCCACGCCGGCCGACCTGAAGCGCATCGTCTACGCCGAAGGCGAAGAAGAGCGCGTGCTGCGCGCCGTGCAAGTGGTGGTCGATGAAAAACTGGCGCGTCCCATCCTCGTCGGCCGTCCGCCCGTGCTCGAAGCGCGCATCCAGAAGTTCGGCCTGCGCCTGAAGCAGGGCGTCGATTTCGACGTCATCAACCCCGACTTCGACGAGCGCTATCGCGATTACTGGAATACGTACTACGACATGACGAGCCGCAAGGGCGTCACCGAGGAATACGCGAAACTGGAAATGCGCCGCCGCCACACCCTGATCGGTTCGATGATGATCCACAAGGGCGACGCCGACGGCATGATCTGCGGCACCTTCGGCACCACGCAGCTGCACCTGAAATACATCGACCAGGTGCTGGGCAAGCGCGCCGGCAGCAATGTCTACGCCGCCATGAACGTCTTGATCATGCCGGAACGCCAGCTGGTGATGGTCGACACGCACGTCAACGAAAACCCGGACGCCGAGCAATTGGCCGAGATCACCATCATGGCCGCCGAAGAGATGACCCGTTTCGGCCTGTCGCCGCGCGCGGCCCTGCTGTCGCACTCGAACTTCGGTTCCAGCGACAGTGCCTCGGCGCAAAAGATGCGCGCCGCGCTGGCCATCATCAAGGAGCGCGCGCCGGAGCTGGAAATCGACGGCGAAATGCACGGCGATACGGCCCTGGACAGCAAGCTGCGTCAAAAAATCATGCCGCATTCGGCACTGAAGAACGACGCCAACCTGCTGGTCATGCCGAACATCGAATCGGCCAACATCGCCTATAACCTGGTGAAGACGGCCGCCGGCAACGGCATCGCCGTGGGCCCGATCCTGCTCGGCTGCGCCAAGCCCGTGCACATCCTGACGCCATCGGCCACCGTGCGCCGCATCGTCAACATGACGGCACTGTGCGTGGTCGATGCGGTAGCGCAGCGTAAAGTATAAGGCTGGGCTGTCGCCTGAAAGCCGCGCCATCCGCAAGGGTGGCGCGGCTTTTTTACGTCAGTGCGCCAGCGGCACGGGCAAGTCCGGCATGGGCGCCATCGGCGGCGCGGTTGTCGTGCCGGGCTTGATGTGGGTCAAAAAAAGCACAGGCCCAGACCATGCACAAGCGCGTTGGCAGGAAATGCCGGTCTATTTGATGTGCATCAAATTGCATTGTCGCTTGCCAGCCATAATGGAAGCGAACTCCTGGCCCTTCCAGTGGTCTGCATCGGCGTCGACACCATCGTGTTCGACACATCCTTGTGTGACGCAACAACACCGGACGTGGCGGGAGTTCACTCCTCACGCCTGCGCGTGCTTGTCCTCTTTCTCCGCCCAGCGCAGGCGGATGGCGTCGATGGCGGGCAACTGCCCGACGAACAGGTCGACCAGGTGCGCATCGAAATGGCTGCCCTGCTGTTGCTGCAGGTAGGCGACGGCGTCCGTGACGGGCCAGGCGCGCTTGTACGGGCGGGCCGAGGTCAGCGCGTCGAAGACGTCGGCCACGGCGACGATGCGTCCCGCCAGCGGAATGTCCTCTCCCGCCAAACCGCGCGGATAGCCGCTGCCATCCCATTTTTCATGGTGACTGAGGGCAATCTCGTGCGCCAGCGCCAGCATGCCGCCGGGCGCGTGCTGGCCGATGATGTCGGCGCCGATGCCCGCGTGCGTCTGCATGATGGCCCATTCGTCCGCGTCGAGCTTGCCCGGCTTTTGCAGGATGCGGTCCGGGATGCCGATCTTGCCGACGTCGTGCATGGGCGCCGCGTGCAGCAGGTCGTCCGCCTGCGCCTCGTCCATGCCGGCGGCCACGCCCAGCAGGCGCGCGTAATGGCTCATGCGGATCACGTGCAGGCCCGTTTCATTGTCCTTGTATTCGGCGGCCAGGCCCAGGCGCTGGACGATCTGCAGCCGCGTTTCCTTCAGCTCGTCGATGCGCACCAGCGACAGGTGGGTGCGCACGCGGGCGCGCACGATGGCGGGGCTGAGCGGCTTGGTGATGTAGTCGACGGCGCCGGCCTCGAAACCGCTGAGTTCGTCGCGCATGTCGTTGAGGGCCGTGACAAAGATGACGGGGATGGCGCGGGTCAGGGCTTCGGCTTTCAGGCGGCGGCAGGCGTCGTGGCCGCTCATGCCGGGCATCATCACGTCGAGCAGGATCAGGGCCGGGCGTTCCTGCCGCGCCAGTTCCAGCGCGCGCGCGCCATCCTTGGCGAACAGCAGCGCGTAGTCGTCCTGCAAGATCTGGCGCAGCAATTGCAGGTTGGCCGCTTCGTCGTCGACGACCAGCAGCAGGGGCTTGTGCGGGCGTGGCACATTCATGGGGACTCCCGTTCGAACGATTGCAGCACGTCGTGCAACAGCGACTGTGCCAGGGAAAAGTCAAAGTCGTCGATGGCGTGCACGAGCGGCGCCAGCCTGGCCGCTTGCGCGCCCATGGCTTGCTGCAGGCGGGCTTGCGCCGCGTCATCGAGTTCGCCGCGCCGCAGGGCTTGCAGCAGCGTGCCGGCCGCTTGCCGCACGGCGGGAATATCGCTGGCGTGCAGCGCCTCGGCCTTGGCGGCGGGCGGCGCCAGTCTGGCGATGGCGGCCAGGGCCGCCGGCCATTGCGTCAGCAGGGCGCCCACGGTTTCATCCCGCTGCTGCGCCGGGGCGGGGCCGGGCGTGGCGCACAGCTGTTCCAGCGTCGCCAGGCTCGCCGCCAGCTGCTCCAGCCCCAGATTGGCCGCCACGCCCCGCAGTTTGTGGCTGAGGGCCAGGATCGGGGCTGGCTCGCCGGCCTCGATGGCGGCCAGCAGCGCCGGCGGCAGGCGCGGATGCTCGCTGGCGAAACGGAGCAGGGCGCCGCGGTAGGCGCTCTCGTTGCCGGCCCAGCGCTGCAGGGCGCCCGCATGGTGCAGCACGCGCCGGCCCGCCGGCGCGGCCGGGCCGGCGCCAGCGTCGGCCGGGTCCGCGTCCAGGCCCAGCACGCGGGCGATTTCATGCGACAGGGCTTGCCATTCGACGGGCTTGGTGGCGAAACCGTCCATGCCGGCCGCCAGCGCCGCCTTGCGGTGCGCGGCCAGCACGCTGGCCGTCATGGCGATCACGGGCACGCGCGCGCGGCCGTCGCGCAGGGCGGCGGCGCGGATCGCCTGCGTGGCGGCCAGGCCATCCATGCGCGGCATTTGCAAGTCCAGCAGCAGCACGTCGAAATCGTGCTGCTGCGTCATCTGCAGGGCCAGTTCGCCATCGCTGGCCGTTTCCACCGTATGGCCGCGCTTGCGCAACAGCAAGCACAGCAGTTCCAGGTTTTGCGGCACGTCGTCGGCGGCCAGCACGCGCAGCGGCGGCAGGTGCACGCTGCGCCGTTCGCTGGCGGGCAGCGCCTGCTGGCGCGCCGGTGCCAGCGGCAGCATCACGTGAAATACACTGCCGTGCGGCAAGGCGGCATCGGCCCAGATGCTGCCCTGCATCAGGGTCACCAGCTGCTTGCTGATGGTGGTGCCCAGGCCCGTGCCGCCATAGCGCCGCGTGGTCGAGGCGTCCGCCTGCACGAACGGTTCAAAGATGGCGTCGCGGCGCTCGGCGGCGATGCCGATGCCGCTGTCCTGCACCAGCAGGTGCAGCTGGCCATTGTCGCGGCGGGCGGCCAGGCTGACGGCGCCGCTGGCCGTGAACTTGATGGCGTTGTCGAGCAGGTTGCCCAGCACTTGCCGCATGCGCAATTCATCGCCATGCAGCAGGGCCGGCAGTTGCGGGTCGTACTGCACCTCCATGCGCAAGCCCTTGGCGCGCGCATGGATGCCGTACGTGGAAGCGAGTTCGTCGACCAGGGCCAGCAGGCTGTAGTCGCGCAGTTCCAGCGCCACCGCGCCCTTGTCCAGCTTGGCCGTGTCGAGCACTTCATTGAGCAGGCGCAACAGCGAGCGCCCGGACTGGCGCACCGTGTCCAGGTGGCGCCGCTGTTCCGGCGTCAGCGGCGAGTCCAGCAGCACGTCCGTGAAGCCGAGGATGGAATTCATCGGCGTGCGGATCTCATGGCTCATGTTGGCGACAAAGCTGGCCCGCGTGGCGGCCGCCAGCTCCGCTTTTTCCTTGGCCATGCGCAAGTCTTCCTCCATTTGCCGGCGCTCGCTGATGTCGAGGATGACGCCGTCGACCCAGCGCGCGGCCGCTACCGGATCGTGTACGACGGTGCCGCGTTCCCACAGCCAGCGCAGGCGGCCATCCGCGTGCTGCAGCCGGTATTCGAGCAGGTAGGGTTCGCCGCTGGCGACGCTGCGGTTGAAGACGTCGACCACGTAGGCGCGGTCTTCGACGGCGATCAGGCCCGTGATGGTGCGGCGCGGCGTGGCGCCGAGGAAGTCGGCCGGCGCATAGCCGGTGATGGCTTCCACGCCGTCGCTGATGAACAGCATGGGCTGGTTTTCTGCCGTGGTGCAGCGGAACGCGATGCCGGGCAGGTTGCCGACCAGCGAGCGCAACTGCTGTTCGCTTTCGCGCAGGGCGGCCAGCATGGCGCGCCGTTCGCTGATGTCCGTAATGAACAGCACATACAGGTCCTGGTCGGCCAGGCGCGCGCTGGCCATCGAGCGCTGCACGGCCACCGGGGCGCCATCCTTGCGCAGGTACACGATTTCCTCGCTGGCGTGGACGGCCTCGCCTTCGCCCGTGCGCAGGTAGTGCAGCAAGCCGTGCCGCTCGGACTCGCGCACATCGCTGACCAGCACGCTGACGTGGCGGCCGAGAATATCGGCCTGGCGCCAGCCGAGGATGCGCTCGGCGGCGCCGTTGAAGTCGACGATGTTGCCCGCCCTGTCGATGGTGATGACGCCGTCGACGGTGCTCGTCAGCAGGGAACGCGTCCAGTTTTCGCTCTGGTTCAGGTGGCGGAACAGTTCGCGGTAGCGCAGCACGCCGACGGCCGAGGCGACGAAGATGGTCAGGGCGACGGTGAGCAGGGTCACGCAGACCACCAGCATGGGACGGTTCGCATCGGCATCGTTGCCAGGAGGAATAGTGCCGACGAAGCGGGCCGCATACATGCCCATGTAATGCATGCCGGAAATTGCGCTACCCATGACGCAGGCGCTGATCAGGTTGCGCTGCGACGGCCCCAGGGCCGCGCTCCAGCCGCGCAGGCCGAAGCGTATCCACAGGGCCAGCGTGGCCAGCACGACGGCAACGAGCAAGGACAGCGCGAACAGCAGCGGCTCGTAGCGCAGCGACAGGCCGACGCGCATGGCGTGCATGCCCGTGTAGTGCATGGCGCCGATGCCCAGGCCCACCAGCAGCCCGCTGCGCAGCAGCAGCGGCGCCGAGACGGCGCGCCGGCTGATGGTGGACAGGGCCACGAACGAGGCCGCCACGCTGGGCACGATCGACAGCAGGGTCAAACCCGGGGCATAGTCGACGCTGCTGCACAGGTCGAAGGCCAGCATGCCGACGAAATGCATGGCCCACACGCCGCAGCCGAGGGCCAGGCTGCCGGCCAGCAGGCACAGCAGATGCAGCTGGCGGCTGATGCTGGCCTGCGCGCGGCTGTAGACCGTCATCTGGAAGGCCATCCACGACGTGAAAATGGCGATCACGACGGACAGGAGCACGAGGCCCGGCTCATACAGGCCGAAGTGCAGCAGGGCCGGATCGGCGGGAAGGCGGAACAGCTGTTGGACGCTGGCAGGTATCATCGTAGGCAGACTGGTAGAGCGTCGTGGCGCTGGAATCAAGGTACGGCAAGGTTCGGGGCCGGTCGCCGCGACAGGTGGTCGGGTGGCCGATGCGGATTACCTTACCAGATTTCCGGAAACAAATATCTTAATTGTAATTATTTTGTCTGTCGTGCAATGCATCCGACGGCAGGAAAGTGGCGTACCCGCCTTGCCGTGCCCATGGAATTGCCGTGTCGGGAGGAAAGTTGCAACTGGGAATTGTGTGGTTTTTCTGCAAAGTGCGACAGGCGTGCCGCCGTCATGCTACATTCGCGCCCTGTTTTTTCTGAAAGGATGACGATGCCCTCAAGCAGCAACTTCTTGCAGCATAATCAGCAAGCCTGGGATGCCCAGGCTGCACAGAACAGCCCGTGGTCGCAGCCCGTCGACAGCACCACCATCGCCGCCGCGCGCGCCGGGCAGTGGCAAGTCCACCTGACGCCCGGCCCCCTGCCGGCCGGCTGGCTGGGCGACGTGCGGGGTCAGCGCATCCTGTGCCTGGCCGGCGCCGGCGGGCAGCAGGCGCCCGTGCTGGCCGCCGCCGGGGCGCACGTGACCGTCTTCGACCTGTCTGACCAGCAACTGGCGAAAGACCGCATGGTGGCCGAGCGCGACGGCTTGCAGCTGGCCACCGTGCAGGGCGACATGCGCGACCTGGCCTGCTTTGCCGATGCCGGTTTCGATGTCATCGTCCATCCCGTGTCGAACCAGTATGTGCCCGACATCGCCCCCGTGTGGCGCGAATGCGCGCGCGTGCTGGCCGATGGCGGCGTGCTCTTGAGCAGCTTTTTCAATCCGGCCGTGTTCATCGGCGACCGCGACCCGCAATGGGCGCGGCAGGGCTTGATACGCCCGCGTTTCGTGCTGCCGTATTCGGACGTGGAGGATATGGCGCCGGACGCGCTGGCGGCGCGCATGGAGAGGGGCGAGGCGCTGCTCTTCGGCCATGGCCTGGACAGCCAGATCGGCGGCCAGCTGGCGGCGGGCTTCGTGCTGGCGGGCTACCACGAGGAAATGCATCCCCACCCGCGCTTTGAAATTGAAAAGTACCTGCCCAGCTTTATCGCCACGCGCGCCGTCAGGCTGGCGCGCGCGGCATAGGCGTTAATTGTAGGGCTGCAGATCGAGCCAGACGGCGTATGACAAACGCTTGCCATTCCACAGTCCGCCGCCGCGGATGACGGCGTCGCACGAGGTCAGCTGGCCCACCAGGTCCTGGCGGCCCAGGTTGCGGCGCAGGCGCAGCGCGTCGTTGTGCGACAGGTAGCCGACCAGCTGGCCATCGATGAAGACGGCGATGGCCTTGTCCTGGAACGGGTTGGCGTCGTCGCAGACGAGCAGGGCCAGGCATTTTTCTTCCGCGTTGCCGGGGCCGTGCTCGCCGGCCAGCTTGGCGATGGCGGGCTGGTACATCGATTCGTTTTCCACTTCCGAGGCAAAGCGGCCGCCATCGCTCCAGTGGTGCGCCGGTGCGCCCGCAGGTATCGCCGGCACGTACTGGCGCACCGAGACGAGTGGCTTGTGCAGCGGTTTGACGGGCGTGCGGCCGCTGAAGACGTAGTACAGCAGGGCGATGACGATCACGATGGCAAGCAGGTAAAGCATGGTATCTCTCTGATTTCTGATGGGGAAGCCGGGGGCGCGGGCGTACTGCGCGCCGCTGCCGCTACTATAGCAAGTTCGCCGCCTGCTTCCGGGTAAATCTGGCCATCAGGTGGCGGCGCCGGCGCAGTGCGCGCGGGTCGTTCAGCACGATGGGCGAGGCGCCCGTCAAGCCCGAATAATACTGGCCGTGCCGGCGCAGGACGGCGGCATAGTCGCGCGGCGCGTGGCCCTGCGCCAGCATGCGCGCGTCGCAATCGACTTCGATGGCAAAGCGCAGCCGGTGCAACTGCCACCACAGGGGCAGGTTCCACGGCATGAGGATAATCAGGGCGTAGGCCAGGGCCAGCCACTGCGGGTCGCGCGCGGCCAGCCGGCATTGCTCATGCGCCAGCAGCAGCGCCTGTTGCTGCTGCGGAATCAGCGACAGCCAGACGGGCATCACGATACGCGGCCGCAGCAGGCCCGCCACGCAGGGACCGATGCCGCCGCTGAGGAAGACGGGCGCGCCCAGCAAGCTGGTTTTTTGCCAGCGCCGCTGGTGCGACAGCAGCCAGATGCTGCGCAGCGCCAACATCAGCAGCATGCCGCCCGATAACATGAACCAGCCCAGTTTCAGCTGCGACTGTGCCGGCGGCAGGGCCGCCAGCACGCCGGGCAGCCATGGCAGCGGCAGCAGCACCGACGCGGCTATCGCCGCCAGCCACGGCCAGCGCGTCTGGCGCCCGCGCCGTTGCAGCGCGCGCTCGGCCCGCCAGGCGCCCGCCGACAGCAGCAGTGCCAGCGCGAGTGTGCACAGCAGCCAGACCGGCATCGGCGCCTAGCGCTTCAGCGCCATGCCGACGGAGGCGGGTGCCGTGTGCTTGAAGCCGAACTGCGCGTACAGGTCTTGCGCCTGGCCATCGGCGATCAGGCTGACATACGCGCTTTCCGGCACGTCGCTGTCGATGAACTGGCGGATTTCGCGCATGATCAGCTTGCCCAGGCCCTTGCCCTGGTGGGCCGGCAGCACGGCGATATCGACCACCTGGAAGAAGCAGCCGCCATCGCCGATGACGCGCCCCATGCCGACCACCTCGTCCCCATGCAGCACTTGCACGGCAAACAGGGAATTGGGCAAGCCCCTGGCTGCGGCGGCCGCGGTCTTCGCGCTCAGGCCGGCGGAAACGCGCAGGTGCTGGTAGGTGGCGGCCGAGGGAATGGCCAGGCGGGTGGTGTAGGGCGATGCTGCGCTCAAGGCGGTCTCCTGTGGAATTAGTGGTAACGGCAATTATAGGCGGCGATCGCCGCCAGGGGCGGCACGCTTTATTTGTCGCGGGTATTCTGTCCGCGCCGCTTTTGCGCTATGGTGGCGCCATCCACCCATTTGTTGAAAGCACGCCATGTCCGCAGGATTTACCGCCACCGAGTTGTCCGTCGTCAATGAAGACGACGCCCTGATCACCACCCTGGCCGCGCCGGCCGGCAAGGGCGAGCCCGTCTACCTGATGCTGCAGCGCGCCGATGACTACGACGAGCAGGACGTGGCGCTGGGCATGGACGAGCCGTATATCGAGTACTGCGGCCAGGAGTTCGCGTGGTATGGCCACATGCACGCCGTGATCCTGCATCCGAACCGCCTGTCCGTGCAGATGGATGCGGAAGCGGCCATGCAGATGGACGACGACGGCCAGATCGACGTGCGTTTCAACTTGACGCCCGAGCGCTACGCCCAGCTGCAACAGGCGCTGCGCACCACGTTCGAAGGTTGCGATTACTATCGCGAAGAACGTTGATCTGCGTGGACGGCGCCGGTCGCGGTGTCGTCTAGGATCGCTAGAAGGTAGGGACTGGGGGAGAAGACGATGACTGTGCTGATACTCGGTTTGCTGTTGTTCCTGGGCTTGCACTCGGTGCGCATCGTTGCCGACGGCTGGCGCGGCGCCCAGCTGGCCCGCCTGGGCGAGCGGCGCTGGAAGGGCGTCTATTCGCTGCTGGCCCTGCTGGGCCTGGGCCTGATCGTCTGGGGCTACGCCCTGGCGCGCCAGCAGCCGCTGGCGCTATGGACGCCGCCGATGCGCTTGCGCCACGTCAGCGGCCTGCTGATGCTGTTTTCGCTGATACTGCTGGCGGCGGCGAACGTGCCGCGCAACCGCATCAAGACGCTCGTGCACCACCCCATGCTGCTGGGCACGCAACTGTGGGCCGTCGCCCATCTGCTGGCCAATGGCACCTTGGCCGATGTGCTGCTGTTCGGCGCTTTCCTCGTCTGGTCGTCGGTCGACCTGTATTCCGCCGTGCAGCGCGACCGCGCGGCCGGCGCCGCATACGAGGGCGGCACGCTGAAAGGCACCCTGGTCGCCATCGGCGCCGGTGTCGCGCTGTGGCTGCTGCTGGCATTCTGGCTGCACGGCGTGCTGTTTGGCGTGCGGCCGTTTGGCTATTGAGGAAGAGGAAAAAAATGGATCCAGCGATGGAAATCGCCTTGCGCGGCCAGCTGGTCGAGCTGCTGCCGCTGCAGCCCGGACACGGGCCACAGCTGCTGCAGGCGGCCGCCGATGGCGAGTTATGGAACATGACCGTCACCGTGGTGCCTGGCCCCGACAGCATGGCGCGCTACATCGCCACGGCCATCGAAGGCCGGCGTGCCGGCACGGTCATGCCCTTCGTCATCGTGCAGCGCGCCACGGGGGCCATCGTCGGCAGCACGCGCTTCTGGAAGATCGACCGCGCCAACCGCAAGATGGAAATCGGCCACACCTGGCTGGCTGCCTCGGCGCAGCGCTCGGGCGTGAACACGGAAGCGAAATTGCTGCTGCTGACGCACGCCTTCGATGCCATGCACGCCGTGCGCGTGCAATTGACCACCGACGAACTGAACGAGAAATCGCGCGCCGCCATCCTGCGCCTGGGCGCCGTGCAGGAAGGCATCGTGCGCCACGAACGCATCATGCCCGACGGCCGCAAGCGCAATTCCGTGCGTTTCAGCATCATCGATACGGAGTGGGCGGGCGTGAAGGCGGGGCTGGAGCACCGGCTGGGGCGCTGACAAGTTCAGGGTATTGCCGGATATGGCAAGTACAAGCGGGGAGACGGTTCTGGCGTGGTGCCGAACGCTTATCGACAGTGTTTTGCGGAGCACGCATTAAATTGCGGAACAAAACAAAACGGCCCTCAATCGTGAGAGCCGCATGTTCTGTGGTGCCGGGAGCCGGAATCGAACCGGCACGCTGTTTCCAGCGCGGGATTTTGAGTCCCGTGCGTCTACCTATTCCGCCATCCCGGCAACGCGAGACGCATTATCACTGATTTGTCACAATCCGGCAAGTTTTTTGCTTGGCGTGTGTTTTGCATAAGCTTCCGCAATGCTTGTTTGCGGGTATGATCGGCGGTATTCCAAGCCCGATGCCGGCGCCGCAGGCCGGCCTGACGCATGAGACACAAGAAGATACGCGAAATTATCCTCGGCAAGCCGCTCGACCCGATGAAGGTCGAGACGCGCCATTCGATGGCGCTGGTGGCGTTCCTGGCGTGGGTGGGACTGGGCGCCGACGGCCTGTCCTCGTCGGCGTATGGCCCCGAGGAAACCTTCCGCGCGCTGGGCGAGCATGCGCACCTGGGCCTGTACCTGGCGCTGGCCACGGCGGCCACCGTCTTCATCATCGCGCTGGCCTACAACCAGGTGATCGAGCTGTTTCCCACGGGCGGGGGCGGCTACCGCGTGGCCACCAAGCTGGTGGGGCCGTACATGGGCCTCATTTCCGGCTGCGCGCTGATCCTCGACTACGTGCTGACGATCGCCATCTCGATCGCCTCGGGCGTCGATGCGCTGGCCTCGTTCCTGCCGCTGGGCTTCCAGCCCTACAAATTGTGGGCCGAGATGTTTTTCATCGGCTTGCTGATCATCATGAACTTGCGCGGGCTCAAGGAAGCGATCCAGATCCTGCTGCCCATCTTCATCGGCTTCGTCATCACGCACCTGGTGCTGATCGTCTACGGCGTCATCGCGCACGCTTCGCACTTGCCCGAATTGCTGCCCGTGACCATGGCCGAGACGAAGGCGCTGGCCGGCAGCATCGGCTGGGCCGGCGTGGCCGGCATGCTGCTGCTCGCCTATTCGCAGGGCGGCGGCACCTACACGGGCCTGGAAGCCGTCTCGAACAACGTCAACCTGCTGGCCGAACCGCGCGTGCGCACCGGCAAGATCACCATGCTCTACATGGCGCTGTCGCTGGCCTTCACGGCGGGCGGCATCATCCTGCTGTACCTGCTGTGGAACGCCACGCCCACGCCGGGCGAGACCCTGAACGCGTCGACCTTCAAGACCATCATCGCCAGCATGGGCCTGGGCGGCGAGATGCTCAACCAGGCGCTGCTGGTGATCGTGCTGGCCTTCGAGGCGGGTCTGCTGTTCGTCGCCGCCAACACGGGTTTCCTGGGCGGACCGTCCGTGCTGTCGAACATGGCGGCCGATTCCTGGGTGCCGCACAAGTTCCGCTACTTGTCGACGCGCCTCGTCACGCAGAACGGCATCGTCGTGATGGGAGTGGCGGCGCTGGCCATCCTGTTCTGGACGGGCGGCAGCGTGACCCTGCTGGTGGTGCTGTATTCGATCTCCGTCTTCCTGACCTTCGCCATTTCCCTGTTCGGCCTGTGCCTGTACTGGCTGCGCAACCGCGTGCCGGGCACGCACTGGCTGCGCCGCCTGCTGCTGTCGCTGGTCGGCTTCATCATCTGCGCCGGCATCCTGGTGATCTTGCTGTACGAGCGCTTCATGCAGGGCGGTTGGGCCACGGTGCTGATCATCGCCGCCATCGCGGCCCTGTGCATCGCCATCCGCCGCCATTACCGGCGCACCAAGCAGGCGATTTTGCAAGTGGACGAAGTCTTCGCGCACCAGCCGTTCGGCGCGAACACGGACCCCATCGTGCCGCTCGAGCCGGAGCCGGAAGCGCAGACGGCCGTGTTCATCGTCGGCACCTCGCGCGGCGGCGGCCTGCACGCGCTGCTGTGGGTGCAGCGCATGTTCCCTGGTCATTTCAAGAATTTCTTGTTCGTCAATGCGCGCACCGTCGATTCGCACGCGTATGGCGGCGAGGGGGCGATGGCGCAGATGCGCCAGGAAGCGGCCGACACGCTGGAATTCTTCGTCGACTTTTGCCACAGCCACGGCATGGCATCCTCGTCCTACCTGGGCTTCGGCACGGACGCCGTCGATGAAATCACGAAACTGTGCGAAGCCATCAACGAGGAATTTCCCAATTCCATCTTTTTCACCAGCAAGCTGATTTTCACCACCGATAACTGGACCACGCGGGTGTTGCACAACCAGGCTTCGCTGGCCGTGCAGCGCAGGCTGCACCTGGAAGGCTTGCAGATGGTGATACTGCCGATGAAAGTATAAACGCCGCCCCAGGCGCAAGTGCGAGGCACAGGCGCGGGACGGCGTTGTCGGTGCGGCAGGACTAGATTCAGTTATGTACCGAGTTCAGCTGGCGCGCGATGATGTCGTGGTTGAGCCAGATGACGGGCGCTTGCGGTTCCGACATGGCGTGGAACATCAGCGGGCCCGTGCCTTCCAGCACCAGCGAGCTCAGGTGGTCAGTGATCAGTTCCTTGCGGTCCTTGTGCAGCTTGGTGATGTCGTCCGAGGTGCCGATCATGACTTCGGCCAGCTCCGGCGTGTTGTCCATCGGCCAGGCGGCGAAGTTGCGGAACTGCACGCTGGTGGCGTCGCCATTGTAGGCGGCGATACGGTCGAGCAAGTCTTGCAGCGAGACGCCGTCTTCCAGCAAGCCCTGGCAGATTTTCCACTGTTCTTCGGCCCAGGCCGCGCCGCCTTCTTTTTTCAGCGCGTCGAGCAGGGGGAACAGCGACAGCTCCACGCCGACGAAGATGTCGGACGAGTTGGTGCGGATTTCCGGGCAGTTGAAGACGGTGGCCTTGATGCCTTTTTCCCACGCGGCCTTGGCCACGTTTTCCAGGCGCATCTTGGCCAGGCCTTGCGTGTAGTTGCTATACGTTTGCCACTGGTACTTGCCGTCGATCAAGATCTCGGTGCCGTGGTAGCCGTAGGCGCTGTAGCGCACCTGGCCGCCCGTTTGCTCGATGCGGGCGCGGATGGCGGCGCTGCCGTCGATCAGGTGCTGCAGGGTGTTGGCCGTGACTTCGTCGAAGTTCATCAGGATCAGCTTGCCCAGGTCGCTGTCGAGCAGGGCGCGCGAGGACATGAAGCGCTCGCCGCGGCCCTTGTAGATGCGGTTGGCGATGGCCAGGAAGACTTTGACCTTCGGAATGCCGCCGGCCATGGTGTGGGCGAAATACACATTGCTGCCGTCAGGAATCAGGCTGTCCAGCTCGGCCATGGCTTTCGCCACGGATGCGCTGAAGCGGGCGATGCCGGCTTCGCGGCAGCGTTCGATCTGTGCCCAGTCCAGCTTGTCTTCTTGCCAGCTTTTCAGCGTCATGTCGGCCAGCAGGGCCGTCGGCGTCGGTTCGCCGGCTGGCGCGTCGAGGTCGAAACCGGCCATCAGCGGCACGTTGATGATGCGGCCGCCCAGGTTGGCTTCGGCTTCCGCCAGTTCTTCCGCGTTCAGCGGACGCAGCGCCATGTTTTCATCGCGGCGGCCGACCGTCATGCCGACGATATTCATGCCCGCCTTGCGCGCTTCGTCCAGCAAGCCATTTACATAGCCGCGGCCGAACAGCTCGCCGAACAGCACAAAGGTGTCGCCCTTGCGGAAGATATTTTTTTGCGGGATGTCTCTTAAGGACGTGATCTCGGTCATGGTGTCAATTCATTCAAAAATTAGCAGGGCAGGTGGCTGATGCTGCTGCCCGCTGGTTCAACATAGTTGTAAATTATGCGCCATTTCAGTGGGGAAAATCATGTTGCGAACGATTCTCGTCTGGAACGGCATCTTCTTCTGCGGTGGAGCTCTTATTCTTTCGCCATGGCGTATTTTACGCTGCCGCCGCGCGCAATGCCCGCGGACAGGGCCAGACTACGTCCGGCAGGCGCCGATATTACCTCAGCTTGGCAGTGCTGGTCAGCAAAATTGATCTAAAACAAATCCTGCTGGCCCGACACCAGGCGCGAAAAGTCGTCGCCGAGGAAGGGCAGGATCGCATCGGCCACCGGCTGCAGCTGGCGCGTCAGGTAGTGGTGGTAGTCGATGGGCGAGCGCTGCGTTTCCAGCGGTTCCGGCCCTGCCACCGTGATCACATAGCTGATCCAGCCGCCATTCTGGTATTGCAGCGGCCGGCCCTGCGCCAGGTTGTAGGCGTCGGCCGTGCGCGCCGCGCGCACGTGGGGCGGCACGTTGCGCTGGTAATCGTCGAGCGGGCGGCGCAGCCGCTTGCGGTAGACCAATAAAGCGTCGAATTCGCCGCGCACGGTGCGCGCCACGTAGTCGCGCACATAGTCCTGGTAGGCGGCGCGCTGGAAGATGCGCAGGTACAAGGCTTGCTGGAATTGCTGCGCCAGCGGCGTCCAGTCGCTGCGCACCGTTTCCAGTCCCTTGTAGACCATCTGCTCGCTGCCGTCCGGCTTGCCCACCAGGCCCGCGTAGCGTTTCTTGCTGCCCTCTTCCGAGCCGCGGATAGTGGGCATCAGGAAGCGCCGGTAATGCGTCTCGAACTCGAGTTCCAGCGCATTTTCCAGGCCGAATTCCTCGCGCAGATACTGGTCCCACCAGGCGTTAACATGCGTCACCAGGGCGCGGCCGATCTTGCCCGCCTCTTCATCCGTATGCGCGGTTTTCAGCCACACGAAGGTGGAATCCGTGTCGCCATAGATGACCTGGTAGCCTTGCTGCGTGATCAGCTCGCGCGTGCGGTGCATGATGTCGTGGCCGCGCAGGGTGATCGACGACGCCAGGCGCGGGTCGAAGAAGCGGCAGCCGCTCGATCCGAGCACGCCGTAAAACGCGTTCATGATGATTTTCAGCGCTTGCGACAGCGGCGCGTTGCGCTCGCGCTTGGCCACTTCGCGGCCCTGCCACACCTGTTCCACGATGGCGGGCAGGCAGTGCTTGACGCGCGAAAACTGCGCGCCCCGGTAGCCGGGCACGGTTTCCGCCTCATCGCCGCGCGTGCCCACGACCAGGCCCACGGGGTCGATCAAAAAGGTGCGGATGATGGACGGGTACAGGCTTTTGTAGTCGAGCACCAGCACGGAATCGTACAGGCCCGACTGCGAATCCATGACGAAGCCGCCCGGGCTGTTGTCGCCGGAGACGTCGCCCAGGTTGGGCGCCACATAGCCTTGGCGGTGCATCAGCGGCAGGTACAGGTGTTCGAAGGCGGCCACGGAGCCGCCGCTGCGGTCGGCCGCCAGCCCCGTCACGCTGGCCCGCTCCAGCAAGAAGGTCAGCAGTTCGGTTTTCGCAAAGATGCGCGTGACCAGCTCGCAATCCTTGAGGTTGTAGCGGGCCAGCGCCGGCTTGTCTTCGCGGAAACGCCGGTCGATCTCGGCCATGCGCTGGTAGGGATTGTCGATGGACTTGCCTTCGCCCAGGAGCGTCTGCGCCACGTTTTCCAGGCTGAACGAGGAAAAATTCCACGTCGCCGATTTTAACGCTTCGATGCCGTCGATGATCAGCCGGCCCGCGGCGGCGGCAAAGTAATGCTCCTGCTTGCCGCCATGTTCGCGCCATTCCATGACGGCGCCCTCGCGTCCCAGCTTCAGGGGTATGTTGTAGCGCTCGGCATGTTCCCTGAGCACGCGCAAGTCGAACTGCACCAGGTTCCAGCCGATGATGGCGTCCGGGTCGTGTCGTTCCATCCACGTGTTCAGGCGCTCAAGGATCTGTGCGCGGCTGTCGCAGTATTCGAGGTCGAAGTCGGGCACCTGAGCGTCGCCGTTTTTCGGCCCCAGCATGTAGACCTGGCGCTGGCCGCAGCCTTCCAGGGCCAGCGAATACAGTTCGCCATGGGCCGTCGTCTCGATGTCGAGCGACACCAGCTTCAGGGCGGGACGGTAGCCGGGCGCCGGTTTCAGCTGCACTTCCTGCAGCGGGTCGCCGCTGAACGACACGGGCGCCGTGATGAAGCGTTCCATCAGGTAGCGCTCGGAAGGGCGGATGTCGGCTTCGTAGACGTCGACGCCATGCGCGCGCAGCTGTTTTTCCAGCTTCAGCAAGTGGCGGTACTGCTTGCAGTACAGGCCCAGCACGGGACGGTGATGGAAGTCGGACAGGGACAGGGGCCGCAGCTCCACATGGCGTTCGCCGCGCAGCAGCAATTCCGCTTGCGCGCGCTGTTCCATGGGGATAAAGGCGACGGCCGTCTGCACGGGCAGGCGCACGTGGCGGGGCCCGGCATCCGTTGCCAGCCACAGATCGACCTCCGTGCCGGCGCGCGTGTCGCGCCAGTGGCGGGTGAGGATAAAGCCCTGTTCGGGAGGGGGTGCTGTGCTGTCCATGCCTGTCGTGTGTGTAGCGTGCCCCCGGTAGTGGGGCACCGGCCTGCACATTACAGCAAGCCGGCACAGGACGGGTGCGTATGCGGCTATAATTTTTGCTATCGATGTCTATCACCATAACAAGAGCGCGTCGCGCCACCAGCCTGGAGACGGTATGCAAGCAATGAGTTATGTACACGGCGCCCACGAGACGCCGTTGATCGGGGAAACCATCGGCGCCTACCTGGACGGCATCGCGGCCCGCTACGGCCAGCACGACGCCCTCATCGTGGCGCACCAGAACGTGCGCTGGACGTACGCCGAATTCCAGCAGCGCGTGCACCGGCTGGCCGCCGGCTTGCTGAAGCTGGGCTTGCAGCCGGGCGAGCGCATCGGCATCTGGTCGCAAAACTGCGCGGAATGGGTGCTGACCCAGTTCGCCACGGCAAAGGCCGGTTTGATCATGGTCAATATCAATCCCGCCTACCGGCGTTCGGAACTCGAATACGTGCTCGACAAGGTGCAGTGCAGCGCGCTGATCCTGTCGCCCAGCTTCAAGTCCAGCGACTACCTTGCCATCGTGCAGGACGTGGTGCCGGAAATCGCCCGTACGCGTGCCGGCGCCCTGCAGTCGCCGCGCCTGCCGCAATTGCGCCACGTCATCCGCCTGGGCGCGGCCGCCACGCCAGGCATGCATAACTTCGACGCCTTGATGGACGGCATCACCGAGGCCGACCTGGCGCACCTGGAAGACATCAGCGCCACCTTGCAGTTTGACGACGCCGTCAACATTCAGTTCACTTCCGGCACCACGGGCGCGCCGAAGGGCGCCACCTTGACGCACCACAACATCCTGAATAACGGCTTTTTCATCGGCGAAGCCATGCGCCTGACGCAACAGGACCGCTTGTGCATCCCCGTGCCCCTGTACCATTGCTTCGGCATGGTGCTGGGCAACCTGGCCTGCGTCACGCACGGCGCGGCCATGGTGTACCCGGGCGAAGGCTTCGACCCGAAGGCCGTGCTCGAAACGGTGCAGGCCGAGCGCTGCACGGGGCTGCATGGCGTGCCGACCATGTTCATCGCCATCCTCGACCATCCCGATTTCAAGCAATACGATCTGTCGAACTTGCGCACCGGCATCATGGCCGGCTCGCCATGCCCGATGGAAGTCATGACGAGGGTCATCGAGCTGATGCACATGGCGGAAATCACCATCGCGTATGGCATGACGGAAACGTCGCCCGTCAGCTTCCAGACGTCCATCGACGACCCGCGCGAGATGCGCGTCTCGTCCATCGGCCGCGTGCATCCGCACCTGGAAGTGAAGATCATCGACGCGGAAGGGCGCATCGTGCCGCGCGGCGAGAAAGGGGAGTTGCTGACGCGCGGCTATTCCGTCATGCAGGGCTACTGGGGCGACGCGGAAAAGACGGCCGAAGCCATCGACACGGCGCGCTGGATGCACACGGGCGACCTGGCCGTGATCGATGAGAACGGCTTTTGCAGCATCGTCGGCCGCTCGAAGGACATGGTGATACGCGGCGGCGAAAACATCTATCCGCGCGAAGTCGAGGAATTCCTGTACCGCCACCCGAGCGTGCTCGACGTGCAATGCGTGGGCGTGCCCGATGCCAAGTATGGCGAGGAGCTGTGCGCCTGCATCATCCTGCGTCCCGGCACGCAGGCCACGAGCGAGGATATCCGCGCCTTCTGCGATGGACAGATCGCGTACTACAAGATTCCCCGCTACGTGCGCTTCGTCGAGGAATTCCCCATGACGGTGACGGGCAAGATCCAGAAATACTTGCTGCGAAAACAGGTGGCGACGGATCTGGGCCTCGGTACGGACTAAGCGCGGCGGCCGTAGGCGCGGTTACTTTCCTGTCGCACATAAAAAAACACCGGGACGCTCGCGCGGCCCGGTGTTTTTTTTAGTGATGCAGTGTAAAGCTTAGGCCATCGCGGCCTGCGGTGCGCGCGCTGGCGTGCGGCGGCGCATGAAGGCGAGCAAGCCCAGGCCGGCCAGCAGCATGGCGTAGGTGCCTGGTTCCGGCACGGGCGACACGTTCACGGTGTTGAAGCCGGAGCCGTTCATCGACACATGGCCATTGCCGGCGATGACCGAATTGGCGATCAGCGTGCCGTTCAGGCTGCCCGAACCCGAAAACGTGCTTTTCGGTGCCAGGATGCTGCCCGTCACGCCGGCATTGGTCAGGCTGGTGCTGGTGGCGTTGGCGAAGTTATACAGCGTGCGGTCGGCATAGTTGCTGAAGTTGTCGAAGCCGCCGCTCATGATGATTTCGCTGGCCGTGCCGTTGATGATGATGCTGGCCGTGCTTTTCAGCGACGACAGGTCCAGCGTCAGGTTGTGCAGGTTCGTTGCATCGATATTGAAGATGTTCACGTCGGCGTTGATGTCGCCCACCAGCTTGAAGCCGCCGTATTGCGAGATCACGGTGCCGGTCGATTGCAGCTTGGCCACGTCGCCCGACAGGGTCGTCAGTTGTTGCTTGGCAGCAGCGAAGTCCAGCGTGGACGCGTTGCCCTTGCTGATGTTGCCGGTTGGGAACCATTGTGGCGCCGTCAACGTGGCGTTGGGATTGCTCACGCCATACACGGCCGAACCGTTGATGGTGCCCCAACCCGTGTTCAGGTTGCCGCCGGCGACGATGGTCGTCGCGCTGCTGGTGGCGTTCTTGTTCGTGCCGACAGAGTAGTTGTTCAGGTAAATGTTGCCACCGGCGGCCAGGCTGCCGCCAACGCTGGTAAAGCCGCTCGTTGCGCTATTGCCGATATTGCCAAAGATGAAGGCCGAGTAGCCGTTCGCGACGCCGAGGTCAACGACGGTCGCCTGGGCCGATGCGCTGAACGCCATGGCGAACAGGGCGGCGCTGATGAGCGGGAGGGAGCGAGCTGCAAAGGACATCGATTTCATGTGGACTTTCAAAGTATAGATTGGACGGATAGGCGGGAAAGCAAGGACACCGCCATCACGCTGGCCATCATTATAATCTAAAAAACAATTTTAGTTCAATTTATGTAATTAACTATATTTTAAAGCAACACTTTTCCCGCTTCCGTCATTTGCTTGCAGGGCATAAAAAAACCGGGCCAGGCCCGGTTTTTTTTCGTTGCGGCATGCCGCATCTGGCCTACTTGATGCGTTGATACAGACGGAAGCGCTCCACATTGTCGGTCGGGCGGCGTCCTTCCCACAGCTTGATCCAGTCGGCGCCGTGGTGTTCGGGCAGCCTTTCCTGGTTATCGGGCACTTTGATGCTGTCTTGCAACAGGAACAGGTCGCACTGCTGCTTTTCCACGCCGGCAAACGGCAAATGGCCGTAGTAGGCGAACGTGGCGCGTTGCGCTGCGCCGACATTGCTGTTGATGCAGGTGCTGCCTGGTGGCACGTTGACGGAAATCTGGTGCGCCACGCTGATGTAGCTCTTGCTGTAGTTCAGTTCGGGCAAGAACAGGGTCATGATGAGGACCCAGATCAGGATCAGGCCGCCGGACGACAGCACGACGGCGCGCCACAGCACGGCCGGTTGGCGCGAGATGCGCCAGTGCACGAGCGCCACCCAGCCTGCGCTGACGCAGGCGGCGACAAAGAAGGCCACCAGTTCCAGTTCGGGCTTGAATCCAGGCAGCAGTTTCAGTGCGTTGTAGGCCAGGCGCGGCGGCCAGCCCGTCAGGGTGGCGAACCAGAACAGCCACAGCACGAAGGCGCAGATGGTCAGCACCATCACGGAGAACCAGTCGATGGCGTTGATGGCACCCCGCTTCATGGTCAGCAGGCCGAACGCGGCCATCACGGCCAGCGGCGGCAGCAGGGGCAGCAACTGGCTCGGGTCCGGATCGGGATGGCACAGGCCGAGGATGGCCAGCATGGCGACAAAGGTCAGCGGCACGACGATGTGCAGCACGTGGTGCTGGCGGCGCCAGGCATACACGGCCCAGGCGGCGAATGGCCAGGCGGGCCAGAAGAACCAGATGCCGACGCGCAAGAAATATTGCACGCTTTTCAGGCTCGGGGCGCTGAACTGGCGGCAATTCCACTCCATCCACGCTTGCAGCGGCGACTGGCCATAGGGCTGCAGCAGTTCGCCCGGCAGCAGCCACACCAGCGTCAGCGCCACGGCAACGAGCATGGCCAGCGCCAGATGGCGCACGCTGCGCAGCAGCGGCAGGCGCAGGAACACGGTGCACAGCAGCATGGCGATGGTCAGCGCCGCCGGCGTGATCCAGCCGCGCGTCAGGGTCAGGCCACCCAGCGCCAGGCCCAGCAGGGCCGCATTGCGCACGGACGGGCCTTCCACGTAGCGCACGGCGCGGTACAGCAGGTAAGCCATCAGGGAAACATACAGCGCCTCGGCCGTGATGTCGTGGCTGTGCTGCAGCAAGCCCAGGCAGCCCAGGTAGATGAGGACGGCCGCATCGGCCAGGGTGCGGCCGAAATCGTCCGGCTCGGGCTGGCCGCCGAAGGCCAGGCGCAGCGGCTGGGCGTCGCCGCGGCGGCCCAGGTTGAAGGCGGTGTACCAGACGGACAGGGTGCTGACGACGAAGATGCCGATGGTGGACATGCGCGCGCCGAACACGTCGCCGTCGATCCAGCCAAACAGCTTGATGAAGATGGCGCCGAGCCAGAAGGCCAGCGGCCCTTCATCGGGCAGCGACAGGCCGGCGACGTTGGGCCACAGCCAGTCGTTCAGGCCGCCATGCGCCATGGTCCACATGATGCCGAAACTGGCGGCGTCATCGTTCTTCCACGGTTCGCGGCCGATCAGGCCGGGCAGGATGTAGAGCAGGCCAAGCGCAAACAAGGCCCATCGTGGCAGCGCGAGTGTGGCAGCGGCGGGAAGGCGGACTGGCTTCATCGATGGTGGTATCAGTAAAAATGGTAAGACGCGAGAAATGGCGTCGGGTCAGCGGCAGTGGCAGTATAAAGTAAAGCGGGAAGGAAAGCCGGTAAAGCGGCCAAAGGCAAAAAAGGCAGCCGAGGCTGCCTTTTCTCTGGTAGCCGAAGCTGCCCTTTTTTGCCGCCGAGCGGCAAAAATTAGCCTGCTGCGACTGCGGTTTTCGAACCAACGGTACCGAACTTCTGACGGAACTTCTCGACGCGACCAGCGGTATCGACGATTTTGTGCTTGCCCGTGAAGAATGGGTGCGATTCAGCCGAAACCTCGATCTTCACCAGTGGGTATTCTTTACCGTCGTGGGTGATTTTTTCGCGGGTTTGGATGGTCGAGCGGGTAACGAATTTGAAATCGCACGACAGATCGTGGAAAACAACTTCGCGGTATTCTGGATGGGTATCGACTTTCATGGGATTCTCTCTAAGTAGGTAGCCAAACAGCACTTCGTCGGTCGTCTTGCTTCTTGACCCGATTGCCGATCACTTGCCAGGGTTTAAAATAATGCAACCGTCGATTATATAGCGCTTTCGGACGGCAGGCAATAAAAAGCCGCTCAATGAGCGGCTTGCACTACGATCCGGCACAGGGGGAGCGGGAAACCGTAGCGAGCAGGCCCGATATACGGCCGAGTAGCGCAGCTGTACGAAGGTACAGCGAGCAACACAGGCCGTAGAGCGGGACGCGCAGTAGGTTTACCCCCCCCGGCGCATCATGTCGAAGAATTCGGCGTTGTTCTTCGTCGCCTTCATCTTGTCCAGAATGAACTCCATCGCCTCGATCTCGTCCATCGAGTACAGCAACTTGCGCAGAATCCAGATTTTTTGCAGCTCGTTCGGCTTGATCAGCAGTTCTTCGCGACGGGTACCCGATTTGTTCAGGTTAATTGCCGGATAGACACGTTTTTCAGCCAGGCGGCGTTCCAGATGCACTTCCATGTTGCCGGTACCCTTGAATTCTTCAAAGATCACGTCATCCATGCGCGAACCCGTTTCGATCAGCGCCGTGGCGATGATGGTCAGCGAGCCGCCTTCTTCGATATTGCGCGCGGCGCCGAAGAAGCGTTTTGGACGTTGCAGCGCGTTGGCGTCGACACCGCCGGTCAGCACCTTGCCCGAGGCAGGGATGACGGTATTGTAGGCGCGGGCCAGGCGGGTGATCGAATCGAGCAGGATCACCACGTCTTTTTTCATTTCGACCAGGCGCTTGGCTTTTTCCAGCACCATTTCAGCCACTTGCACGTGGCGCGTGGCCGGTTCGTCGAAGGTCGAGGCGACGACTTCGCCGCGTACCGAACGTTGCATTTCGGTCACTTCTTCCGGACGTTCGTCGATCAGCAGCACGATCAGCGTGATATCGGGGTGGTTGGCCGTGATCGCATGCGCGATATGCTGCAGGATCACGGACTTGCCGGATTTCGGCGACGCCACCAGCAAGCCGCGCTGGCCTTTGCCGATCGGGGCGATCAGGTCGATGATGCGGCCGGTGATGTTTTCCTGGCCATTCATTTCACGTTCCAGGCGCAGCGGCTCGTTCGGGTGCAGCGGCGTCAGGTTTTCAAACAGGATGCGGTGTTTCGAGGCTTCCGGCGATTCGCCGTTGACCTTGTCTACTTTGACCAGTGCGAAATAGCGTTCGCCATCTTTCGGGGTCCGTACCTCGCCCTCGATCGAATCGCCGGTGTGCAGATTGAAGCGGCGGATTTGCGAAGGGGAGATGTAAATGTCGTCGGTGGACGCCATGTAGCTGGCGTCAGGCGAGCGCAGGAAGCCGAAGCCGTCAGGCAGCACTTCCAGGGCGCCATCGCCAAAAATCTGTTCGCCGGACTTGGCGCGTTTTTTCAGGATAGCGAACATCAGCTCCTGTTTGCGCAAGCGGGCTGCGTTGTCAATGTCAAGACCGATCGCCATCTCAAGCAGGGCGGATACGTGTAGGGCCTTTAGTTCGGATAAATGCATATGTGTTGAGTGTCCCGAGACGGGATGTAAAGGTAGGGGAGGGGACTGCGTGGCTTGATTAATTATTGGGGAAGGTTTTGCACGAATGGTACGAAAGCCGCTTCCCGGACGATCCAATCAGGCGGCGCTGCGGGCGCAGCGCTGCCTATCATACATTAAATGTTGCTGTCGACGAAAGCGGTCAACTGGCCTTTGGCCATGGCGCCGACTTTTTGTGCCGCTGCCACGCCATCCTTGAACAGGATCAGGGTCGGGATGCCACGGATGCCGAACTTGGCAGGCACTGCCTGGTTGGCGTCAACGTCCATCTTGGCGATCAGGATGCGGCCCGCGTATTCCTTGGCGACTTCTTCCAGGATCGGAGCGATGGCCTTGCAGGGACCGCACCACTCTGCCCAGAAGTCCACCAGGACTGGCAATTCGGATTTCAGGACGTCTGCTTCAAAAGATGCATCGCTAATGTGTTTGATATTTTCGCTCATATTTTCCTCAAATGAGGGTGGGATCAATAATGCCTGGAATTAACCATACGCTGGTTCGCCATCCATGCTTCCTGGAATGCAACTAGAAGATGGGGACAATGGGCACGAATTCAATGTTCTTGGAAGGTGCGACCAGAGGTATGCAGGCGGGGATGGCTGAAATAATAACCCATTTTTTCAAAGCGTGGCGATTATTGCAGAAAAACTTGAGGCAGATCGTCCCCGAATGCCGTGGCCGGTCCGCAAAGCCGCATGCCTGCTGGCTTGCGGCATGCGTGCCGGCAGGCAGGACTAGGCTTGCATGCCGGCCAGGCGGGCCGTTTTCTGCAGTTGCAAGTTCACCATCAGCTGCAATTCCGCGCTTTCCATCGGTTTGCGGAAGGTGCCTAATATATGCAGGCCATTCGCCACGGCCAGGCGCTCCGCCGCCAGGCGCACGGCCGAATGCAGGCCAGACAGCAGGACGACGCCGCCGCGGAAGCCGTTGTCGGCCGCCATGCGCAGAAATTCGATGCCGTCGATGTCGGGCATGGACAGGTCGCAGATCAGCAAGTCCGGCTGGTGCTGCTGCAGGGTGGTCAGGGCCAGCTCGCTGTGCGATTCGCAGCGGATATCGAACTCGCCCAGCTGCTCGAGCATGTCGCTGAGCACGTCGAGCATGAAGACGTCGTCGTCGAGCAGCAGCACGCGCAGCGGCGCCGCCTCGCTTGCCTGAGCCTGGGCCTCGATGTGTTGTTTGGATGCGTTGTTCATGTGCTGTCTTTCTGTGTGTAGGCTGCATCGTGGTCGATGCCGGTACCCGGCTGCAATGGACGTTGGCGGTGGCTAGTCGTCATTGGCAAAGCTGGTGTTGTTCATGATTTGTTCGGTAATTTGTTCCAGCAGGGGCCACAGGCGCGTGACGATGCGCCGCGCCCGTTCGGCTTCCTCGGCCGGTTCGCCCGGCGGCAGGGTTTCCAGGCTGTGGCACAGTTCGGCCAGGCCCAGCGCGCCCACCGTGCGGGCCGAGGATTTGATGCGGTGCCCCAGTTCGCGCACCTGGTGCACGTCGCCGCGCGCCAGGGCGGCGTCGATGTCGCCAAAGCCATCCTGCGTCGTTTGCAGGAACTTGAAGGCAAACTTGCGCACTTTTTCCGGGTTGTAACCCAGCAACTTGGCCAGGATGGACAGGTCGATCACTTGCGGATCGCCGGCCAGCGTGGTTTTGAAGGCGGGCGCGGCGCGGCTGCGGGCGGGCGGGGGCGGGGTCTCGCGCGCCGGCAGCCAGCTGGCGATGGTCTGGTACATCATGGCCGGCTGGATGGGTTTGGAAATGAAATCGTCCATGCCGGCGTCCAGGCAGCGCACGCGGTCTTCGCTGGTGGCCGTGGCCGTCATGGCCAGCACGCGCAGGTGCGCCAGCTGCGGATCGGCGCGGATGTGGCGCGTCGCCTGCAAGCCGTCCATCAGCGGCATCTGCACGTCCATCAGCACGCAGTCGAACTGCGTCTGGCGCAGCAGGTCGAGCGCCTCCTCGCCATTGTTGGCCAGGCAGACGGAGGCGCCCGCTTCTTCCAGCAGTTCCAGCGCTACTTGCTGGTTGAAGGTGTTGTCTTCCACCAGCAGGATGCGCGCATGCTTGAGTGTGCGCATCACCAGGGCCGCATCGGCGCTGGCGCGCATGGCGGCCGCCGTCTGCACCATGCTGTCGAGCATGGCCGGCGCCGCCTGGTCGGAAATGCCCAGGTTGGCCGTGAACCAGAAGGTGCTGCCGGCGCCGGGACGGCTGTCGACGCCGACGTCGCCGCCCATCAGCTGTGCCAGCTGCTTGCAGATGGCCAGGCCCAGGCCCGTGCCGCCATACTCGCGCGTGGTGGACGTGTCGGCCTGCTGGAATGACTGGAACAGCTTGCTCATTTCATCCTGCGACAGGCCGATGCCGTGGTCGCATACTTCAAAGCGCACCAGGCAGTGCTTGGCGTCGCCGATGACCTTGTGGACCTTGACCGTGATGCTGCCCTGTTCGCTGAACTTGATGGCATTGTTCGCGTAGTTGATCAGTACTTGCCCCAGGCGCAAGGGGTCGCCCACCAGCACGGCCGGCAGTTGCGGGTCGATTTCAAACACCAGTTCCAGGTTCTTGCCGGCCGCGCGCGGCGCCACCACCGTCATCAGCGTCTGCACCACGTGGTCAAAGCTGAAGTTGACGCGTTCGATTTCCAGCTTGCCCGCCTCGATCTTCGAAATGTCGAGGATGTCGTCGATGATGCCCAGCAAGTGTTCTCCGGCAAAGCGGATCTTTTCCAGGTAATCGCGCTGGCGCGGTTCCAGTTCCGTCTTCAGCGCCAGGTAGGCCATGCCGATCACGCCATTCATCGGCGTGCGGATTTCATGGCTCATGTTGGCCAGGAACTGTCCTTTCGCCAGGCTCGCCTCTTCCGCCACCTGCTTGGCCTGATCGAGCTGCTCCGTGCGCTGCGCCACCCGTTCTTCCAGATGTTCATTGAGCTCGCGCAAGGCGCTCTCGCTGCGCTTGTGATACGTGATGTCCGTCAGGCTGGCCACCACCATGCTGACCTTGCCGTATTCGTCGCGGATCGCTTCCGTGTTCACGGACAGCCATGACAGGCTGCCGTCCGTTTGCTGCACGCCCATCAGCACGTCGCGCATGGCTTCGCCCGTCGACAGGGTGATGTGCACGGGGTGGCTGCGCTGGTCGAAGGCGGAACCATCTTCGCGGATGGCTTGCCACAGGCTGTTGCCGGCCGGACTGGCCGCCAGCATGCGCGCGGCGGCCGCATTGCTTTCCAGTATGTGGCCACGGCTGTCCTGCACCACCAGGCCATTCGTCACGGCGCCGAAGACGGACGCCATGCGCTGGCTGGAATTCGACAGGGCGATCGAGGCCTGGCGCCGTTCCGTGATGTCGGTGATCATGGCCAGGGTGCCGCCCGGCTCGCCATTGTCGGACTGGATGCTGGTGCTCGACAGCAGGCCCCACAGGCTGGACAGGTCCTTGCGGAAGAAGCGGAAGTCGACCTGGTCCGGCTGGCTGGCCAGGCTGCCGTGGCTGGCCAGGCGGCGCTGCATCAGCAATTGGCTGTCGCGGTCCATGAAGTCGAGCATGGGGCGGCCCAGCATTTCCTGCACCGTGTAACCGAGCATATGCGCCATCTTCGGGTTGACGAAGGTGGTCTTGCCATCCCCGTCCGTCATCCAGATGCCTTCGGCCGCCGTCTGCACGATCAGGCGATAGCGCTCCGAACTGGCGTGCAGCGCTTCCTCGGCGCGTTGCCGCTGCGTCATGTCGCGCAGCGAGACGATGGAAAATACCTGGCCGGCCATGCGCAGCGGCGACAGGCTGACCTTGGCCGGGAAATGCGTGCCGTCGCGGCGGCGCGCCATCATCACCCTGCCTGGCAGGCTGTGCCGTGCTTGCGGGTCGCTGGCCGAGTGGCTGGCCGTGCTTTCCGGTACCAGCTGCTCCAGCGACATGCCGATCAGTTCGGCCAGCGGGTAGCCGAAGCAGCGCGCGCCGATCTGGTTGGCGTAGTGCACCTTGCCGTCGATATCGGCCACCAGCATCGCTTCGGGTGCCGCTTCGAGCATGCAGCGCATGCGCGATTCCTCGTCCGCCTTGCGCTCGCTGATGTCGCAGACGATGCCGCTGGCCTGGGTGGCGGCGCCATCGGAGGCGCGCGTCAGGACGGCGCCGCGCGCCAGCAGCCAGCGCCAGTGGCCATCGCTGTGGCGCAGGCGAAATTCGCAGCTGAAGCTGCCAGGCGCCTGGCCGTCTATATGCTGGTGAAATATCTGGCTCAGGCGTGCGCGGTCATCGCGGTGCACTTCGGCAAGCCAATCGGCCAGCGTGTGCGCGAGCCTGGCGTTCTTGTCGCCGAGCAAATCCTGGTACTGGGGAGCGAACAGCAGCTGGTCGGACTGGCGCCGCCACGTCCAGCCGGTCATGGCCGCGCCGCGCAAGGCTTGCGTGGCATGCGGCCCGGCCATGCGGTCGGGCGGCAGCCGCAGGTGATGCACCTGTTGCCGCCAGCGCCAGGCTTGCCAGCAAGCCAGTCCCGCCAGGGCCGTGGCGCTGGCCGCGGCAAACGGCCACAGCAGCACAGGCGCGGCGACGGACGCGGCCGCCTGCGCCAAGGCGGGCAGGGTCAGGGGGATGCCCGCAGCCAGCATCGTACGAGCGAGCCTGCGCAGCGCAAGGCGCCGACGGCGTGGTGCGCTGAAACTCGTGTGGCTGCAAGACGACAAATGCATCCCTTTCTGGGGCGTGATTGGACAGGGCTGGCACGACAGGACGCGCACGCAAATACGCGCCTGTGGCGCTTTCTGGCGGCAACTATAGCATCGAATATTTACTCGGAGTATTTAAGTTCTGAAACGGCAAAAACGGGGATTTTTTTGCCCCGAAATGGCCGATTTATTCGCGATTTGGTGAGAATTCGTGAGAAAGTTTGCGTGAAATCATGCTACTGAATCACAAGGCGTGGCTTCAGGCGAAGCTGCCGGCGAACTGATAGCGGTGGCCCGGATGCCACATGGTGGCGATCGAGGCGATCTTGCCGCCCGAGCGCGTCTGGCGGCGCAGCACCAGGCATGCCTGTTTCGTGTCGATGGCCAGCATTTCGGCGATGTCGCGCGGCGCCGACAGCGCCTCGATGCTGTAGGTGGCGCCCTGCAGGGGCGCTGCCGCCATCAGGTACTCGTTCGGCGTGATGCTGGCAAAGTCCTGCGTCATGTAGTCGGGCGCGCAGTCGGGATTGACCCAGCGGTCTTCCACCTGGATCGGCACGCCGTTTTCAAAGTGCACGATCAGCGAATGAAACAGCAGGTGTTCCGGCACCATGCCGAATTGCTTGGCCAGCAAATCCGACGCCTTGGTGCGTTCCAGCAACTGCAAGCTGCTGCGGTGGATATGCCCGCGCGCGCGCACTTCATCGGCGATGCTCTTGATTTCCAACAAGGTCGCCTGGTATTTTTGCTGCGCCACATAAGTGCCCGATCCCTGGCGCCGCGTCAGCACCTGCTCGCTGGTCAGTTCGCGCACGGCGCGGTTGACGGTCATGCGCGAAACGCCGAATTGCTTCACCAGCGCTTGCTCGGAAGGAATGACGTCACCTTCCTTCCAGCGCCCGGCGGCGATGCCGGCCAGCAGAAAATCCTTGATGCGCTGGAAAATGGGCGTATTTTCTTGTGTAATGTGATCGTCCAATGCGGTTTCTCCGAAGCGCGGGCTGGGCGCGCCTCCGGGCGGAGGCGCGATGAACGATTTTAGCACCGAGCAAGGCAGGCGCCGCCAGCCTTTTTTTGAATTCAAAAGCAAGCGCCGGAGTGTGGCGTCCGGCGGCGCTGGCTATGCTGGCTACTTACTATCTATTTGCAGGGAGTCCGCCATGGAACACGCTTATCTGACCGACGACGAACGCTGGGACGGCGTGCAGCGGCGCGCGCCTGACGCCGACGGCGTCTTTTATTATTCGGTGCGCACGACGGGCGTGTATTGCCGGCCCTCTTGCGCGGCGCGCCCCGCCTTGCGCCGCAACGTGGCTTTCCACGCCAGCTGTGCCGCGGCGGAAGCGGCCGGCTTTCGCCCCTGCCTGCGCTGCAAGCCCGACCAGCCGCCGCTGGCCCAGCGCCAGGCGGCCGTCGTGGCCGACATCTGCCGCCTGATCGACGCCAGCGACGACTTGCCCGACCTGGACAGCCTTGCCAGGGCCGCCGGCATGAGCCGCTTTCATTTTCACCGCGTCTTCAAGGCGCACACGGGCATCACGCCGAAAGCGTATGCGGCGGCGCGGCGCGGCGAGCGGCTCAAGGCCGGCTTGCAGGGCGCCGCGAACGTCACGGACACTTTATATGCGGCCGGCTTCAATTCCAGCGGGCGCTTCTATGCCGCCACGCCGGGCTTGCTGGGCATGACGCCGGGCGCCTTCCGCGACGGCGGCAGCGGCGCCGTGATCCGCTTTGCCATCGGCGCCTGCTCGCTGGGGGCCATCCTCGTGGCCAGCACGGACAAGGGCATTTGCGCCATCCTCATCGACGACGACCCGGAAGTGCTGCTGCGCGACTTGCAGGACCGCTTTCCCCGCGCCGAGCTGCGCGGCGCCGAGCCCGAGTACGAGCAGACGGTGGCGCGCGTCGTCGGCCTGGTCGAGGCGCCGGGCCTGGGCCTGGACTTGCCGCTCGACGTGCGCGGCACCGTCTTCCAGCAGCGCGTGTGGCAAGCCTTGCGCGAGATTCCCGCCGGCAGCACCGTCAGCTATGCCGAACTGGCCCGCCGCATCGGCGCGCCGAACGGGGCGCGCGCCGTGGCGGGCGCCTGCGCCGCGAATGCGCTGGCCATCGCCATCCCCTGCCACCGCGTGGTGCGCAACGATGGCGCCCTGTCCGGTTACCGCTGGGGCGTGGAGCGCAAGCAGGCGCTGCTGGAACGCGAGGGCGAACGGTGAGGGCGCTCGAATGGCAGTGCATCGAGGATGAGCTGAATCAATATGGCTACGCCGTCGTGCCTGGCTTGCTGAGCGGGGACGATTGCGCCGCGCTGGCGGCGCTATATGACGACGCGTCGCGCTTTCGCAGCCGCGTGGTGATGCAGCGCCATGGGTTTGGACAGGGCGAGTACCAGTATTTCGCCTATCCGCTGCCGGATGCGGTGGCCGCCCTGCGCATGGGCTTGTATCCGCGCCTGGCGCCGATTGCCAACCGCTGGCAGGCCAGCCTGGGCCTGGAGGCGCGCTTTCCATTGGCGCATGCGGATTTCCTCGCGCGCTGCCATGCGGCGGGGCAGGCGCGGCCCACGCCCTTGCTGCTGCGCTATCGCGAAGGCGATTACAACTGCCTGCACCAGGACCTGTATGGCGAACACGTATTCCCGCTGCAGCTGGCCGTGCTGCTGTCGCGCCCGCACGAGGATTTCACGGGCGGCGAGTTCGTGCTGACGGAGCAGCGCCCGCGCATGCAGTCGCGCGCCGAGGTGGTGCCGCTGGCGCAGGGCGACGCCGTGCTCTTTCCCGTGGCGCAGCGCCCCGTGAGCGGCACGCGCGGCAATTATCGCGTCAACATGCGGCACGGCGTGTCGCGCCTGCGTTCGGGCTCGCGCCATACCCTGGGCATCATTTTCCACGATGCGGGCTGAAGCGGATGCGTGGCGCTTGAGTTTCCGGGATTACATGGCATGATGGCTGTTCCCTGTCACTTACCGACCCTGCCATGTCCGCGTTTTTCCGCCTGCTGTGCCTATTGACGATCTTCCTCTTGCCTGCGGCCCATGCGCAGGAGGCTGCGCCATCCCTCGTCGCGGAGGCCGCCTCTGTCATGGCGCCAGCGCCTGCCGTGGCGGTCAGGACGGCGCCGCTGATGTTTGCCAACCGCAAGGTATTCGTCTTCCGCGCTGCGCTGGCCGGCTATCCGCCGGAAGAGCGGGCCACGGGCGCGCAGCGCCGCCTCGACGGCGTGCTGGCGAAGAACGGCCCCTTGAAGACGAGCACGCGCATGATTCCCGAAGGCACGCAGGTGCTGCTCGACGGCGTGCAGCTGTTTGTCGTCGTGCCTGGCGACGTCAACCAGCTGGCCGGCGACACGACGGAAAGTGTGGCGAAAACGGCGGCCGAGGAGTTGAGCAAGGCCGTGCTCGATTACCAGGAGCAGAACAGCTGGCGCTACCTGGCCATCGCCGCCGCCGTGTGCGCGGCCGCCACCCTCGTATTCTGGCTGGTGTGGATGGGCCTGACGCGCCTGTACCGCTGGGCCAAGCGCCGCAGCGGCATCCTGCTGGCCTCGCGCCTGCGCGACGTGCGCCTGAAAAACGTGCGCGTGCTCGATGCCGAGCATTACATCGCCTTTGCCTACCAGCTGCTCAGCGCCGTGCTGTGGGGCTTGCGCCTGATGGCCACGTACCTGTGGGCCGCCTTCGTGCTGGGCCGCCTGCCCTACACGCGCTCGTGGGGCGAAAGCCTGAGCGGCTACCTGTTCGACGTGGCGGCCGACGTCTTCCATGCCATCATCGGCGCCCTGCCGGGGCTGGTGCTGGTGTGCGTGATCTTCGCCATCGCGCGCCTGATCGCCGCCACGGCCGCTTCGCTGTTCAAGCGCGTGGAAAGCGGGGAACTGCAGATCGGCTGGCTCGACAAGGACACGGCCCTGCCCACGCGCCGCATCGCCAGCGTGGTGATCTGGCTGTTCGCGCTGGCCATGGCCTACCCCTACCTGCCCGGTTCGCACACGGCCGCCTTCCAGGGCCTGTCCGTGCTGGTGGGCCTGATGGTCTCGATCGGCGCGTCGAGCATCGTCGGGCAGGGGGCCAGCGGCCTGATCCTGATGTACACGCGGGCCTTGCGCAAGGGCGAATATGTGCGCGTGGGCGACAGCGAAGGCACGGTGGTAGACGTCGGCATGTTCGAGACGCGCTTGCGCACGGGCCTGGGCGAGGAAGTGGCCTTGCCGAACGCGTGGGTGATGTCGCAGACGACGAAGAACTATTCGCGCGCCCAGCCCGGCGGCGGCTTCGTGCTCGACTCCACCGTCACCATCGGCTACGCCACGCCATGGCGCCAGGTGCACGCCATGCTGGAGCTGGCCGCCTCGCGCACGACAGAGCTGTCCGCCACGCCGAAACCGTATGTGATGCAGCTGGCCCTGCAAGATTATTATGTGCAATATCGCCTGGTGGCCTACGCCAGCGCGGAAGTCCCGCGCCAGCGGGCCGAAGTGCTGAACCAGCTGCACCAGAACATCATCGACGTCTTCAACGAATTCGACGTGCAGATCACCTCGCCGCACTACATCGATGACCCGAAAGAGTCGCATGTGGTGCCGCCGGAGCAGTGGTTCAGGGCGCCGGCGCAAAAGCCGCAGGACGGGGCGAAGTAAGGTCACGCGACGCGGTGCCTGATCATGGGGCAGTCCACCTGACAGCCTCGGCGCAGGCCCGTGGCGTCTTGCACGTATTGGCCGGTCGCAAGGGATCGGTGCTTGCGTTAAGATGCCGGGCGTTACAACGAAGAGAAAGCGTATTCATGTCCGAGCCATCCCGCACCGAAGTTTCCAATACCGCCCGCAGCCTGGCCGCCGCCCTGATCGGCGACCCGTTTTACCGCGCCGTCACGGTGGCGTGCGGCGAGGACGAGGCGGCGCGGCGGGACATGCTGGCGGCCTACTTCGCGCTGGCGCTGCTTGAAGGCGAACAGGCGGGCCGGGTCGACCTGGCTGATGCGGCCGGCCATGGCGCCGCCATCTGGACGACGGATGCGCCGGCGGCCGTGCGCCAGGCCGCGTATGCGCAGCGCGAGCAAGGCTTGCGCGCGCTGCTGGGAGAGCAGGGCTTCGCCCATTTCACGGCCATCGTGGCAAACATGGAACACGCGCTGGCGCCGCATGGCTTGCACGATGCGTGGTATTTGTCGATCGCCGGCATTCATCCGGACGCGCAAGGCCGCGGGCTGGGCGCCTCCGTGCTGGCGCCTGGCCTGGCGGCCGTCGATGCAGCGGGCGCCGCCTGTTTCCTGGAGACCTACAACGAACGCAGCCTGCCATTCTATGGCCGCCTCGGTTTCGACGTGGCGGCACGCCATGCGGAAGCCGTCACGGGGCGCGATTACTGGCTGATGCTGCGGCCCGCGGCAGGAAACCCGCACGCTGCCTGATTGACCATTTTGCCAATTTCTATACACTCGTCTTTTTGTGAATGACTCAAAGACCTGGAGATGGACATGCCGAACCCGCACTTGCGCCGCACCCTGACCGTACTCGCCTGCCTGGGCGCCCTGGGCCAGGCCCACGCCGACACGGTGATCGACAATGCCAATGGCTACACGCTCGACGCAAACGGCAAGGTGATCCGTTTCACGGCGCTGGCGTTTGACGACGCGGGCAAGCTGCTTGCCGTCGGCAGCGCGGCCGATGTGAAACGCAAGGCGGCCAAGGGCGCCACGCATGTCGACGTGCAGGGCAAGACGGTGCTGCCGGGCCTGATCGACGCGCACGGCCACGTCTTCGGCCTGGGCACGATCGCCAGCGGCGTGATGCTGTACGGTTCCCCGTCGCTGCCGGCCGCCGTGCAGGCCGTGGGCGACTTCGCGCGCGCGCATCCGGAGCGCGGCTGGGTCGTCGGCAATGGCTGGAACCAGGAAATCTGGAAGCTGGGGCGCTTTCCCACGGCAGCGGAACTCGATGCGGCGGAAAGCGCGCGCCCCGTGTGGCTGCGCCGGGTCGACGGCCACGCGGGCTGGGCCAACAGCCGCGCGCTGGCGCTGGCCGGCATCACGCGCGATACGCCCGACCCGGCCGGCGGCAAGATCGAGCGCGACGCGGACGGGCATGCCACGGGTGTGCTGGTCGATAACGCCATGGACTTGATGGATGCCGTGCTGCCCAGGCCAGGCGACGTGGAAAACCGCGCCGCCCTCGATGGCGCGCTGGCGCAGCTGTCGCAGGTGGGCCTGACCAGCGTGCACGACGCGGGCATCGGCCGGATGCAGGACCGGCTGTTCCGCGACTATGCGGATCAGGGCAAGCTGACGGTGCGCGTGTACGGCATGATTGCCGACACGACGGACGACTTCGACGCGCTGGCGAAAAACGGTCCGCTGAACAGCTACGCGCGCGATATGTACGCCTTGCGCGCCGTCAAGCTGCTGTCCGACGGCGCCCTGGGCAGCCGCGGCGCGGCCCTGCTGGCGCCGTACAGCGACGATCCGTCTACCCGTGGCCTGCTGTTCTACCCGGATGCCGCCATGCGCGCGAAGATGGAAAAGGCCATGCGCGCCGGCTACCAGGTGAACGTGCACGCCATCGGCGACGCGGGCAACCATCAAATCCTCGACGGCTACCAGGCCCTGATCGGGCAATACCGCAGCGCGGGCCTGCGCCACCGCATGGAGCATGCGCAGGTGGTGCAATTGAGCGATATCCCCCGCTTCAAGAGCCTGGGCATCGTGCCGTCGATGCAGCCGACGCATGCCACCTCGGACCAGAACATGGCGGAGCAGCGCGTGGGGCACGAACGCATCAAGGGCGCGTATGCGTGGCGCACCTTCCTCCAGCAGGGGTCGCGCATCGCCTGCGGCTCGGACTTCCCCATCGAGTCGCCGAACCCGTTCGAGGGCATCCACGCGGCCGTCACGCGGCAGAACAGCGAAGGCTTTCCGGCCGGCGGCTGGTATCCGCAGCAGGCGATGACGGTGACGCAGGCGCTGCGCTGCTTCACGCTCGACGCGGCCTGGGCGGCGCACCAGGAGAAAGTCATCGGCACGCTGGAACGGGGCAAATGGGCCGACTTCATCGTCGTCGACCAGGACCTGTTCAAGGTGGCGCCTGGTGCCATCGGCAAGACGCAGGTGCTGCAGACGTGGGTGGCGGGCAAACGCGTATTCGAGAAAAAATAGGCGGTTTACGCTTGCAAAAATCTGTTGACTTGGTTGTATAGACAACCTATGCTGGGAGCACCAGAGCGGGTCACGCATGCCCGCTCGCCCCCTACGAGGAGACAGCATGAACAGCACAATGGACACCGATCCACGCTTTGATGCCAGCCGCACCGTCCGCGCCCCGCGCGGCACGGTGATGGCTTGCAAGAGTTGGCAGGCCGAGGCGGCCTACCGCATGTTGCAAAACAACCTGGACCCGGAAGTGGCGGAAAACCCGCAGCACCTGGTCGTCTACGGCGGCATCGGCCGCGCGGCCCGCAACTGGGCCTGCTTCGACCAGATCCTCGCCTCGCTGCGCGAGCTGGAAGATGACCAGACCCTGCTGATCCAGTCCGGCAAGCCGGTGGGCGTGTTCCAGACCCACGCGGACGCGCCGCGCGTGCTGATCGCGAACTCCAACCTGGTGCCGAAATGGGCCAACTGGGAGCACTTCAACGAACTCGATCGCCAGGGCCTGTTCATGTACGGCCAGATGACGGCCGGCAGCTGGATCTACATCGGCACGCAGGGCATCGTGCAAGGCACGTATGAAACCTTCGCCGAGGCGGGCCGCCAGCATTTCGGCGGCGACTGGGCCGGGCGCTGGATCCTGACGGCGGGCCTGGGCGGCATGGGCGGCGCGCAGCCGCTGGCCGCCACCATGGCGGGCGCCGTCTCGCTCAATATCGAATGCCAGCAAAGCAGCATCGACTTCCGCCTGCGTACGCGCTACCTGGACAAGCAGGCGGCCAGCCTGGATGAGGCCCTGGAACTGGTCAAGTACCACACCGAACGCAAGGAAGCCATTTCCATCGGCTTGCTGGGCAACGCGGCCGAAGTGCTGCCGGAGCTGGTGCGCCGCGCGAAGGAGGGTGGGCTGGTGCCCGACCTGGTGACGGACCAGACGTCCGCGCACGACCTGGTCAACGGCTACCTGCCGCGCGGCTGGAGCGTGTCGGACTGGAAGGCGGCGCAGCAGGACCCGCAGCGCCATGCGCGCCTGACGGTGGCCGCCGCCGATTCCTGCGCCGCCCATGTGCAGGCCATGCTCGATTTCCACGCCATGGGCGTGCACACTGTCGATTACGGCAACAACATCCGCCAGGTGGCGTTCGACCAGGGTGTGCAGAACGCCTTCGACTTCCCCGGCTTCGTGCCCGCGTACATCCGCCCGCAGTTCTGCGAGGGACGGGGGCCGTTCCGCTGGGTGGCCTTGTCGGGCGATCCGGAAGACATCTATAAAACGGATGCGAAGATCAAGGAGCTGTTCCCGCACCACAGGCAGGTGCACCACTGGCTGGACATGGCGCGCGAGCGCATCGCCTTCCAGGGCCTGCCGGCGCGTATCTGCTGGCTGGGACTGGGCGAGCGCCACATCGCGGGCCTGGCCTTCAACGAGATGGTGCGCACGGGCGAGCTGAAGGCGCCCATCGTCATCGGCCGCGACCACCTGGACACGGGTTCCGTGGCCAGCCCGAACCGCGAGACGGAAAGCATGAAGGACGGCACGGATGCCGTCTCCGACTGGCCGCTGCTCAACGCCATGCTCAATACGGCCGGCGGCGCCACCTGGGTCTCGCTGCACCATGGCGGCGGCGTGGGAATGGGGTATTCTCAGCATGCGGGCATGGTCATCGTGGCCGATGGCAGCGAAGCGGCGGCGAAACGCCTGGCGCGCGTGCTGGTCAACGACAGCGGCTCGGGCGTGATGCGCCACGCCGATGCCGGCTATGAAACGGCGGCCGCCTGCGCCAAGCGCAACGGCCTGATTCTTCCCATGATTCCCTGAGACCTTGATCCGAATGACTATGACACAGCATGCCAAAAGTTGGACCCTGAAGCCGGGCGCGATGACCCTGGCCGACCTGCGCGGCGTATGGGCCGCGCCCGCCAAACTGATCCTCGCCGCCGAGGCCTATCCCGTCATCGAGGCGTCGGCCGCGGCCGTGCAGGCCATCGTCGCCAAGGGCGATGCGGCCTACGGCATCAACACGGGCTTCGGCCTGCTCGCCAAGACGCGCATTCCCGATGAAAAGCTCGAGCAATTGCAGCGCAACCTGATCCTGTCGCACTCGGTCGGCACGGGCGAACTGCTGTCGGACGCCGTCGTGCGCCTGATCATGCTGATGAAGATCGGCAGCCTGGCGCGCGGCTTTTCCGGCGTGCGCCCGCTGATCGTCGACACCCTGATCGCCCTGTACAACGCGGGCATCATGCCGGCCATTCCCGCCAAGGGTTCCGTCGGCGCCTCGGGCGACCTGGCGCCGCTGTCGCACATGACGCTGGCCATGCTGGGCGTGGGCGACGTGCGCGTCAACGGCGAACTGATGCCGGCGCCGGACGCGCTGGCGCAGGCGGGCATCGCGCCCGTGGTGCTGGCGGCGAAGGAGGGCCTGGCGCTGATCAACGGCACGCAGGTGTCGAACGCGCTGGCGCTGCATGGCCTGTTCATGGCCGAGCGCCTGCTGGAAGCGGCGATGGTCACGGGCGCGCTGTCGCTCGACGCGGCCAAGGGCAGCGATGCGCCGTTCGACGCGCGCGTGCACGCCGTGCGCGGCCAGCCAGGCCAGATCCTGGCGGCGCAGATGTACCGCCAGCTGGTGGCGCACAGCGCGATTCGCGCCTCGCACCTGGAAGGCGACGAGCGCGTGCAGGATCCGTACAGCCTGCGCTGCCAGCCGCAAGTCATGGGCGCCTGCCTGGATCTGATCGGCAATGTCGGCCGCACCCTGCTGATCGAGGCCAATGCCGTCACCGACAACCCGCTGATCTTCCAGGATGGCCCCAACGGACAGGCGGAAATCGTCTCGGGCGGCAATTTCCATGCGGAGCCGGTGGCTTTTGCGGCCGACACGCTGGCGCTGGCGATCGCTGAAATCGGCGCGCTGGCCGAGCGCCGCATCGCGCTGCTGATCGATGCCACGCTGTCCGGCCTGCCGCCCTTCCTCGTGCGCGACCCGGGCGTCAATTCCGGCTTCATGATCGCCCACGTGACGGCCGCCGCGCTGGCGTCGGAAAACAAGTCGCTCGCGCATCCGGCCAGCGTCGACAGCCTGCCGACGTCGGCCAACCAGGAAGACCATGTGAGCATGGCCACGTTCGCCGGGCGCCGCCTGGACGACATGGCGCACAACACGGCCGTCATCGTCGGCATCGAGTTGCTGGCCGCAGCGCAGGGCATCGATTTCCACCGCCCGCTGAAAACCTCGCCGCACCTCGAGCACGTGCACCATCAGCTGCGCCAGAAAGTGCCATTCTTCGACGCCGACCGCTTCTTTGCGCCCGATATCGAGGCGGCCAAGCAGATGGTCTTGCGCGGTGAGCTGAGCACCACGTGCAAGAGCCTGTTCGCCCCGCTGTACGCCTAGACATGAACTGACGCCCGGCCGGCCATGCGGCGAGAGCCGGGCGCAAGGAGACAAGCATGGATTTCCGCTTCAACGAAGGCAGCATCCCGCTGCTGGTGTCGATGCCCCACGTGGGCACCGATATTCCCGACGATATCGCCGCGCGCATGACGCCGCAGGCGCTGATCAAGGCCGACACGGACTGGCATCTGCGCGAGCTGTATGGCTTTTTGCAAGAGATGGATGCATCCGTGCTATCGGCGCGCTGGTCGCGCTACACCATCGACTTGAACCGCCCGCAGGAAGACACCAATCTGTACCCGGGCCAGGACACGACGGGCTTGCTGCCCAACGATACCTTCCACCGCGAGCCGCTGTACCTGCCGGGCCGCGAACCCGACGCACAGGACGTGCAGCAGCGCTTGCAGCGCTACTGGGCGCCGTACCACCGGCAGCTGCGCGCGGAACTGGAGCGCCTGCTGCGCGTGCACGGCGCCGTGGTGCTGTGGGACGCCCATTCCATCGCCTCGCGCGTGCCGCGCTTTTTCGAGGGCAAGCTGCCCGACCTGAATTTCGGCACGGCCGACGGCGCCAGCTGCGATGGCGGCCTGACGTCCGCCGTAGTGGATATCGCGCGCGCGCAGGAACAATTCACCGTGGCGCTGAACGGGCGCTTCAAGGGCGGGCATATCACGCGCCATTACGGCCAGCCGGAAAGCCGCGTGCATGCGATCCAGCTGGAGATGTGCCAGTGCCTGTACATGGACGAAGCGGCGCCGTTCGGCTACCGGCCCGACCTGGCCGCGCAGGTGCAGCCGCTGCTGCGCCAGATGATGGAAGCGGCCGTGGCATGGGTGGCGCGTTGAACGGCTGCCTGTTCGCGCGCCACGCGCTGCTGCCGCAGGGCTGGCGCCGCGACGTGCTGCTGGCATGGGATGCGGCCGGCGATTTGACGCACGTCACGGAAGACGCCGCGCTGCCGCCTGGCGCGGAAGTGGCGGAATACGTCTTGCCGGGCATGGTCAACCTGCATTCGCACGCCTTCCAGCGCGCGCTGGGCGGCATGACGGAAGTCGCCGGGGATGGCGCTGGCATGGCGCCGGACAGCTTCTGGACCTGGCGCGAGCTGATGTACCGCTTCGCGCGCCACATCACGCCGCAGCAGATGGAAACCATCGCCGCGCAGCTGTTCGCCGAATGCCTGCGCCATGGCTACACGGCCGTCTGCGAATTTCACTACCTGCAGCGCGATGCGGGCGGCGCCATGTATGCGCGTCCCGCCGAGACGGCCGAGCGCGTGCTGGCCGCGGCGCGCATCAGCGGCATCGGCATGAGCATGCTGCCGGTGCTGTACAGCCATGCGGGCTTCGGCGAACAAGCGTTGAAACCGGAGCAGGCGCGCTTCCGCACGGATGCGGACGATGTCCTGCGCATCATCGAAGCGCTGGCGCCGCTGCGCGGCGGGCAGGTGGAAGTGGGCTTTGCGCCGCATTCGCTGCGCGCGGCCAGCGTGGAACAGATCCGCGAAGTGGCGGCGGCGCTGCCTGCGGGCCGTCCCATCCACATCCACATCGCCGAGCAGCAGGGCGAAGTGCGCCAGAGCCTCGACTTCAGCGGCCGGCGCCCGGTGCAGTACCTGTACGAGCAGGTCGACGTCGACGCGCGCTGGTGCCTGGTGCACGCCACGCATGTGCAGCCCGACGAGGTGGCGCAGATGGCCGCCAGCGGCGCCGTGGCGGGCCTGTGCCCGACGACGGAGGCGAACCTGGGCGATGGCCTGTTCCCGCTGGCCGAATTCATCGCCGCCGGCGGGGCATTTGGCGTCGGCAGCGACAGCCACGTGTCGCAGTCGCCGGTGGAGGAATTGCGCTGGCTCGAATATGGCCAGCGTCTGCAGCGCCAGCAGCGCAATGTCGCCGCCACGCCGGATGAACGCCATGTGGGCGACTACCTGTGGCAGGCGGCCTTGCGCGGCGGCGCGCAGGCGGCCGGGCGCAAGCTGGGCGCGCTGGCGCCGGGCTGCCGCGCCGACCTGCTGGTGCTCGACGAGGCGCACGTCAACCTGGGCGGCGTGGCCATCGACGATGTGCTGGGCAGTTTTCTCTTTTGCGGCAACGACAACCTGGTGCGCGACGTGCTGTGCGGCGGCCGCTGGCAGGTGCGCGGCGGGCGCCACGTGGCGCAGGACGCCATCGCCACCGCCTACAAGCGCTCGCTGGCGCAACTGAGGGCGCTCTGATGGCCACCTTCATCCCGCACGAATGCCTGCGCGCCGCGCCGTGGAAAAATGGCGGCGGCAGCACGACGGAAATCGCCATTTCGCCAGCGGGCGCCGGTTTCGACGATTTCGACTGGCGCATCAGCCTGGCGACGATCACGGCCAGCGGGCCGTTTTCCAGCTTTCCCGGCATCGACCGCAGCCTGATGCTGGTCGATGGCGACAGCGTGCAGCTGATGCTCGATGGCGCGCGCAAGGTGACCTTGAGCGCGGCGCAGCCCATGCTGTGGTTTCCCGGCGAGGCGGCCGTCGATGCGCAAGTCAAGGGGCCGACCACGGATTTCAATGTGATGACGCGGCGCGACCGCTGTCGCCACCAGCTGGAAAAAATCACGGCGCCGGTCAATCTGGCGCGGCGCAGCGCGGCCACCTTGCTGTTCGTCGCCGGCGAGGGACCCGTGCTGGCGCGCGCCAGCGACCAGCAGTTCGCGCTGGCCCGCTACGACGCGCTGCTGCTGGACGCCGACGATGCGCAGGACTGGCGGCTCGACGCCTTGCAGCGCACGGCCGTGTTCCGCGTCGACCTGTTCATCTAACGAGGAAAACACCGATGCAAGACTGGGATCTGGTCATCCACAACGTCCACCTGGCCACCATGGAGCAGGGTTACGGCGAACTGCTCGACGCGGCCATCGCCGTCAAGGATGGCCGCATCGCCTGGTTCGGCCCCGGCGACGAACTGCCGGCCAGCGGCGCGCCCCTGTTCGACGGCCAGGGCTGCTGGCTGACGCCGGGCCTGATCGACTGCCATACGCACATCGTCCACGCGGGCAACCGCAGCGACGAATTCGAGGCGCGCCTGAACGGCGCCAGCTATGAAGACATCAGCCGCGCCGGCGGCGGCATCATGTCCACCGTGCGCGCCACGCGCGCGGCCAGCGACGAGGAATTGCTGCGGCAAAGCCTGCCCCGCGTGCTGGCGCTGCTGGCCGAGGGCGTGACCACGCTGGAGATCAAGTCCGGCTATGGCCTGGCTGCGGACAGCGAGGCGAAGATGCTGCGCGTGGCGCGCCGGATCGGGCAGACTCTGCCAGTCACCGTGCGTACCACGTTTCTTGGCGCGCACGCGCTGCCGCCCGAGTATGCGGGCCAGGCCGATGCGTATATCGACCTGCTGTGCAGGCAGATGCTGCCGGCGCTCGCCGGCGATGGCCTGGTCGACGCCGTCGACGCCTTTTGCGAGCGCATCGGCTTTACGCCGGCGCAAACCGAAACGGTGTTCGAGGCGGCGCGCGCCCTGAATCTACCCGTCAAACTGCATGCGGAGCAGCTGTCCGACCTGGGCGGCGCGGCCCTGGTGGCGCGCTACGGCGGCCTGTCGGCCGACCACCTGGAATTCTTGTCGGACGAGGGCATCGCCGCCATGGCGCGGCACGGCACGGTGGCCGTGCTGCTGCCCGGTGCGTATTACTTTTTGCGCGAGACGCAGCCACCGCCCGTCGCGGGGCTGCGCGCGGCCGGCGTGCCGATGGCCGTGTCCACCGATTGCAACCCGGGCACCTCGCCCATGACATCCCTGCTGCTGGCGATGAACATGGCCTGCACCCTGTGGCGCCTCACGCCGCAGGAAGCGCTGGCCGGCTGCACCATCCACGCGGCGCGCGCGCTGGGCCTGCAGCAGGAAACGGGCAGCCTGGTGGTCGGCAAGCGCGCCGATTTCGCCCTGTGGCGCATCGCGCGCCCGGCCGACTTGGCGTATGCGCTGGGCCTGAACCCGTGCGCCGGCGTGGTGCATGGCGGTGTCTGGCGCATGCCGGTGGTAAGCTTGGCGGATTGATCATTCGTCCGGAGCGCCGCGTGCGTTGCATCTACCTGCTGTTGATGTTTGTTTTCGGCGCCGCGGCGCCCGCGCACGCCATGGACGCCGGCACCCTGAAGGTGGGCTCGAAGCGCTTCACGGAATCGTACATCCTCGGCGAGATCGTCAGGCAGAGCGCCGCGCCGCACGTCGCGGCGCAGCACCGCCAGGGCCTGGGCAACACGGCCATCGTGCTGGCCGCGCTGCAGGCGGGCAGCATCGACGTGTATGCCGAATACATGGGCACCATCGCCAGCGAAATCCTCAAGCACGACAAACCGATCGACCTGGAACAGATGCGGCATGAACTGGCGCCGCTGGGCCTGGGCGTGGCCGTGCCGCTGGGATTCAATAATACCTACGCGTTGGCCGTGCGCGGCGATGAAAAATCCATCGCCAGCCTGGCGCAGCTGGCGCAGCAGCCTGGCCTCAAATTCGGCCTGTCGCATGAATTCATCGGTCGCGTCGATGGCTGGCCGGGCCTGGCCGCGCGCTATGGCTTGCCGCAGCGCCCGCGCGGCCTCGATCACGGCATCGCCTATGAAGCGCTGGCGCAGCGCCAGGTGGACGTGATCGACATCTATTCGACGGATGCGAAGATACGCCAGTACGGCTTGCGCGTGCTGGCCGACACGCAGCACTATTTCCCCCGCTACGACGCCATGCTGCTGTACCGGCTCGACGTGCCGGCGCGCTTTCCCGCCGCCTGGCAGGTGCTGCAAGCGCTGCAGGGGCGCATCAGCGAGAGCGACATGATCGCCATGAACGCGCAAGTGGAAATTGACGGCAAGAGCTTTGCCGGCGTGGCGCGGCAATGGCTGGCGTCGGGCAAGGCGGCAGGCAAGCCGGCTGCCGCCAGCGCCGCGGGCGTGCGCAGCGGGCTGCTGGCGAATATCATCGGCGACGACTTGTGGACCCTGACGCGCCAGCATGTGACCCTGGTCCTGCTGTCGGTGGCGCTGGCGTGCGTGATCGGCATTCCGCTGGGCGTGCTGGCGGCGTTTTCGGCGCCGCTGCGGCAAACGGTGCTGGCGCTCGTCGGCGTGCTGCAGACGGTGCCCTCGCTGGCGCTGCTGGCGATCTTGATCCCCGTGCTGGGCATGATCGGCACCGTGCCGGCGCTGGTGGCGCTATTCGTCTACGCGCTGCTGCCCATCGTGCGCAACACGTGCACGGGCATCCTGCAAGTGCCGCAAGGCTTGCGCATGGCGGCGCTGGCGCTGGGCTTGAGCAAGCGCGACCGCCTGCTGCACGTGGATTTGCCGCTGGCCTTGCCCGTCATGCTGGCAGGCATCAAAACGGCGGCCGTGATGAGCGTGGGCACGGCCACGATTGCCGCCTTCATCGGCGCGGGCGGCTACGGCGAACGCATCACCATCGGCCTGGCCCTGAATGACAACGACATGCTGCTGGCCGGTGCGATTCCCGCAGCCGTGCTTGCCCTGCTGACGCAGGGCTTGTTCGAGCTGGTGGAGCGCTGGGCCGTGGCTGGCCGGCAGCGCTGACGGCATCACGGTTACAGCGAGTGCAGTTTCGAGCGCACCGAGACGACCGCCTGGTGCAGGATGCGTTCGGCCTGGAAGTCGTTCTCGCGCTGTTCGGCGATGGCTTGCAGGTCGCGCGTGTAGCGTTCCAGGCGCGAGCGCAGGTAGGCGCGGTAGATTTTCATGACGAGTGGTTTGGCAGAAACATTCATGATGTGGCTCCCGGGTGCGTAATGATGCGTTCATTTTGTGTGAGCGGAATGCCGCCACTTTGCGTCACATCAAACGCCATGACCCCGTCAAATTGGCGCGTTTGACATTACGCAATGCCCCCAAGGCCGAAGATGCCACACTGAATCTTTCCTGCTTACCCCAGCCAATGTTGCGTAGCAGGTTATCCGCAGATTCGTCTCCCCCTGAAGTGCTTTCAAGGAGTGTCGCATGGTCATTTTTGCCGTGGTTGCTGGCTGCATCGCCTGCCTGACAGTGTACCAAATCTATAAAAAATCGCAGGGAGGAAGTGGGGTTGCGCCACAACATATCGGCTTGCATGGCACATTGATTGAACCACGGAAATAATCAGTGTCATCCGAGCGACATTTGGTTAAGAGATTTAAGTCAAATGTAAGGCCCGGTAAGCAAATGTAAAGGTCGGCGCCGCGACAAGCCGCAGCGATTATATTGATAACCGTTGATTGCATTCTCCCCCTCCCACTTGACAATGGGTTCACCCCGCGGTGCCGCTAGCCCGCGGGGATTTTTTTTGCAGCCTGCGCTTTCAATGCCAATCAGGCCGGTTTCGGCGTTCCTGCCGACAATTGCGTCAAGGCATCGCCAGCAACCCGGCAGATGCGCCAGTCCGGCATCACGTCGGCGCCCATGCCCTTGTAGAAATTGATCGCGTTTTCATTCCAGTCCAGCACCGACCATTCGAAGCGGCCGCAATCGCGTTCGACGGCCAGTTGCGCCAGCGCCACCAGCATCTGCTTGCCATAACCGTTGCCGCGCACCGACTGCTTGACGTACAGGTCTTCCAGGTACAAGCCCTTGCGGCACAGGAAGGTGGAAAAATTATGGAAGAACAGGGCGAAGGTCACCACTTCACCATCTTGCGTGCCGACCAGCGCTTCGCAGGCGGGATGCTGGCCGAACAGGCTGTCGCGCAGCATGGATTCCCTGGCGATCATCATGTGCTCGAGTTTTTCAAACACAGCCAGTTCGTGGATCATGCCGAAGATGGCGGCGACGTCGGCTTCCTGGGCGGGACGGATGGCGAGGGGGGACAGGGAGGAGCTCATGTTGCCTTTGCGGGTGGAGTGGTGGAAATGGCGGATGCCGTAGCGGTCTTGCGCGCGCCCGAGGTCAGGGCCCAGGCCACGCTGGACAGGCACAGGACCATGCCCGCCCATTCGATGGCGGCGGGCCGGTAGTGTTCGAACTGCACCGACAGCAGCACGGAAATGACGGGCGTGACGACGCCGATATACACGGTCTTTTGCGTGCCGATGCGGGCGATCAGCGTGAAATACGCGCTGAAGGCGATCACCGAGCCGAAGATGGCCAGGTAAAACAATCCCATCCAGTAACTGGGGCGCGCGGGCAACTGCCACGACTGGCCCGTGGCGACGGCCCAGACGGCGACCATCAAGGTGCCCCACAGCATGGTCCAGGCCATGGTCAGCATCACGTTGCCCGACTGTTCGCGCACCTTCATGACGAGGGCGTTGCCCACGGTGCTAGAGACGGTGGCCACCAGGGCCAGCATGAAGCCGAGCAGGAAATGGCCATTGCCGCCCCCCACGATGTCTTGCAGTGCGGCGCCGATCGACTGGTAAAACAGCAGCACGATGCCGGCAATGGCGACGAAGGCTGCGCAACACGTGCTCCAGGTGATGGGCGTGCCGAAAACGATGCGGTTGAGCAACGGCGTCCAGAACACCATCAGCGCGAACAGCACGCTGACGAGGGCCGAAACCAGGTATTGCTCGGAGCTGTAAGTGCAGACATAACTGAGGGCAAACGAAGCCAGGCCTTGCAGCAGCATCCATTTTTGCGCGCGCCAGGGCAGGCGCAGGGCGTCGCCGCGCACGGCGCACCACGCGAACAGGGCGGCCGAAGCGAGGCCGAAGCGGTAGACCACGGAGACGGCGGGGGCGACATCGCCCAGCTGCAAGGTAATGGCCCAGAAGGTGGAGCCCCAGATCAGGCAGGCAATGATGAACAGGAGAGGAGAGGACATCGCGCAAGTATACGGGCATCGCGCGGGGATGGCGAGTGCCGGTCGGGCTTGCTTTATGGATAGTGCGGTGCACGCCGGCATTGAGCCAGCGCAGTGCTTTTGGAAAACGTTGAATTTATGAAAATATTCACATTACTATCAAGTAAATATTTTCTCAATTGCATCGTTATGGAGAGACGCCATGCCAGCCTCACTGCAGATCAAAGTATGGAGCGTGCTCGCATATGTCATCGTGACCACCTTGATCGCCGTCTGGCTGCACGAGGGCATGGCGCCCTCATCCCTGCTGATCGCCGCCGGCGCATTCGGCTGAACGCATGCGCCGGCAGGGGGATTAATGCGTGACGCGGGTCTTGCGGCCATCGGACAGCAGGCGCACGCGCTCGCCCGGGCGGAACAGCTCGTCGGCGTCCTGCACGATGGCGCGCATGTCGCCATTGTCCAGGCGCACGGTAATTTCCAGGCCGGCCTTGTTCGAGGCATTCGCTTCGATGCTCTTGCCAGCCATGCCGCCGGCGACCGCGCCGAGGATGCTGGCCGCGATGGCGCCCTTGCCGCCCCCGACCGCCGAGCCGGCCACGCCGCCCAGCGCCGCGCCAGCCAGCACGCCCGTGCCCGTTTCGCCCTTGTCGATGGTTACCTGGCGCACGGATTCAACCGTGCCCATGCGGACCGATTGTTCGTTTTGCGCCTGGCGCGCATTGTAGACATTCGCCGAGTTCGGTTGTACGGCGCAGCCGGCCAGGGTGGCCAGCAATGCCACTGCAATAATTGGTGCTTTCATGTGAAACTCCTTGGACAAAGATGGTGAGCCGATTACGTCGACCGGCCATAAAAATGCTTATTACTTATCATAAGGATACTTTCTTAGGATAACTAGTTGTGAATGGTAATAATCTGTTACTCGGCACCGGTGTTGCGCCCCGATCCTGCGCCTCTCAATATGTGAGCCGCAGGCGCCGGTACAGGAAGCCCAGCACGAACAACGGACCGATCAGCAGGAAGCGCAGGTCGTCGAGGAACGACGGTTTCCTGCCTTCGATCTGGTGACCGATGAACTGGCCTATCCACGCCAGCACGAACACACCCAGCGACAGGGGCAGGATGGTCATGGGCGGCATGGCGAGCAGCAGGCCCAGCATGGCGGCCAGCATCAGCAGCATGCCTGCAGCAAACGGACGCGACAGTTTGTAATAGTAGTATAAGGCGAGAATGCTGCCGAGCAGCGCCACGCTGGCGTGCACGCTCCACAGCAGCCCCAGCAGGCTGAAAACGATCAGCGGCACACACACGATGTGCACCCATTCATTGACGTGGTTGCGGTGGCTGTCGCCATACCGGGCCAGCAGGGTGTCGATGGTGCGCATGGGCGTCTCTCTATGGTGGCGTTCTGGCTGGAAATTCTACACCGGAACACGGCTTGCCGAACGCGGCGGGAAAAGCGGAAGTTGTTAGATTGATAATTTCACGTTATTATTGCCATTTGGAAATATTTCCGTGCATTTCAAAAGGTAGTCGTGACATCACCAGCCAGCCATCCTGATTACCAGCGCTATTCGATGGCGTCCCTGCAGCAAGCGTTGGCCGGACCGGAAGGGACGGATGCGGCGCGGCGCCAGCGGATTGAAATGGAAATTGCCCAGCGCCAGAAGGATGACCTGGAGGCACAGCAGCGCCAGTGGGCGGCGCGGCCGCAGGACAAGCCGCTCGATCCCGCCGCTGCGGCACTGGCGGCAGCGGCTAGGCCCTACTTGCAGTCGGCAGGCTATGTGCTGCTGTTCACGTGGGTAGTGTTGACAGCCAGTGTTTGCTTGGAAATCGTCCTGGCCGATAGCCGGATTTATGTTGTCGGCGGTGTCGAGTTGCTGATCTTTGGCATCTTCTTGTTGCGTTGCAGCCTGCGCGCGGCAAGATGGCTGCGCTGGCTGGCGGTTTTCTGTGTGGTGCCGACCGTGCTGGCGCTCGATTTCCTGTTCCTGCAACCGTGGTCCCTGACGGTGGCCCAATTCAAGCTGGCGCCCGCGTATCGTCTCTGGTCGGTGCTGGAAGTCGTGCTGTCGTTGTGGGTCATCCGCTATCTGTATCGCCAGCTGGGCATGCCTGCCGTGGCGGCCGCTTGCGATGCTAAGGGGTACAAGCGGCGCGACCTGCGCATTCCGGCGCTGCTGGGATTGATTCTCGGCATCGTTGGCGTCGGCGTCAAGCTGGCTGCCTTGCATGGCGATACGGCCTTGCAGGCGCGCGCCATCGTGGCGCAGCGCCATGGACCCGGTTACGGCTACCATGTCAGTGGCGTGGGGCGGAGCGTCACGCCGCAGGGCACATTGCATACGGCGCTGGTGCAGGTGTGGGATGACAAGGGCATCACGCAGGTGCCCGTGCAGTGGCCACAGTAAAATAGGCAACCTCCACCGCACAGGACGCCACTTTTGAGCAGGAATCTACTCCCCGCAGCTGCCTCGCCGGACACGCGCAAGCGCTGTTTCGATCCCGTCGTCGACGCCGATACGCGCTTGCTGCTGCTGGGCAGCCTGCCCGGCGAAAAATCGCTGGCGCACGGCCAGTACTATGCGCATCCGCAAAACAAGTTCTGGATGCTGATGGGCGAGGTGCTGGGCGTGGACTTGACGAGCCTGCCCTATGAGGCGCGCCTGGCCGCCTTGCTGGCGCACGGCGTGGGCCTGTGGGACGTGGTGGCGCAGGCGCAGCGCACGGGCAGCCTGGACAGCAATATCCGTGAGCGCGACGACAATGACCTGCTGGCCCTGGCGGCCAGCCTGCCGCGGCTGCACACCATCGCCTTCAACGGCGGCACGGCCGCGAAGCTGGGCATCAAGGTGCTGGGCGAGCAGGCGCGGCGCTACCGCATCGTCAGCTTGCCGTCCAGCAGTCCGGCCTACACGCTCGCGTATGCGCAGAAATTGCAAGCTTGGCTGATGCTGCGCGGCATCGAGGCCACATAGGGCCACGCCGGCGCTCAGCGCGCGCCAGCCCGCGCTGCTTCCTGCCGGTACTGGCGCCGCCAGAACCAGGCGATGCATAGCAAACCCAGCAAGGATGGCGCCAGCTGCGTCCACGGCTGGCCCACGCGCAGCAGGTTGCCGGCGGCGGCCGACAGCATGGCGAACAGCGAGGCGAGCAGTTTGTAGATGTGTTCGTAGCGCCACAGGACGCCATGCCAGCGGCGGGGAAACAGCCAGCGCGCGCTGTCGTAGACGACGATGGTGGCCAGGCCGCCCAGCGACGACAGCACGACGATGGCTTGCTGCCCGGAAGCGTCCTGCCGCAGGCGCAGCAGGATCAGCAGGCCGGCCGCCAGCGCGGCGGCCGTCATCGCGCCATCGACGGCTTGCGGACCGGCATCGCGCGTGTAGATGGCGCGCCAGCCGCTCAGCAGCTGGTACAGCACCAGCACGGTCAGCACGGCAAACACGGGACGATAGCCAAACAGCACATTGCCGACGGCGGCCGTGGCGCAGACGAGCAAGGTCAGCGACGCAAACTGGCGGCCGTGGCGGCGGTGCGCGGGCGTGCCCTTGGCCATTGCCAGCAGGAACAGTCCCAGTCCGATGGCGGCGCTGCCGGCCAGCACGTGGAGGGCGATATTGATCAGTTGTGGCTGCAGTTGCGGCATGCGCATCTCCGGATGCGGGCCAGGCTGGCGCACGCTTGCGGAGATGGTATCTTGATAATTGCCGCTTGCCAAGACAGCAAACGGCGGCCGGGAGGCGGCAGGACTTAGGCCGGCGCGTACGCCTGCACTTCCAGCGGCTGGCCCTGGGCATCGAACTTCAGCGCCACGGACAAGCTGGTGACGCCGATGGTGGCCAGCGCGTCGCAGATATCGTCGACCTCGTCCTGCAGGTCGGCGGCCAGGTCCAGCGGCTTGTCCGCGCTGTGCAGCACGTCGCCGCCTGCCGTGTAGACATTCACGCGCAACAGCATCTCGCCATGCTCGTCGGCCGGACCGACGACGACCGAGACGTCGCCGGCGGCCACGCCGTTTTCCGCCAGCGCATGGTTGATGCCCGACATCATTTGCAGCATCGCATATTCGCTCATGCCTTGTTCCTTGCCGCCATGGAACAGATCCTGGTACAGGAAGCTCGCTTCCAGTCCTGCGCCGGCCGGCGCCAGGCAGCGCTTGACGAGCGCGCCCACTTCCGTCGTCCACTGCTGGTAGCGCGCCATGCGGGCGTCGAACCAGGCGTCGAGCGCCGCTTCATCCTTCGGCTCCACATAGAACGGGTCGTCCACGCGCTTCAGGGCAAAGCCCAGCAGGAAGCGCAGTTCGACGGCCGTATCCTGCGGGCCGAAGGCCGTTTCGCTCCAGCCGACGATGCTGCGCTCCAGGCCCGGCGTGGCCGCGATTTTCTTGTCCGTCATCGACGAATAGGCGTCGCGCACCATTTCGTGCAAATGGCTGTAGGTGATGCGGTCGATCTCGTCGAGGTCGTAGGCATGGCTCATCAGGACCACCTTGGCTTTCGGGCTTTCCAGTCCTGCTTGCTGAAAACTTTTCACCAGCGCTTCAAACGCTTCCTGGTCCTGGAAGCTGTCCGCTTCGCGCAGGCCGCCCGTGCTTTGCACGAGCAGGGGCACGACGAAGGCGTTGATTTCCATGGTCGGCGCATTGTCGCGGCGGATCAGCACGATGGAGGCGGCTTCCTCGATATGGCTGCGCAAGTACTGGTAGGCGCCCACGTCTTCGTACTTGGCCCGCTCGATGGCGTCGTACAGCACTTCATCTTTCTTCTGGTTCAAGGCCTTGCGGATGATGCGGCCGAACTCGACGGCTTGCTCGGCCAGCACCGTGCCCTGCGATTCGCTGTCTTCCTGTTCCGCCAGGTTCAGGGCCATCGTGCACAGCATGCGCGTGACGGACTCGTCCTTGTCTTCAGGCGTGTTGGCGGATTTACGGGGGACAGGGCGCTTATTTTTGGGCATGGCGATCAAATGGTTAGAGGACTACGGTCAGGCAAACGGAAGCGGGCGCCGCCGGCGATGCCGGCTGGCGCCCGGTGACATGATACAGGCGGCAGCGGCCGCCCGATACATCAATGGTCGGTATCGAACATCTCGTGCAGTTCGTCGAGCAGGTCGGCGGCTTCTTCCTGCGACAAGCCAAGATGCTGGCAAGCAAGTTCGCCGCCCTTGTCCCACTCGAGCGAGGTGCTGTTGCCATGGTAGCGCTGAATGCCCTTTTCGGCCAGCAGCGACAGGGCGACGAGCGAACGGATGGCGTCATCCGTGGACGGGTCGGCCAGCACCGCGTAATCGTGGTGGTGCAGGATGGCCCAGGACACATCGGATGACAGGCCCCAGTTACGTGCCAGCAAGCAACCGATGGCCGCATGGTTGGTCTGGTGGCGCGCATCTTCCACGCTGGTAAAGCAATTGTGCGCGTCATTCGCCGCCGCCGCATAGGTGTTGACGTAGTCGGGGAAGCGGTTCATCAGCAGGGGCACGCCGATATCGCAGAACAGGCCGAACGTGTGGGCGATGTCGGGCGGGGCGATGCGCAGCTTGCGCGAGGCAAACACCACGGCGCGCGCGCGCTTGGCCGACACGTCCCAGAAGTGGGTCAGTTCCACGCCTTCCGCTTCCAGCGCCTGGCGCGCCAGCAAGCCCGTCATCATGGCGCTGCACTGGTTGATGCCGAGGAAATTGATGCCTTGCTCGACGGACTTGGCCTTGCGCGCGGCGCCATAGAACGGCGAGTTGGCCAGTTTCAACAGGGCGCCCGACATGCCGACGTCGTCGGCGATGATGCGCGCGATGCGGCGCGGCGACGGATCGTCTTCGGCCAGTTCGCGCTGCAGGTCGACCAGCAGGCTGGGGCGCGGCGGGATACGGATGGAACGCATCAAGGCGTCAACCGGATCATCGTGCACTACCTGCTTTTGCGCTGCCGCTCTCATCATCATTGTCTTGCCCGGTGGTTATCTGGTGGCGCTGCCGCTGCCCGCTGCATGAGCGTCTGGCGCAGTGCCCGACGATTATCGCTGTTTATGCATGGCAATAGTTCATCTCTGCAATATTTTGTCGACAAAATCCCCATTTTTTCCTTGCCAGAGGCGGATGCGGGCCGTTTTGCGACGCCGCCGCGCCGCATTTGCATGATTAAAAAATCAAGATGGTTTTGTTTTCAAGGCTGGGCGATACGTGCGACGGCATGCGCGGCGCTACAATTGCTGTATGAAAAACATCCTTGCGGGTATCGATTTTGCGGACGACTCTTGCCATGTGGCGCGCCAGCTGATCGGCGTGACCGTGCTCGTCGATGGCGTGGGCGGGCGCATCGTGGAAACGGAAGCGTATGACCGGCTGGATCCGGCATCGCACACGTATGGCGGCTTGACGCAGCGTAATGCCGCCATGTTCGGTCCGCCCGCGCACGCCTATGTGTACCGCTCGTATGGCATCCACTGGTGCCTGAACTTTGTCTGCCGCGAGCCGGGCCATGGGGCGGGCGTGCTGATACGCGCGCTCGAACCCGTGGCGGGGCTCGATGCCATGCGCGCGCGGCGCGGCGTCGACGAGGCGCGGCTGCTGTGTTCGGGGCCGGGCAAGGTATGCCAGGCGCTGGGCGTCACGCATCTGCACAACCGGCTGGCGCTGGAGGCGCCGCCGTTCATGCTGCTGGCGCGCGAGGAGGATGCGCTGGTGCTGGCCGGCCCGCGCATCGGCATTTCCAAGGCGATGGACACGCCGTGGCGCTTTGCCCTGGCCGGTTCGCGCTACCTGAGCAAACCGATGCGCATGCCCGTGGACTAGGCTGGATGCCCGGATTCAGGCGCCGCGCCGGCGTGGCGGCCTGGGCCTGGCGCCGGCCGCACCGGCCCCGGACTTGCCGCGTAGCGGGCTGTGCAGTGCACGCCGTTCCTGGCCAGCCGTCCTGGCGGGGTCCTGGAAGGCGTCTTCGGCCGTGCCTTGTGTGGCCGGCGTGGCGGGATCGAGGGTAAACACGCTGACGGCCGCCGACAGCTTGACGGCCTGATCCTGCAGGCTGGCCGCCGCGGCCGCGGCTTGCTCGACCAGCGCCGCATTTTGCTGCGTGACATCATCCATTTGCGCGACGGCCTGGTTCACTTCCGTGATGCCCGAAGCCTGCTCGGCGCTGGCCTGTTTCACGCGCTGGATGATCTCGTTGACTTGCTGCACCGAGGCGACGATGGCGCTCATGCGCTCGCCCGCCTGCTGCACGGCGACGCTGCCGCCATCGATCGTGGTGACGGAGGTGGCGATCAGGGTCTTGATTTCCCTGGCGGCCTGCGCCGAGCGGTGCGCCAGCGTGCGCACCTCGGATGCGACGACGGCAAAGCCGCGGCCCTGTTCGCCCGCGCGCGCCGCTTCCACCGCCGCATTCAGGGCGAGGATGTTGGTCTGGAAGGAAATCCCATCGATCACGCCGATAATATCCACGATCTGGCGCGAATTGGCGCGGATGGTCGTCATCGTCGTCACTGCCTGCTGCATCGCCGTGCCCCCTTGCACGGCCAGGCTCGACGCTTGCGCCGCCAGGTCGCAAGCCAGCTGGGCGTTGTTGGCATTGTCGTTGACGGCTTCCGTCAGGGTTTCCATGGCGCTCGACGTTTCTTCCAGCGAACTGGCCTGCATTTCCGTGCGGGCCGACAGGTCCAGGTTGCCGGTGGCAATTTCGCGCGAGGCCGTATCGATCGATTGCACGGCGTCCATGATGGTGCGCAAGGTCTGGTTCAGGTTGGCGATGGTCTGGTCCAGCACGCGCGAGGTGTCGGCGATCTCGTCGTTGCCCGGCTTGGGGGCGCCGGCGATCAGCTTGCCGGCGGCCAGGTCTTGCACGGCGTCGGCGATGCCGCGTATCTCCACCAGCATGGCGCGCCGCACCAGCATGGTCACAACGATGGAAACGAGGATGGACAGCAGGACGGTCAGCAGCAGGCTCCAGCCCAGGCTGCGAAATTCCGCGCTGGCCGTCGCATGGGCCTGGCTGCTGAGCGTCGTTTCCAGCGCCGACAGCTGCGCCAGCTGGGCATTGAAGCGCACGAACTGGGTTTCCGCCTTGAGCATGGAGTTGGTGGCGATCGACTGGTCCATCTGCGCCATTTCCATGGTTTCCAGCACCGCCTTGCGGTAGCCGGCCAGCGCGGTGATGGCCGCATCGAGCAGTGTCAGTTCGGTGCCCGTGGACGTCGCGCGCAGCGTCGCCAGCTGGGTGCCGATGCTGGCGTGGCGCGCCTTGATCTGCTGTTCCAATGCATCAATGCGGGCCTTGGCGAAGCTGCCGTTGGTCCACGACAGCAACTGGTACATATTGCCATGCACATGCTTGGCCTCGCCGGCCACGTCGGAAGCGGCTTTCAGATGCGTGATGCGTACCTGCACCATGTTTTCCAGCGAGGCATTTTGCCGCACCATGCCATACCAGGCGCCGGCGGAGCTGAGTATCAGCAGCAGCAAGACCAGAGCGGGCGCCAGCAATAATTTTGGTCCGATGCGTAGTGTATTGAGCATGCTTGACTCCTGGCTGTTCCAACCGCAAGCGGCGCCGCGGCAGGCGAGCGCCCGCCGCGCACGGCAGCGGCTGTCTTACTTTTTGTAGATGCCCGCTTCCAGCACCACATCGTTGACGCGCAGGATATACGTGGTCTTCGGCTCGATCTTGCCGCTGGTGGGGTTCTTGTACTGGTAGTCGACCCAGCCCTTGCCTTGCTTTTGCGCCAGCTCGATGATTTCACGGCGATATTTCTTGCCATTCGCGTCGGGCACATCCGTCAAGTCCTTGCCCACGATGGAGGGGTTGATCGGGTGGGCCAGCACGATGCCCGTCTTGATGTCGCGCATGTCCACATACAGCGAGCCTTGCACGAAGTCGGGGTCTTTCGCCGTGATTTTCTTCATCATTTCTTCCTTGCCATGCGCCTTCATGAAGGCGGCTCCCCGTTCGGCCATGGCGATCGCATCTTTTTCCGTCGGTTCTACCGCGGCGCTGACGCTGGCGCCGGCAAATGCCAGGCACAGCAGACTACCCGTGAATAAGCGTTTCATGAAGACTCCTTGTGATATCGAGGGATGTGTTGCCAAGTCGTAATTTACGTCGCCATGGCCCACATTAAATTGCGATGGAACAAACTAAGGTGTTGCCGCATGGCAGTTGGTGGCTTATCGGCAAGCTTGTTGATTTTTGGCAATTTGGTTCCAGGTAGCAAGAATTATGATGACTTTCACAGCATGCCGGTGTCAGGCGGCAGGCGTGAAAACAGGTTGAATTGGCTGACGTAGGGCTGATTTCATGGAAGTTATCGCTATTTACTGGTAAGGAGCCGACCGTGGCCGCATTCATCACCGAACCGTTTTCACCCAAGTTCAAGCCCTATACGCGGCAATCCATCCAGCAAGCACGGCAGTGGTCCTGGTTGCCGGAAGAGCAGCGCGAAGCCGTGCAAGTGGTGTCGCATGTGTTGCCATTTCGCACCAATGAATATGTGCTCGATCAATTGATCGACTGGAACAATATTCCTGACGATCCCATCTACCGGCTCGTCTTCCCGCACCGCGACATGCTGCCGCCCGAGCAGTACGCGCATTTGCGCGACCTCGTGCTGGTGCAGCGGGACAAGGCGGCTATTGATGCCTATGTGCATGGTTTGCGGCTGGGCATGAATCCGCATCCGGCCGGGCAGATGACGCATAACGTGCCCCGGGTCAACGATGCACCCGTGCGTGGCTTGCAGCATAAATATGCGCAAACCGTGCTGTTTTTCCCCAGCGCGGGCCAGACGTGCCATGCGTATTGCACCTTCTGCTTCCGCTGGCCCCAGTTCGTCGGCATGGACGACATGAAATTCGATGCGCGCGAATCGCATGAGCTGGCTGCCTACCTGAAGCTGCATCCGGAAGTGACGGACGTGCTGATCACGGGCGGCGATCCGATGATCATGAATACGCGGCAACTGGCCGCCTACCTGGAGCCGCTGCTGGACCCGGCCCTGGAACATATCCAGAACATACGCATCGGCACCAAGGCGGTGGCGTATTGGCCGCAGCGCTTTGTGTCCGACCGCGATGCCGATGATTTGCTGCGGCTGTTCGAACGCATCGTCAAGGCCGGCAAGAACCTGGCCGTGATGGGCCATTACAGCCACGCCGTCGAGTTGCGCCAGGACATCGCGCAGCAAGCCGTGAAGCGCATCGTGTCCACGGGCGCCACCTTGCGCATGCAGGGGCCGCTGATCCGGCATATCAATGAAGACCCGAAAAGCTGGGCCGAACTGTGGCAGACGGGCACGCGCCTGGGCGCGGTTCCGTACTACATGTTTGTCGAGCGCGACACGGGCCCGCGCGGCTATTTCGAGTTGCCGCTAGCCAAGGCGCACGAGATTTTCCAGGCCGCCTACCAGATGGTATCGGGCCTGTCGCGCACGGTGCGGGGACCGTCCATGAGCGCGTTTCCCGGCAAGATCGTCATCGATGGCGTGGTCACCATCAATGGCGAGAAACTGTTTGCCCTGCAATTTTTGCAGGCACGTAATCCCGACTGGGTACGCCGGCCGTTTTATGCGAAGTTCGATGCGGAAGCGACGTGGATGGACCATTTGAAACCCGCGTTCGGCCAGGAAAAATTCTTCTTTGAAACAGATGCGAATGGTAACGATCCTGTGCCGCAGTTTCCGCACAAAATCATCCGCCTGGCGCAGGCCGCCTGAGCATGCATGGCGCGGGCACGCCATCGCGCTCCGGCGTGGCCGTGTTTTGCCTCGTGTTCCTGCCATTTGCTCTCGGTCATTACCTGTCTTGCCTGCTGCGCGGCGTCAATGCCGTGCTGATGACGGAACTGCTGGCTTCCGTCGCCCTGACGCCAGCACAGCTGGGCTTGCTGACCAGCGCCTTCTTCCTGGCGTTTGCGCTTGTGCAATTGCCGGTTGGCATGGCGCTGGACCGCCACGGCCCCCGCGCGGTCCAAGTGTGGCTGCTGGCGCTGGCGGCCGTGGGCGTATGGCTGTTCAGCCGGGGCCACAGTTTTGCCGAGCTGATGTGGGCGCGCGCCATCATGGGCGCCGGGCTGGGCGGCTGCTTCATGGCGGCCGTGAAAGCGATCTCGTGCGCCATCGCGCCGGCGCGCCTGCCGTCCGTGCATGGTTACCTGATCGCCGTGGGCGGCCTGGGCGCGGCCACGGCCACCATGCCCGTCAAGCTGGCGCTGCACTACACGGACTGGCGCGGCGTCTTCCTGGGCCTGGCGCTGGCGGCGCTGGCCATCGGCTGCCTGATCCGCCTGCTGTCGCCGGCTCTGCCCGCGCCCGCCGCTGCCGCCAGCAAGGCTGGCAAGGCTGGCAAGGTCAGTGTCTGGAGCGTGTACCGCGACGCGGCTTTCCGCCGCACCATCGCGCTGATCCTGCTGCCGCACACGGTGTTCTTCGGCGTGCAAGGCTTGTGGATAGGCCGCTGGCTGGCCGACGTGGGCGGCTTGTCCGACGATAACGTGGCGTATCTGCTGTACCTGGGCATGGCGGCCGTCATCTTCGGCGCCATCGGCATGGGCATGCTGACGGAATGGGCGGCGCGGCGCGGCATCACGCCGATGCGGCTGGCGGCCGCGGGCATCGCCCTGTTTATCGCCGTGCAACTGGGCATGGCGTGCAATAGCGTGCCCAGCCTGCCTTTGCTGTCCGTGCTGTTTACCCTGCTGGGCACGGTGACGGGCCTCGAGTATGCGATCGTCGCGCAAAGCATGCCGGCCAGCTTGACGGGCAGGGCGGCCACCTGCCTGAACCTGCTGATCTTCACGGGTGCCTTCCTGGTGCAGGCCGGCTTTGGCCTGATCCTCGGCTGCTGGCCCCTGAACAGCCAGCAGCAATATCCGCCGCAGGCCTACCAGGTGGCGTTTGGCGTGTTGGCGGCCCTGCAGCTGCCGGGACTGGCGCTGTTTCTCATCCGCCATGGCAGGACGGCTTGCATGGCGCCAGCGGCGAACGGCGAGCCAGGCTGTGCAAGGTCTTCATTGCGAAAATCCGGACAGGGCAACGCCGCGCCTGACCGATGAGGGCGGCAGCGTCGCAAGGTGAACCCGGCCTGGCAGCATCGACTCGTCATGGAGAAAAAATTTGCTTTTTTGATACTTGAATAATATACACTCCTCGCTACCGACTATTTCCATGGGGAAATTCAAGACATGAAGGCACTTTGCTATCTCGCGATCGTCTCGCCTTTGCTGGCCCTGCAACCGCCTGTTAGGGGCAAGCCGCCGGCGGCATCGGCCACGCAGGCCGCCACCAGGGAGCAGCAGGTGGACGCCCTGTTTGCAAAATGGAACCGGGCCGATACGCCGGGCGCCGCGGTGATGGTCGTGAAGGATGGCCAGCGCGTCTACCGGGGCAGCTTCGGCATGGCCGACATCGAGCAGAACCGTCCGATCACGCCGTCGACCAGCTTCCACGTTGCCTCGCTGTCGAAGCAATTCACGGCGTTCGCCATCCTGCTGCTGGCGCAAGACGGCAAGCTGTCGCTCGACGATGACGTGCGCAAGCATGTGCCCGCGCTGCCGGACTTTGGCCAGACCATCCGCATCCGTCACCTGCTGACCCACACCAGCGGCTTGCGCGACCAGTGGAATCTGCTGGCGATGGCCGGATGGCGCATGGACGACGTCATCACGGACGACGACGTGCTGCGCCTGGTGCGCCGCCAGCGCGCGCTCAATTTCGTGCCGGGCAGCGACTTCGCGTACAACAACACGGGCTACACGCTGCTGGCCGCCATCGTGCGCAAGGTATCGGGCCAGCCGCTGGCCGCGTTTGCGCGGGAGCGCATCTTCGATCCGCTTGGCATGCGGCACACTTTTTTCCACGAGCAATATGCCACCCTGGTCGCGGGCCGCGCGCAGTCTTACCAGCCGGCGCCGCAGGGCGGCTACAGCCGGATCGCCCTGTCGTACTCCACGGTCGGCCCGACCAGCCTGGTCACGACCGCGGACGATCTGCTGCTGTGGGCGAATAATTTCAACGATGCCCGCGTCGGCGGTCCTGCGTTGCTGGCCCGGATGCAGACGTCGGCCACCTTCAACGATGGCAAGGCCACCGGCTATGGCGGCGGTCTCGACATCGGCGCGTACCGCGGCCTGAAAACCATCGACCACAGCGGCGCGGACGCGGGCTTTCGCAGTTATCTGGTTCGCTTTCCCGACCAGCAACTGACGGTCATCATCATGGGCAATGGCGCCGACGTGCAGGCAAGCCGGCTGGGCCAGCGCATCGCCGACATTTATCTCGATGGCCAGCTGCAACCCTTGTCCAAGCCTATGCCCGACTATTCGGACGGCGTGCAGGTGCCGCTCGCGCCCGCTCGCCTGGATGCCCTGCTCGGCACCTACGCGCTGGAAAACGGTTCGGCCATCACTTTCGCCAGGGAAGACGAGCAGTTGCTGGGCTGGACGGCGGGTGACGACAAGATGCCGTTCTACCCGGCGGGCGAGCGTGAATTCTTTGTCAAGCTGAGCAACGCCAGCTTTCGCTTCGATGCGCCGGACGCGGCGGGCGTCATCGGTGGCGGCACCTGGCTGCGCAACGCGCGCGCCATCCGCGCCAAACGCATGGCGCCGGCGCGGCTGCCGGATGCCGCGCTGCAGCCCTTGCTGGGGGAATACTACAGCGATGAACTGCATGCGCTGTACACGGTGACGGCGCAGGAGGGCAGCGTCGTGCTGGGTTTTTCGCGGGGCGACATCGCCCTGGCGCCATTCGGAAAAAACAGCTTCGTGGGGCCCTGGCCATTCGGTCTCGTGAGCTTCCAATGCCTGGCCGCCAGCGATTGCACGGGTTTCACGGTGACGGAAAGCCGCGCCAGCGACGTGCAATTTACCCGCGTCGCCTTGCCCGGCTTGCGCGGGAGCACGGCCACGCCCTGACGGTGGATGGCCGCACCTTGCGCTGTTTTTCATCGGCCGCCACAGGCGTGCCGGGCCATCCGGTAAAATGGCTGCCTGCACAGCGGCAATGATTAACTCCAAGGAAGACTATGAAACTCGTTCGTTATGGACGTCCAGGCAAGGAAAAACCGGGCCTGATCGATGAAGAAGGCAAACTGCGCGACCTGTCCGGCGTGATCGTCGATATTGACGGCGCGCAACTGTCCGACAAGGCCCTGCGCAAGCTGGCCAAGCTCGACGAAAAGACGCTGCCCCTGGTGCGCGGCAACCCGCGCTTCGGCGTGCCGCTGGCCAAGGTCGGCAAATTCATCGGCATCGGCCTCAATTACGCGGACCACGCGGCCGAAGCGGGCATGCCGATCCCGGCCGAACCGATCGTCTTCATGAAGGCGATCAGCTGCCTGAATGGCCCGGACGACAATGTCGTGTTGCCGAAAGGCTCGAAAAAGACGGATTGGGAAGTCGAGCTGGGCGTGGTCATCGGCACGCGTGCGCAATACGTGAGCGAAGACGATGCGCTGAAATATGTGGCCGGCTACTGTGTCGTCAATGACATTTCCGAGCGCTCGTTCCAGCTGGAACGGGGCGGCCAGTGGGACAAGGGCAAGGGCTGCGACACCTTCGGTCCCGTCGGCCCATGGCTGGTGACGCGCGATGAAGTCATCGACGAGCAGGACCTGGACCTGTACCTGGAAGTCAACGGCAAGCGCATGCAGACCGGCAATACGCAAACCATGATCTTCACGGTGGCGCAGATCGTCAGCTACCTGTCGCAATTCATGACCCTGGAACCGGGCGACATCATCGCCACGGGCACGCCGCCGGGCGTGGGCCAGGGCCGCAAGCCGCAGCGCTTCCTGAAAAAAGGCGACAGCCTGCGCCTCGGCATCGCCGGCCTCGGCGAGCAGCAGCAGGACGTGGTCGCCTGGACCGCCTGATGGCCGGTAGCGATATCGACCGCTTGCCGCCGCTGCCGCCGGACCAGCTGGACCGGCAGCAGCGCGCCGCCGCGCAAGCCATCATCGATGGCCCGCGCGGTGCCCTGTACGGCCCCTTCGTGCCGCTGATCCGCAGCCCCGAGCTGATGGAAACGGCGCAGCGCATGGGCGAGTACCTGCGCTACCGCAGCGCCATCGGCACGCGGCTGTCGGAACTGGCGATCCTCGTGACGGCGCGCCAGTGGGACCAGCAGGTCGAGTGGGCCATCCACGCGCCGCTGGCCGTGCAGAATGGCATCGCGCAAGCGGCCGTGGACGCCATCGCCGCGCGCCGCGCGCCCCCTGCCCTGAAAGAGGACGAGCAAGCCGTGCATGACTTCTGCATCGAGTTGCAGCAGAACAAGCGGGTCGGCGATGCCACGTATGCGCGCGCGCTGGCCCTGTTTGGCGAGCACGGCGTGGTCGACTTGATGGGCATCAATGGCTACTACACCCTGTTGGCCATGGTCATGAATGGCGCGCAGACGGCCGTGCCGGCATTGGGCGTGCCGCCGTTGCCGGCCTGATTGGCGCGGTTTTTGTGGAAGATGGACAAATTGTAATAATATTGCCGTTATTCAATATATAATTTTGCTTCCCTTCCATTGCGAAAAAGCTCAATGAAAACTCGTCCGTGCTCCACCCTGATGGGCCGCGCCTGCCTGGCGCTGGCCCTTTCTTTTTGCCCATTGATGATGGTCAATGCCGTCGCGGCGGAAACCAGCGCCGCGCCCAGCGCTTCCGCGCTGGAAAACTCCGTCGTCAAGGTGTTTTCCACCCTGCGCCGGCCCGACCCGTACAAGCCCTGGAGCAAGGCCGCGCCCCAGGATGTGACGGGCTCCGGCGTCGTCATCGATGGCCGCCGCATCCTGACCAACGCGCATGTGGTCGGCTACGCGAGCCAGGTGCAGGTGCAGGCCAACGGTTCCGGCGACAAGATACCGGCCACCGTGCTGGCCATTTCGCGCGGCATGGATCTGGCCTTGCTGAAACTCGACGATGACAGTTTTTTCGACAGCCACAAGCCGGCGCCGCGCGCCAATGTCTTGCCCGACGTGCGCGATGCCGTGCTCGCGTATGGCTACCCGCTGGGCGGCACCTCGCTGTCGATCACCAAGGGCATCGTCTCGCGCATCGAGTTCGTGCCCTACCGCTTTCCCGCGTCCGGCCTGCGCATCCAGATCGATGCGGCCATCAACCCGGGCAATAGCGGCGGCCCCGTGATTGCCGGCGACAAGATGATCGGCCTGGCCTTTGCGGGCGCGCAAAATGCGCAAAACATCGGCTACATCATTCCGAATGAAGAAATCGAACTGTTCCTGCGCGAGCAGGCGGCGGGCAAGACGGACAAGGATGGCGAAGGCAAGCCGGCCATGTTTGACGTGACGCAAACACTGGAAAATCCCGCCTTGCGCAGCCTGCTCAAACTGGGCAAGAATGTGGAAGGCGTGGTGGTCATGTCGCCGCTGAAAAAAGATGCCGGCTATCCGCTGAAAGAGTGGGACGTCATCACGCACATCGGCGACTCGGCCATCGACAACCAGGGCATGGTCAAGCTCAATGCCAACAGCCGCGTGCGCTTCCAGTACCGCGTGCAGCAAGTGGCGAGCCATGGCGCGGTGCCGCTGACGCTGGTGCGCAATGGCGCCGTCATGAAGGTCAGCCTGCCCGTGTCGGCGCAGCGTCCCATGCTGATCGGCGACTTGCAGGGCGATTACCCTTCGTATTTCATCTATGGCCCCATCGTCTTTTCGCGCGGCACGGCTGAATTCCTCGCCTCGGCCAGCAGCAATGCGACGACGCTGGCCGCCATGAGTTTTTATGGCAATCCGCTGGTGACGCGGCGCGGCGATGCGCCCGATGCGGCGCGCGAGGAACTGGTGGTGATCGCCGCGCCGTTTTTCCCGCACAAGCTGATGACGGGCTACAGCAATCGCTTTGGCGCCGTGGTGCAATCGATCAATGGCGTGCCCGTGCGCAGCCTGGCGCACCTGGTGACCTTGCTGCGCGACCAGACCGATGAGTTACTGACGATACGCTTCGACCAGCACGGCGGCGAAACCATCGTCGTGCCGCGCAAGGAGATGCTGGCGGCGACGGAATCGGTATTGACGGACAACGGCATCCGCTCGGAAGCGTCGCCCGACATGCTGAAAATCTGGCAAGAAAAAACGCCGGCAGGCAAATAAGCCTCCGGCGTCCGTGATACTGGAAGGCATGGCGCACGCCATGCCTGTTTGACCTTAAGCCACTACTTTTTTCAGCCACGCGCCGATGGCGTCGATCTCTTCCTGGCACAGCGAATGCTGCATCCGGTATTCATGCCATTCCACCTTGTAACCCATGCCGGTCAGCAAGTCGCGCGACTGTTGTGCGCGGCCCAGCGGCACCACGGGGTCGTCCGTGCCATGCGCCATGAAGATCGGTGTTTCCAGGCTGGCCGGCGTGCGTTCGGCAGCCGTCTTGTCGGCCAGCGGCAGGTAGCCGGACAGGCACATCAGGCCGGCCAGCGGCTCCGCGTGGCGCAAGCCCGTCTGCAGGGTCATGGCGCAGCCTTGCGAGAAGCCGGCCAGGATGATGCGGCTGGCGGGGATGCCGCGTGCCTTTTCGCGCGCGATCAGCGCCTCGATCTGCGTCTGCGAGGCGCGCAGGCCGGCTTCATCCTCGCGACGCACCAGGTCGTTGACGAGGATGTCGTACCAGGCGCGCATCACATAGCCGTTGTTGATGGTGACGGGCATGGTGCCGGCGCTGGGGAAAATGAAGCGGGTGGCGGGGCAGCCGCGCAAGTCGAGTTCTTTCACCAGGGGCACGAAGTCGTTGCCGTCGGCGCCCAGGCCGTGCATCCAGATGATGGAAACGGTGGGGTGCGGTGCGCTGTCGAGTTCTATGGTTTCCAGCAAGGTGCTCATGTATTTTCCTCAGGTAAAGGTTGCGCCGGACGCAGCGCTGATTTGGGACGGAAGGCCTTGCAGATGGCCGTGTCGGTTTCCATGTAGGGGCCACCGATGAGGTCGATGCAATACGGCACGGCGGCAAAGATGCCGTTTACCAATTGATTTCCATCAACATCCTTCAAGCCTTCCAGGGTTTCCTTGATGGCTTTCGGCTGGCCCGGCAAGTTCATGATCAGGGCGGCGCGCTCGGGCGTCTCGCGGATCACGGCCACCTGGCGCGACAAAATGGCCGTCGGCACGAAGCGCAGGCTGATCTGGCGCATCTGTTCGCCGAAACCAGGCATTTCCTTGGTTCCCACGGCCAGGGTCGCGTCCGGCGTCACATCGCGCCGCGCCGGGCCCGTGCCGCCCGTCGTCAGGATCAGGTGGCAATGGTTCAGGTCGACCATGTCGATCAGGGTGTTTTCAATCTGCGAGCGGTCGTCCGGAATCAGCCGCTTTTCCAGACGGAACGGCGTGCGGATGGCGGCCGAGAGCCAACTTTCCAGGGCAGGGATGCCCTGGTCTTCATACACGCCGCCGCTGGCGCGGTCCGAGATCGACACGAGGCCGATAATCAATTCGTCTTCGATGGTGGTGGGCATCTTGCACCTATAGAGTCTGGAGTGGCGTAAAAACAATAAAACCGGGATTATCCCGGTTTTTTGTCCATCCCTGCGTTTCGGACGGCCGATTATTCGTCGTCTTCTTGCTCAACGCCATCTTCGTCAGCATCATCCTTGCCGCCGTTTTGCTTCTTGGCGATCTGTTTCAGGATCTGGAAGATTTCGCGGTAGGCTTTTGGCGGCTTGTTCTCGGCCTGCTCCTTGCGGGCATTGCGGATCAGGGTGCGCAAATGCTGCACGTCCAGTTCCGGGTTTTCCGACAGCAAGACGGTCAGGGCTTTGTCATCCGTCAAGAGCTTGTCGCGGCGGCGTTCCATCGCGTGCATGGCGGCCGTGTCGGCTTTCGACAAGCCTTTCCAGCTATCGATGGTGCGTTGGATGGCGGCAACTTCTTCCTCATCCAGGGTGCGCATCTTCTTGCCCACGTATTGCAGCTGGCGGCGGCGGCCTTCGTGATCCTTGATCAACTGGCATTCGAGGATGGCGTCGCGTACGTCTTCCGGCATCGGGACGCGCTTGACGCGGTCGCGTGCTTCATTGACGAGTTCTTCGCCCAGCTTTTGCAGGACGGTCATCTGGCGCTTGAGTTCCGATTTCGACGGACGTTCATATTCCTGTTCGAATTCGGACGATTGGAAGCCGCAAGCTCCCCGGTTTGGATTTGGCATGATATATAAGGCGGGAGAGGACTTGTGGACCGCTCCTGTAAACTGTAAACGACTGCTATGATAACCTTTTTAGCGGCTTTCCGAAGAAAACAGCACATGAACGACTCCGTATTTACCCATAGCCAAGAGCAATTGAAGCAACTTGCCCGTGATGTGTTGTCTTTTGCGCGGGAAGCGGGCGGCACCGACGCCGCCGTCGAAGTCAGCGAAGGCGGTGGCCTGTCTGTTTCTGTACGAAAAGGCAAGATCGAGACGATCGAGCAAAACAAGGACAAGGGCATGGGCGTGACCGTGTTTGTCGGCAAGAAGCGCGGCAATGCCAGCACGTCCGACTTTTCGCCGTCGGCCCTGCGCGCCACCGTGGATGCCGCCTACAACATCGCCCGCTTCACGGCCGAGGACGATTGCGCGGGCCTGGCCGATGCCGAGCTGCTGGAAATGGCGCCCCGCGACCTGCAACTGTTCTATCCGTGGCTCATTTCCGCCGAGGAAGCCGTCGTGCTGGCCCAGCGGGCCGAAGCGGCCGCGTTTGCCGTCGACCCGCGCATCACGAACAGCGAAGGCGCCGGCGTGCACGTGCAGCAATCGCATTTCGTTTCCGCCAATTCGCGCGGCTTCATCGGCGGCTACCCGTTTTCGCGCCACACGCTGTCCGTGGCACCCATCGCCGGCAAGGGCGCGAAGATGCAGCGCGACGACTGGTATTCGTCCGTGCGCGATGCATCGAAAATGTCGAGCCCGGAAGCCATCGGCCGCTATGCCGCCGAACGCGCGCTGTCGCGCCTGAATGCGCGCAAGCTGGGCACGCGCACCTGTCCCGTGCTGTTCGAGGCGCCGTTGGCGGCCGGCTTGCTGGGTACCTATGTGCAAGCGACCTCGGGCGGCGCGCTGTACCGCAAGTCCACTTTCCTGCTCGATTCCCTGGGCACGCAGGTGCTGCCCGATCACCTGCAGATCTTCGAAGATCCGCACGTGATCGGCGGCGTCGGTTCGGCGCCGTTCGATGAGGAGGGCGTGAAGACCGTCAGCCGCGACGTCGTCAAGGATGGCGTGGTGCAAGGGTATTTCCTGTCGACCTATACGGCCCGCAAGCTGGGCATGCAGACGACGGGCAACGCGGGCGGTTCGCACAATCTCTACCTGACGTCGTCCCGCACGGCCGCCACCGACGATTTCGTCGCCATGCTGAAAAAGCTGGGCACGGGCTTGCTGGTGACGGAACTGATGGGACAAGGAACCAATTATGTGACGGGCGACTATTCGCGCGGCGCCTCCGGCTTCTGGGTGGAAAATGGCGTGATTCAATACCCGGTGGAAGAAATCACCATTGCCGGCAACATGAAGGACATGCTGCGCAATATCGTCGCCGTCGGCGCCGACGTGTTGCGCCGCGGCACCAAGCAGACCGGTTCCATCCTCATCGAGAGCATGGTGGTGGCCGGCGGCTGAGCGCTGCCAGCTCCTCCTTCCGCAACAAGGCGCCGTGGGCGCCTTTTTTCTTGTCCGCGTGCTTTCTGCTCCGTGATCCTGGCGTCATACGGGTGAAATATTCGCTTCGTATGATGGCGCCATCTGACGTTATTTGCGCAAATTAGATGCTTTTAATGTAAGTAGGCCGAACTTCGTGATATTTCATGCAAGATGCGAATCTTGCCCATCACGCGTCGTTGTTGATCCAATCCTGCATAGTGACTCTTTCCATGACCTACTCCCGTACCCGCATCGCCCGCGCGGTGGCCCTGTTGTGTGCCATGAACGCCGTCTTCGCCAGCCAGGCGCATGCCGATGGCGATGCGCCCGCCGTTTCCGCGTCCGCCGGCAATGCCCTTGAGGCGCCGCAAGCCGTGATCGTCACGGGCACGCGCGGCAGCAACCGCACGCAGTTCGACACCATGGCGCCCGTCGACGTGTTCAACCGCGAAGATATCGGCGCCGTCGAGTCGTCGGACTTGAACGATGTGCTGGCGCAACTCGTACCGTCGTACGTGGTACAGCGCTTGCCGATGGCCGATGGGCAAGTCTTCGTGCGTCCTGCAACCTTGCGCGGCCTGTCGCCGGACCAGACCCTGGTGCTGGTCAACGGCAAGCGTTTCCACCGCAGTGCCCTGCTCGGCGCGCGCGGCGCGCAGGCGGCCGACCTGGCGCAGATTCCCGTGTCTGCCATCAAGCGCATCGAGGTGTTGCGCGACGGTGCCTCGGCCCAGTATGGTTCCGATGCGATCGCGGGCGTGATCAACATCATCCTCGACGATACGCTGGGCACGGAACTCTCCGTGCACCATTCGCAATACTCGGAAGGCGACGGCAAGGGTAACGAGCTTAACCTGAAAACGGGCTTTACCTTTGGCGAGACGGGCAAGGCGACGATTTTCGGCGCGCTGGCCAAGTCCGACCCCACTTCGCGCACGCGCCAGCGGGCCGACGCCATTGCTTTCCAGAACGCGCATCCGGAGCTGAAGGTGCCGAATCCCGTGCAGCGCTGGGGCCAGCCTGAACTCGACAGCAAGCGCCTCGGCTTCAATGCCAGCATGGCCCTGTCCGACACCACGGCGCTGTACGGCTTTGGCCTGTTCAGCCGCAGCGACGGCACCTCGGACTTCAACTGGCGCAACCCGGACACGAGCACGGGCGCGTACAAGACCAGCAGCCTGTTCCCCGGCTGGGACTTGCGCAGCATCTATCCGCTCGGTTTCAGCCCCAGCTATTCCAATGACCAGGACGACCTGCAAGTGGTGGCCGGCGTGCGCGGCCGCTTCAACGACCGCTTCGGCTGGGATGTGAGCGCGTCCTACGGCCGCAACCGCATCGATTACCACCTGGCCAATTCCATCAATGCCTCGATGGGGCCGACCAGCCCGACGGCGTTTTACCTGGGCCAGCTGTCGCAGGAGGAAAAGATCCTCAACGCCAATTTCAACTATGAATTACCGGTGGCCTCCTTGCCGCAGCCCGTCAATATCGCGTTTGGCGCGGAAGCGCGCAACGAAACCTATGGCGTGCGCGCCGGCGATGCGGCGTCCTACCTGGTGGGACCGGGCGCGGCCATCGGCCTCGATGCGAACTCGAATGGCGCGCCCGGTTTCAGCGACCGCCAGGCGGGCAGCTGGGGCCAGGACAGCTATGCGGCCTACCTGGACGTGGAAGTGCCGCTGAGCCGCGCCTGGAGCGTGGGCGGCGCGGCCCGCTATGAGCATTTTTCGGAATTCGGCAGCACCGTCAACGGCAAGTTGTCGGCCCGCTACGCGCTGAGCGAGGACTTCGCCTTGCGCGGCTCCTACTCGACGGGTTTCCGCGCGCCGACGCCGGGCCAGTCGAATACCAACAGCACGAATCAGGGCCTCGATACCAAGACCTTGCTGCTGTTTACCAGCGGCCGCCTGGCGAATAACGATCCGCTGGCCATCCTGCTCGGCGCGCAGGCGCTGAAACCCGAAAAATCGAAGAACCTGTCACTGGGCTTTACGTGGAAGACGCCGGCCGGTTTTTCCGGTTCCGTCGACGTGTATGACATCAAGGTCAGCGACCGCTTCAGCACGTCCGCCGCGTTTGCCGTGCCGGCTGGCGTGGCCAACCCGCTGCGCTACACCTCCGTCAGCTATTTCACGAACGACTTCGACACCACCACGCGCGGCATCGATATCGTCGGCAGCCACCTGAGCCGCATCGGCGACGGCAAGCTGAACCTGACTCTCGCCTACAACTACAACACGACGCAAGTCGATGGCGGCAAGTCCAGCCTGGTCACCAATCCGGCCCAGCGGCAAGTGTTCGAAGAGCGCCTGCCGCGCCAGAAGGCCACCGTCAGCGCAAACTATGATCTCGGCAGCTGGAATACCCTGGCCCGCGTGCGCTACTATGGCGCCTGGACGGACAATTCCGGCAATGCCACGGGCGATATCTTCCAGCGCTTCGGCGCCATGCAATTTCTCGACCTGGCCGCCAGCTACAAGATCAGCGAGCAGCAGTCGCTGCGCGTGGGCGTCGACAATGTGCTGGATAAGTATCCCGACGAGGCAACGTTCCAGGCCAGCCGCGGTCTGATTTACTCGCGCAATGCGCCGTACGACACGGATGGCCGCAACCTGTATGTGGAATATAAAGTGAAGTTCTAGGCGTCACATTCTAAGGGGCACTTTTTGAAAATGAATCCTCAACGCCGCGCGCTGCTGTGCGCCGGTTCGCTGGCGGCGGCGCTGCCGTTTGCTGCGGGCGCCGCCGGCGCCGCGCCGCTGGCAGCGGTCTTGCCGCCGCTGCCAACGGTGCCGCCCGGCACCACGCCGGACATGCTGGCGACCAGGCCGGCATACTGGCAGGCCGTGGCCGCCCAATACGACACGACCGATGCGGTCGTGCAACTCGATAACGCCTTCTGGGGTTCGATGGCCAGGCCCGTGCTGGCACATTACGAGCAGCAACTGGCCATGGTCAACCGCGACAACGCCTGGTATGCGCGCATGCGCTTCCCCGCCGACTTCGAGGCGGCGCGCGCGGCGGCGGCGAAGGCGCTGGGCGTGGCTACCGATGAAATCGTGCTGACGCGGGGCGCCACGGAAGCGCTGCAAGTGCTGATCGCCGGCTACAACCGCTTGCAGCCCGGCGATACGGTGCTGTACGCGGACATCGATTACGACAACATGATCACCGTCATGCGTTGGCTCAGGCAGCGGCGCGGCGCCGACGTGGTGGCTATCACCATGCCGGAACCGTTTACGCACGATAGCGTGGTCGCCGCCTATGTGGCCGCCATGGATCGCCAGCCCAAGCTGAAGCTGATGCTGCTCACGCATGTGAACCACCGCAACGGCATGGTCTTGCCCGTCGCCGAGATCAGCCGCCTGGCGCGCGAGCGGGGCATCGATGTCATCGTCGATACGGCGCACGGTTTCGGCCAGCTGGACATGACGATTCCCGACTTGCAGGCGGACTTTGCCGGCATCAACCTGCATAAATGGATAGGCGCGCCCGTGGGCGTGGGCGCCGCCTACATCAGGCGGGGCAGGGTGGCCGATATCGACCCGTATATGGGAGAAACGGCGGGAGAGGATATCCGCACGCGCGTGCACACGGGCACGGTCAATTTCGCCGCTTACCTGAGCTTGCCGACGGCGCTGGACTTGCACGCGCAGATCGGCGTGGCCAATAAGCAGGCGCGACTGCGGCTATTGCGCAACCGCTGGGTGGACGCGGCGCGCGGCATCGACGGCATCGAGGTGCTGGCCTCGAGCGACCCGCGCCTGACGAGCGCCATCGCGTCGTTCCGCCTGAAAGGCAGGACGAGCGTGGCCGATAACTTTGCCTTGTCGAAAAAACTGGTGGAGGAACACGGCATCTTTGCCGTGCCGCGCGACGGTCTCGCTTCCGGCGCTTGCCTGCGCGTGACGCCCGGCATCTTTACGCCCGAGTCGCACGTGGACAAGCTGGTGGAGGCCTTGCGCAAGGTTGCCAGGGGCTGATGCGAAGCGCGGCCCGCCTGCGCGGGGCGGGCCGCGTGACCGCGGTGATGCTTAGGCGCGCAAGGTCGACAGGATAGGTTGCAGCACGGCAGCCCCCAGGGCGGCGCTGCGTGCACCGCTCCAGCCCGTTTGCGGGTCCGGATCGTTGGCGTTGTCCTTGAACGGCAGTTCCAGGGTCAGCGACAGGCAGCCGAAGGCGTGGGTGATGTGGGGCGAACCCATGGTCAGCACTTCCGGCGTGAACGGGCCGTCTTCATAGCCGTGTTCATCCTGGAAGTCGGGGCTGGCCACCTTGAAGTCGGCGATGAAGCGGTCTTGCTCGGCTTTTTGTGCTGGCGTGAAGTTTTCCAGCGCATCGCTGCCGGCCACGAACACGTACGGCAAGCCTTCGTCGCCATGCACGTCGAGGAACAGGTCGCAGCCGATTTCATGCATCTTCTGTTTCACCAGGAACACTTCCGGGCTGCGCTCCATCGTCGGCGTCATCCATTCGCGGTTCAGGTTGGCGCCGGCCGCGTTGGTGCGCAGGTTGCCATGCACGGAACCGTCCGGGTTCATGTTCGGCACCACGTAGAAGACGGCGTCTTGCAGGCATTGGCGGGCAAATGGATTGGCCTGGTCCAGCAGCGCCTCGAGCATGCCTTCGACAAACCATTCGGCCATCGTCTCGCCCGGGTGCTGGCGCGCAATGACCCAGACTTTCTTCTCGGCATCGGCATCGCCGACCACCAGCAGATTCATGTCGCGGCCTTCCACGGTGCTGCCCAGGTCGATCAAGCGCACCAGCGGCGACGCTTGCGCGCTGTCGATCAGGGCCAGGTGGCGATCCCATGGGTACGGTTCGAAATAGGCGTAGTACACGCTTTCCTCTTCCGGCGTGTGTGCGATGGTCATCACGGTGCCGTCAAAGCTGGTGGGCACGCGGAACCATGTTTCGCGGTCGTAGCTGGCGACCGCCTGGTAATCCTTCCAGCCGTCCGGGTAGGCCGACTTGCCTGCATTCATGAAGCGGATCGTGCACGCCTCGCCCTGCGCGCCTTGCAGGCGGAAATAAAACCACTGCGTGATGTCGGCGTGGGAATCCTTGCGAATGTTCAGCTCGATGGATTGGGCATCGTTGGCGCGCAGCACTTCGATCGCGCCGGCATCGAATTGCTGGCTGATTTTAATGGTCATGAGTGTTCCTGATAAAAACAAGAGAGGTTTTGCATCGTGTGCAATGGCGCGATGATACCTGTTTTGTCTGCGTCTTTGTGCTGGCGCAAACGACGCGCGATGCGCTTTGCTAAGGTGATAGCTCGAACATCGGGAGATCATCATGGACGACAACGGTAAACACATACGCGAGCTGGAAAAGAAAGTCAGCGCCCTCAGCGACGCGCTGGCGCACCTGGGCAAGGGCACGACCTTGCAGGAATTGCTGCGCATCCTGCGCTTTCCCGGCTACACGACGCCGGCCGAATTCACCTTCAATGCCGCCATCCTCGACACCATGCTGGTGCAGGCCAATGCGCTGGAAAAGCTGGGGCAGGATTTGCTGGCCGGGGCGAAACAGGTCGTCGTCAAGTAATGAGCGTCTGATGAATCGTCTGATTGATCGTCTGATTGATCGTCTGATTAATCAGCGCCTGTTGCAGCACGCCTGCCGAACGCCTGCAAAATGTTCGGGGCCCGGCGCAGGGCCGCAGGCAGCGCAAACGTAGGCTTGGGCCCTGCAGCGCCGCCATGGACGTTTTCTCAGCTGTTCAACCCGCCGAAACGTTCGTAGAACCACGGCTCCACATCGGGCGCCTGTGCATCCTCGCGCCGCAGGGTGGCCAGGATATGCTCCTCGGCGGCCGCATACGTGATGCGGTACAGCGCGCGCGCCAGCGCGTAGGCCTGCGTGCCGGGCCACGGTTCGGGCAGCAGCTCGACGGGCAGTTGCGGATCGTGCAATTGCACGCGGCGGTAGGCGTGCGTCAACAGTGAGCGGATGACGAACGCTTGTTCGGCGTCGAACACGGGGTTGTCTTGCAGCAAGGTCAGCAGCGGCTGGAAGCTGGCGATGAATTTTTCATAGCCGGCCATCACTTCCGACAAATCCCAGCATTCGCCCACCATGTCGCGCAGCGGGCGCGTACTGACGCCCGGCAATTCCGTGGTGTGGCACACATACAGCTTGCCCTGCACTTCGTTGCGCGCGAGGATATCCTCGAGCGCTTCCGCATTGCTGGCCGGATGGCCGAAGATGCCGGGCGCGATCAAGCCATAGCCAGCCCACAGCAATTCCTTGCGCAGGGCGCCCCGCTCGGCGGCGCCGATGCTGCCGGCCGGGCCGATCACCAGGGTCCAGCTGCCATCCCAGTGCGCGACCAGCGGCGCATAGATGCGGCGGTAGGCGCGCTCGAAGCGGGCCAGCGCGTCGGGACGTATCGTATAGGCGCTGCGGCGGCCATCCCTTTGCGAGCTGAGCCAGCCTTCCTGCGCCAGGCGGAACACGCTGGTGCGCAGCAAGCGGTCGTTGACGCCGAACGGCGCCAGCAATTCGATCAGGCTGCCGAGCCAGATGGCGCCGCCGCGCGGCACGATGGCATCGCCGAAAATCGTCATTACCAGCGACTTCGAGCGGGGCGGGTCGGTGGCGAGGAAGGCGGCTATCCATGTGCTGCAAGCGGTGTTCTTCATGTGGTCCTGGTCTGGCCGTATTGGTCGTTTCAATAAAAGCAGCAGTTTACTTTGCCATGCGCCGGGGCGTGGACTATTTTTTCACATCATACCCCCGTAAAAGGCTCATAAGATACGGATTTATGAAATGATTCAAATCAAGTGTATGCAAATCGTTTTATGTATCGTATTATCCGTGTATCGCTTTGCGCTATAGCAAAGAAACACGACATGGGAGACACATCATGTACGCACAAATGGTTGAAACCGGCCTCAAAAACGTCCGCTCGATCGACGACATGGGATCGGAAGAACGCGCTTTTCAGGCGCGCATCGACGAAGGCATCAAGATCGAAGCCAAGGACTGGATGCCGGACGCCTACCGCAAGACCCTGATCCGCCAGATTTCGCAGCACGCCCACTCGGAAATCGTCGGTCAATTGCCTGAGGGTAACTGGGTCACGCGCGCGCCTACCCTGAAGCGCAAGTCCATCCTGCTGGCGAAGATCCAGGACGAAGCGGGCCACGGCCTGTACCTGTACAGCGCCGCGGAAACCCTCGGTGTCTCGCGCGACGAGCTGCTGGCTGCCTTGCACTCAGGCAAAGCCAAGTATTCCAGCATCTTTAACTATCCGACCCTGTCGTGGGCCGACATGGGCGCCATCGGCTGGCTGGTCGACGGTTCCGCCATCATTAACCAGATTCCCCTGTGCCGCTGCTCGTATGGCCCGTATGCACGCGCCATGATCCGCGTCTGCAAGGAAGAATCGTTCCATGCGCGCCAGGGCTACGACATCATGATGTCGCTGTGCAAGGGCACGCCCGCGCAGAAAGCCATGGCGCAGGATGCGCTGAACCGCTGGTGGTGGCCTTCGCTGATGATGTTCGGCCCGTCCGACGCCGCTTCCGTCAACAGCGCCCAATCGGCGCAATGGCGCATCAAGCTGTTTTCGAACGATGAGTTGCGCCAGCGCATGGTCGACCAGACCGTGCCGCAAATCGAATACCTGGGCCTGACCGTGCCCGACCCCGACCTGAAATTCAATGCCGAAACGGGCCACTATGAATTCGGCGAGATCGACTGGTCCGAGTTCAACAATGTCTTGAAGGGCAATGGCCCGTGCAACCGCGAGCGCCTGCAAACGCGCGTGAAAGCGTATGAGGACGGCGAATGGTTCCGCGATGCCTTGGTCGCGTATGCAGACAAGCAAGCCGCTAACAAAGCGGCAGCGTAAACAGATAAGACAGATAGGGGAGAGCAACATGAGCAAAGAATGGCCATTGTGGGAAGTTTTCATCCGCAGCCAGCACGGGCTGGCGCACAAGCATGTGGGCAGCCTGCACGCTTCCGACGCCACCATGGCGGTCAACCATGCGCGCGACGTCTACACGCGCCGCAATGAGGGCGTGAGCATCTGGGTGGTGCGCGCAGCCGACATCGTCGCCAGCAGCCCCGGCGACAAGGGCGCGCTGTTCGAACCATCGAACAGCAAGGTGTACCGTCACCCCACCTTCTTCCCGATGCCGGAAGAAGTCAAGAACCTGTGATGGGAGCGCCTGCGATGGATGACAAGGTCAATTACCTCCTGCGCCTGGGCGACAACGCCCTGGTCCTCAGCCAGCAGCTGTCGCAGCTGTGCGGCAAGGGCCCGGCGCTGGAAGAAGACATGGCGCTGACCAACGTGGCGCTGGACCTGCTGGGCCAGACGCGCTTGTGGTTCAGCTATGCGGCCGAACTGGAAAACGCGGGGCGCGACGAGGACGATATCGCCTTCCTGCGCGACGCCCACGACTTCAAGAACTGCCTGCTGCTCGAGCAGCCGAACGGCAATTACGCCGACACCATGATGCGCCAGTTCTTCTTCGACACCTGGCACTACTTCCAGCTGCTGGAACTGACGAAATCGGCTGACGCGCGCATCGTCGAAGTGGCGCAGAAGTCGATCAAGGAAGTCACCTATCACCTGCGCCGCAGCGGCGATCTTGTTGTGCGCCTCGGCGACGGCACGGAGCAAAGCCACGCGAAAACGCAGGCCGCGGCCGATGCGCTGTGGATGTACACGGGCGAGATGTTCAAGTACGACGCCGTCGACCAGGCCATGGTCGCCGCCGGCATCGCACCGCCGTCCGACATCCTGCGCCAGGCTTTCCTCGAGCACGTGGCCGAGATCTTCGCCGAAGCCACCCTGACCATGCCGGCGCCGGACGCCTGGATGCAAAAGGGCGGCAAGCAGGGCACGCACACGGAGCACCTGGGCTTTATCCTGGCCGAGATGCAGTTCCTGCAGCGCGCCTATCCCGGGGCGGAGTGGTAATGAACACGGCCACGGCAGCGCTGGACGCGGCCCAGGTCTGGGCCTGGCTCGGCGACGTGCCGGATCCGGAAATCCCCGTCATTTCAGTGGTGGACCTGGGCATCGTGCGCGCCGTCGAAGTCACCGGCGGCGATGCGTGCATCGTGACGATCACGCCCACGTATTCGGGCTGTCCGGCCATGCAGGTGATCGCCGATGCCGTCACGGATGCCTTGCGCAGCCACGGCGTGGCCAAGGTGACCCTGGTGAACCAGCTGTCGCCCGCGTGGACCACGGACTGGATGAGCGAGGCGGGCAAGGTCAAGCTGCAAGGCTATGGCATCGCCCCGCCGCAGCAGCAGGTGATCGACATCAGCGGCTTGCGTGGTGGCGTCAAGCGCCAGGCCATGCCAAGGCTGGACGTGATCTGCCCGAACTGCGGCTCGACGCATACGCAGCTGACCAGCCAGTTCGGCTCCACGCCGTGCAAGGCCCTGTACAAATGTCTCGACTGCCGCGAACCGTTTGATTACTTCAAGTGCCACTAGCCACGCTAAAACAAGGCACGAAGAAACTGGAGATGAAGCATGAGTAAATTTTATCCGCTGTCCGTGGCAAACGTGCGCAATGAAACGCGCGACACCATCGCCGTCACGTTCGCCGTGCCGGCCGAGCTGGAACAGCAGTTCCGCTTCCAGCAGGGCCAGCACCTGACCCTGCGCGCCAATATCAATGCGGAAGACGTGCGCCGCTCGTATTCGATCTGCTCGGCGGTGCAGGACGGCACCCTGCGCGTGGCCATCAAGCGCACGCCGGGCGGCGCTTTTTCGACCTGGGCCAACGACACCCTGAAAGCGGGCGCCACCATCGAGGTGATGCCGCCCATGGGCCACTTCAACGTGCCGCTCGACTGCGTCAACCGCAAGCACTACCTGGCTTTCGCGGCCGGCAGCGGCATCACGCCCATCCTCTCCATCATCAAGACCACCTTGCTGACGGAACCCCTGAGCCGTTTCACGCTGTTTTACGGCAACCGCGCCTCGTCCTCCGTCATCTTCAAGGAAGAATTGACGGACTTGAAGGATGTGTACCTGGAGCGCCTGAACCTCGTGTATGTGATGAGCCGCGAGCAGCAGGACATCGAATTGTTCAACGGCCGCATCACGCAGGAAAAATGCGAGCAGTTCCTGCAGCACTGGATCAAGGTCGAGGACTACGACAACGCCTTCATCTGCGGCCCGGAAGACATGATGCTGGGCGTCTCCGCCGCCCTGCAGGCGGCCGGCATGCCGAAGCAGAATATCAAGATCGAACTGTTCGCGGCCAGCATCCCGAAAAACGCCCACAAGCCGCGCGCCCAGATGGACGCAGGCGTCGTGCAGGAAACGGAAGTGACCGTCATCATGGACGGCAACCACACCACCTTCACGATGGACAAGGACAAGGAATCCATCCTCGACGCCGGCCTGCGTCAGGGCATCGACATGCGCTACTCGTGCAAGGGCGGCGTGTGCTCCACCTGCCGCTGCAAGATCCTCGACGGCAAGGTCGAGATGGACGTCAACTATGCGCTGGAAGATTATGAAGTGGCGCGCGGTTTCGTCCTCAGCTGCCAGAGCTTCCCGCTGACCGACAAGGTCGTCGTCGACTTCGACCAGGCAGAATAAAGCCGGCGCAGGGCTGGTGCCCTGCCGTACCCATTAAAAAGCGAGACGCCATGAGCTACCAAAACATCCTCTTCACCATCGAGCAGGGCATCGCCACGCTCACCCTGAACCGCCCCGACAAGCTCAATAGCTTTACCCAGGCCATGCACGAGGAAGTGCGCGACGCCATCGCCAAGGTCAACGCCGACAGCGCCGTGCGCGTCTTCGTGCTGACGGGCGCGGGGCGCGGCTTTTGCGCGGGGCAGGACTTGTCCGACCGCGCCGTGGAGCCGGGTTCGAAAGGCGTGGACCTGGGCGAGTCGGTGGAAAAAAACTATGCGCCGCTGGTGCTGGCCCTGAAGGCCTTGCCGATGCCCGTGATCTGCGCCGTCAATGGCGTGGCGGCGGGCGCGGGAGCCAACCTGGCCCTGGCCTGCGATATCGTCATCGCCGGCAAGTCGGCCAGCTTCGTCGAGGTGTTCTGCAAGCTGGGCCTGATCCCGGACACGGGCGGCACCTTCTTCCTGCCGCGCCTGATCGGTTCCGCGCGTGCCATGGGCCTGGCCATGCTCGGTGAAAAACTGACGGCGGAAAAAGCGGAAGACTGGGGCCTGATCTGGAAATGCGTGGACGACGCGCAGCTGGCGGAAGAAACGCAGAAATTGGCCGTGCACTTTTCCACGGCGCCGACCAAGGGCCTGGCGTTCACCAAGCAGGCGCTGGCCGCCAGCGGCGCCAACACCCTGCCGCAGCAGCTGGCGCTGGAAGCGCGCATGATGAGCGAACTCGGTAACAGCGACGATTACCGCGAAGGCGTGGCCGCCTTCATGGAAAAGCGCGCACCGCAATTCAAGGGACACTGATATGACCGCATTGGCACACAACAGCATTGTCGCCGTCATCGGCAGCGGCGCCATGGGCGCCGGCATCGCGCAGGTGGCCGCTGCCGCCGGCTACCGCGTAAAGCTGTACGACACGCGCGCGGAAGCCGTCAGCAAGGCCTTGCTGGATATCGGCAAGATGTATGCGAAGCTGGCCGAAAAGGGCCGCATGACGGCTGACGACGCGGCGGCCGCCACGGCGCGCCTGCAGGCGGCGGGCAGCCTGGCCGACGTGGCTGACGCTTCCCTGGTGGTGGAAGCCATCGTGGAAAACCTCGACGTCAAGTGCGGCCTGTTCGCCGAGCTCGAAGCGGTGGTCAGCGACGACTGCATCCTGGCGACGAATACCTCGTCGATTTCCGTTACGGCGATTGCCGCCAGGCTGCGCCGCCCGGAACGCCTGGTCGGCATGCATTTCTTTAACCCGGTGCCCTTGATGGCGCTGGTCGAGGTGATCAGTGGCCTGGCCACCAGCGCGCAAGTCGCCGCCACCGTCCACGATACGTCGATTGCCTGGGGCAAGAACCCCGTGCATGCGAAATCGACGCCGGGCTTCATCGTCAACCGGGTCGCCCGTCCGTTTTACGCGGAAGGCTGGCGCTTGCTGAACGAGCAGGCGGGCGACGCCGCCACCATCGACGCCGTGCTGCGCGAAGCGGGCGGCTTCCGCATGGGACCATTCGAATTGATGGACCTGATCGGCCACGACGTGAATTTCTCCGTCACGCAATCCGTGTTCGGCGCCTATTTCAACGATCCGCGCTTCACGCCGTCCGTGCTGCAGCAGGAAATGGTCAACGCGGGCTTCCTGGGCCGCAAATCTGGCCGCGGCTTCTACCCATATGGCGAAGGCGCGGCCGCTCCCGTGGCGCAGGCGGAAGGTCCGCAGCCGAAGCCGGAGTTCGTTGCCATCTCGGCGGCCATCGGCAGCGACGGGCGTGGCCACAGCGGCATTGTGCATAGCCTGGTGCAGCGCCTCGAGCACGCCGGCCTCACTGTCAGCCGCCGCGTCGTGCAGGAAGGCGAAACATGCGATGAAGCGCCCGCCCTGCATTGCAACGGCGCCGCGATCTACCTTACCGACGGGCGTAGCGCCACGCAGCGCGCGCACGACAACCAGCATCCGGACACGGTGCTGTTCGACCTGGCACTCGATTACGCCGCTGCCAAGCGCATCGCCGTGGCGCGCGCCGACCAGTGCAGCGATGCGGCCTATGCGGCTGCCGTGGGCCTGTTCCAGGCCGCCGGTTTCATCGTGACCCGCCTGGACGACGTGCCTGGCCTGGCTGTCATGCGCACCGTGGCCATGCTGGCCAACGAGGCGGCCGATGCCGTCAACCAGGGCGTGTGCACCGTGGCGGCCGTCGATATCGCCATGCAGAAGGGCGTCAATTACCCGCGCGGACCGCTGGCCTGGGCCGACCAGGTGGGCGTTGCCCACATCGTGACCGTGCTGCACAACCTGGCGCAGGGCTATGGCGAGGACCGTTACCGCGTCTCGCCGCTGCTGCGCCGCAAACTCGCCAATGGAGCACCGTTTCATGCCGAATGATATGTCGAATGAAGATCGCAACCTGACCGCCCAGGCCCTGGCCGAAGCTTCCGCCGCGTCCATGCTGTCGCGCGATAACGCCACCGCCGCCATGGGCATCGCCCTGGCCGAAGTACGCCCGGGCTATGCGCGCATGACGATGACGGTGCGCGCCGACATGCTCAACGGCCACCAGACCTGCCATGGCGGCTTTATCTTTGCCCTGGCAGACAGCGCCTTTGCCTTCGCCTGTAACAGCTACAACATGAACACCGTGGGCGCCGGCTGCGCCATCGACTACCTGGCGCCGGGCCGCGAAGGCGACGTGCTGACGGCCGATGCCGTCGAGCAGGCGCTGGCGGGCAAGAGCGGCGTCTATGACGTCAAGGTCAGCAACCAGGAAGGGCGCGCGATCGCGCTATTTCGCGGCAAGTCGATCCGCGTGGCCGGCGAAGTCATTAGCGATTGAAGTAGCACAAGAGCAGGTTTGAACTGCCGCAGCTGATTTGAAAAATTGAAGAACCGATTAGGAGACAATGATGGTCCAACGCTATCCCGCCCCGAATGACCTGGAAGCGATCGAGCGCGCCAGCAAGGATGAACTGCAGGCGCTGCAGCTCGAACGCATGCAATGGTCGCTCAGGCACGCCTATGACAACGTGCCCCATTACCGCGCCGCTTTCGATGCGGCGGGCGTGCATCCGGATGACCTGAAGTCCCTGGCGGACCTGGCCAGGTTTCCGTTCACGGACAAGAAGGTCTTGCGCGACAATTATCCATTCGGCCTGTTCGCCGTGCCGCGCGAGCAGGTGGTGCGCATCCACGCCTCGAGCGGCACCACGGGCAAGGCCACGGTGGTTGGCTATACGCAGAACGACATCGACACCTGGGCCAATGTGGTGGCGCGCTCGATCCGCGCCGGCGGCGGCCGCGCCGGCGACATGGTGCATATCTCCTACGGCTATGGCCTGTTCACGGGCGGCCTGGGCGCGCACTACGGCGCCGAGCGCCTCGGTTGCACGGTCATCCCGATGTCCGGCGGGCAGACGGAAAAACAGGTACAGCTGATCCAGGACTTCAAGCCATCGATCATCATGGTCACGCCATCGTACATGCTCAACATCATCGAGGAATTCACGCGCCAGGGCCTCGACCCGGCCGAATCGTCGCTGAAGGTGGGGATTTTCGGCGCCGAGCCGTGGACGGACGCCATGCGTTCGGAAATCGAGGCGCGCGCCGGCATCGACGCCGTCGACATCTACGGCCTGTCCGAAGTGATGGGTCCTGGCGTGGCATCCGAATGCATCGAAAGCAAGGACGGCCCCGTCATCTGGGAAGACCACTTTTATCCGGAGATCATCGATCCGGAAACGGGCGAAGTGCTGCCCGATGGCGAAGAGGGCGAACTGGTATTTACGTCGCTGTCGAAAGAGGCGCTGCCCATCATCCGCTACCGCACGCGTGACCTGACCCGCCTGCTGCCGCCGACGTCGCGTTCGATGCGCCGCATCGGCAAGATCACGGGCCGTTCGGACGACATGCTGATCATCCGCGGCGTCAACGTCTTCCCCACGCAGATCGAGGAACTGATCCTCAAGATGCCGCGCCTGGCGCCGCAATACCAGCTGGTGGTCACGCGCGACGGCCATCTCGACAAGCTCGAAGTCATCGCCGAGCTGCGCATCGACCTGACGTCCACCATCTCTGCCAGCGAGACGGACGCCCTGGCGCGCGAGCTGGAGCACCGCATCAAGACACACGTGGGCGTGAGCACGCGCGTGCGCCTGGTGGCCGCTTCCGGCATCGAACGCACGCTGACGGGCAAGGCCCGGCGCGTGATCGACCAGCGCCCGAAGATTTTCTCCTGATCAGACAGAATAGACAGAACAAGGACAAACATGAACGACGCTTTTATCTGTGACGCCGTGCGCACGCCCTTCGGGCGCTATGGCGGCGCGCTCTCCGGCGTGCGCGCCGACGACCTGGGCGCGCTGCCGATCGCCGCGCTGATCGCGCGCAACCCGTCCGTCGACTGGTCCGCCATCGACGACGTATTTTACGGCTGCGCCAACCAGGCGGGCGAAGACAACCGCAACGTGGGCCGCATGGCCGCGCTGCTGGCCGGCTTGCCGGATGTGGTGCCCGCCAATACCATCAACCGCCTGTGCGGCTCCAGCCTGGATGCCGTCGGCATGGCTGCCCGCTCCATCAAGGCGGGCGAGGCGGAACTGATCATCGCCGGCGGCGTGGAAAGCATGACGCGCGCGCCTTTCGTCATGGGCAAGGCCGACAGCGCGTTCTCGCGCGCGGCGAAAATCGAAGACACCACCCTGGGCTGGCGTTTCGTGAACGGCAAGATGAAGGCGCAGTACGGCATCGACACCATGCCGGAAACGGCGGAAAACGTGGCCGTGGAATTTGGCATCAGCCGCGCCGACCAGGATGCTCTGGCCTTGCGCAGCCAGCAGCGCTGGGCAGCCGCCCACGCGGCTGGCGTGTTCGAGCGCGAAATCGTGCCCGTCGCCGTGCCGCAAAAAAAGGGCGATCCTAAAATGGTCAACAGCGACGAACATCCGCGCCCGGACACCTCGCTGGAGATGCTGGCAAAGCTCAAGGGCGTGGTCAAGGCGGACGGCACCGTCACGGCCGGCAATGCCTCGGGCTTGAACGACGGCGCCTGCGCCATCCTGCTGGCGTCCGCGGCCGCCGTCGACAAATACAAGCTGACGCCGCGCGCGAAGGTGCTGGGCATGGCCACGGCCGGCCTGGCGCCGCGCATCATGGGCTTCGGTCCATCGCCGGCCTCGCGCAAGGTGCTGGCGCAGACGGGCCTGAGCATCGAACAGATGGATGTGATCGAACTCAATGAGGCGTTTGCCGCGCAGGCGCTGGCCGTCACGCGCGACCTGGGCCTGGCCGACGATGCCGCGCACGTCAATCCGAATGGCGGCGCCATCGCCATCGGCCATCCGCTGGGCGCCTCGGGCGCGCGCCTCGTGATGGCCGCGCTGAACCAGCTCGAGCGCACGGGCGGGCGCTATGCGCTGTGCACCATGTGCATCGGCGTGGGGCAGGGTATCGCCGTCGTGATCGAACGCGTATAACAAAGTAAAAACAAAAAAGGCGCAGGCTTGTAAAAAAGCGCCGACCATACATTGACCGCAGTGCCAACCTGGTGGAGACCACAATGATTGCCAATATCTTCAAGAAAACCCTAATCGCCGGCGTGCTGGCCATGTCTGCCGCGGGCGCGTACGCGGCCGAGAATATCAAGATCGGTTCCGTGCTGTCCGTCACGGGGCCGGCCGCCTTCCTGGGCGACCCTGAACTGAAAACCCTGCAGCTGTACATCGAGAAGATCAACGCGGCCGGCGGCGTCCTGGGACGCAAGCTGGAACTCGTGCACTACGACGATGGCAGCGATGCGGCCAAGGCCAATGGCTTTACCAAGCGCCTGATCGAGTCGGACAAGGTCGATGTGCTGATCGGCGGTACCACCACGGGCGCGACGATGGCGATGGCGCCGCTGGTGGACCGCGCCAGCATGCCGTTCATCTCGCTGGCGGGCGCCGTGGTCATCATCGATCCGGTGAAGAAATGGGTCTTCAAGACGCCGCACACGGACCGCATGGCGGCCGAAAAAGTGTTCGAGGACATGAAGAAGCGCGGCATCAGCAAGGTGGGCCTGCTGTCGGAAACGAGCGGCTTCGGCGCCTCGGGCCGCAAGGAATCGCAGATCGTCGCCTCCAAGTATGGCATCACCCTGGTGGCCGATGAAACCTACGGTCCGAAGGACACGGACATCACGGCACAGCTGACGCGCATCAAGAATACCAAGGGCGTGCAAGCCGTATTCGTCTTCGGCCTGGGCCAGGGCCCTGCCGTGGTCACCAAGAACTACGGCCAGCTGGGCATGGCTGCGCTGCCGCTGTACCAGTCGCATGGCGTGGCCTCCGACGAGTACCTGAAGCTGTCGGGCAAGTCCGCCGAGGGCGTGCGCCTGCCGACGCCGGCCCTGCTGATCGGCGCCATGCTGCCCGACAGCGATGCGCAGAAAGCCGTCGTCGTCGGCTACGACAAGACCTACAAGGAGCGCTACAAGATCGAACCGTCGACGTTCGGCGGTTATGCGCTCGACGCCTTGAACCTGTCGGTGGACGCCATCAAGCGCGCCGGCGGCACGGACCGCGAAAAAGTGCGCGCGGCGCTGGAGCAGACCAAGGGCTTTGTCGGCACCACGGGCGTGTTCAACATGTCGGCCAAAGACCATATGGGCCTGGACCTGTCGGCGTTCCGCATGGTCGAAGTGAAGAACGGCGAATGGCAACTGTCGAAATAATGTAAGCCGGAAGTACCTGCGCGAGGCCGCCCTCGAAGGCGGCCCGCGCGTAGCCGAACATAATGGAGACACCATGGAAGTCGCTCAATTTCTACAATTTCTGTATTCCGGGATGACGGTCGGTTCCGCCTACGCGCTGGCGGCGCTGGGCTTCACCATCATCTACAACACCAGTGGCGTGATCAACTTCGCCCAGGGCGAATTCATCATGTTGGGCGGAATGCTGGCCGCCGTGATGTCGGCCGCCGGCGTGCCGCTGCCGCTGGCCATCATCCTGGCCGTCATCGCCACGGGCCTGGTCGGCCTCCTGATGGAAAAAACCGTGATCGAGCCGGCGCAGAACGCGCAGGTCATCACGCTGCTGATCATTACCATCGGCGCCTCGCTGGTGCTGCGCGGCCTCGTGCAAATCTGGCTGGGCAAGGATACGCATTCGCTGCCAGCCTTTTCCGGCGACGCGCCGATCGAATTCCTGGGCGCCAGCCTGCTGCCGCAAAGCCTGTGGGTGCTGGGCGTGACCGTCGTCATCGTGCTGGTGCTGGGCTGGTTCTTCGGCCGCACCCTGATGGGCAAGGCCATGCTGGCCACCTCGCACAACAAGCTGGCCGCGCAACTGGTGGGCATCAACACGCGCAAAGTGCTGCTGTTTTCGTTCGGCCTGTCGGCCCTGCTGGGCGCCGCGGGCGGCATCCTCGTCGCGCCGATCACCTACACCTCGTACGACGCGGGCATCATGCTGGGCCTGAAAGGCTTTGTCGCCGCCGTATTGGGTGGCCTGGGCGGCGGCGCGGGCGCGATTGCCGGCGGCCTGATCCTCGGCATCGCCGAAGCCATGACGGCCGGCTATATCTCGTCGGCGTACAAGGACGCCGTGCCCTTCGTGCTGATTCTATTGATCCTGTTCTTCCTGCCGCAAGGCTTGTTTGGCGCCAAAAATTCGGAGCGTGTATGAAGACGCAGTTGCCAACCTTCTTTAGCCGTTCGCGCCATGGCGGGCTGCTGGTACTGGCACTCGTGCTGGCCATCCTGCCGCTTTTCCTCAGCAATGCGTTCTACTATGACGTGGCGATCCGCATCGCCCTGAATGCCATCGTCGTCATCGGCCTGAACCTGCTGATGGGCTACACGGGCCAGATCAGCCTGGGCCACGCCGGTTTCTATGGCCTGGGCGCGTATGCGTCTGCCGTGCTGACCACGCACTATGGCTGGCCGCCGCTGGCGGCACTGGCCGCCGGAGCGGTCGCCACGGGCTTGCTGGCCCTGCTGCTGGCCCGTCCCGTGCTGAAACTCAAGGGGCATACCCTGGCCATGGCGACCCTGGGCCTGGGCATCATCATTTCCATCGTCATCAACAACGAGACGCAATGGACGGGTGGGCCGGACGGCATCGGCGTATCCGCCTTCACGGTGGCCGGCCTGGAAATCGCCGGCGAAAAATCGTGGTACATCGTGTGCGCCGTGCTGCTGTTGCTGGTCACGTGGCTGGCCCTGAACTTGATCGATTCGCCGGTCGGCCGCGCGCTGCAGGCCATCCACGGTTCGGAAGTGGCAGCCCGCGTGGTGGGCGTCGACACGACGCGCTTCAAGGTGCGCGTGTTCGTGCTGTCGGCGGTGATCGCCAGCATCGCGGGCAGCATCAGCGCCCACTACATCGGTTTTATTACCCCCAACCTGGCCGGTTTCTTCCACTCGATCGAGCTGGTGACGATGGTGGTGGTGGGCGGCATGGCGTCGATCTTCGGCTCCATCATCGGCGCGGCCCTGCTGACGGTCCTGCCGCAGCTGCTGTCCAGCTTTGAGGGCTGGGAAACGGTGGTGTTTGGCGTGATCCTGATGGCCACCATGATCTTCATGCCGAAAGGCCTCGTGCCCAGCCTGGCCAGCCGCTCGCGCAAGCGGGCAGGGGTGCCGCAGGCACCCAAAGCCCCCGAAGGCGCGGCAAAACCACCGGCGCAGGAGGTATGAAATGCTGACGATTAAGAACCTGAGCAAGAGCTTTGGCGGCGTGCACGCGGTGCAGGACGTGAGCTTCACGGTCAAGGAGGGCAATATCCACTCCGTGATCGGGCCGAACGGCGCCGGCAAGACGACCCTGTTCAACCTGATCACCGGTGTCTACACGCCGACCAGGGGAGAAATCCTGCTCAATGGCGAGAACGTGGCGGCCATGCCGCCCGACGCGCTGGCGCGGCGCGGCATGAGCCGCACCTTCCAGAACCTGCAGGTGTGCATGAACATGACGGCCATCGACAACGTGATGGTGGGCGCGCATTTGCGCCTGAACCAGAACCTGTTCGCCTCCATGCTGCGCCTGCCTTCCGTGCGGCGTGCCGATGCGGCGTGCCGCGACGAGGCGGCGGGCCTGATGGAGTTTGTCGGCGTGGGGCGGCATATCGACGACGAGGCGGGGCAGATGTCGTACGGCGCGTTAAAACGCCTGGAGATCGCCCGCGCGCTGGCGGCCAAGCCGAAGGTGCTGCTGCTCGATGAGCCGGCGGCCGGCTTGAACCACACGGAAACGGGCGAGATCGAAGCGCTGATCCGCAAGGTGGCGCAGTCGGGCGTGACGGTGGTGCTGGTCGAGCATGACATGAAGCTCGTGATGAATCTGTCGGACCATATCCTGGTGCTCGACTATGGCAAGAAGCTGGCCGAGGGAACCGCCGCCGAAGTGCGCGCGAATCCCGACGTGGTGGCGGCGTATCTGGGAGTGGCGGCATGATGCAGGAGAATCTCAACAAGCAATCGTCGCTGGTACTCGATATCCGGGGACTCACCAGCCATTACGGCCGCATCCAGGCCCTGCACGGCATTGACCTGCAGGTGCGCCAGGGGCAGCTGGTGGCGCTGGTGGGCGCGAACGGCGCCGGCAAGACGACCCTGCTGCGCGCCATCTCCGGCGTGCAGCCGATCAGCGCCGGCAGCATCGCCTTTGCCGGACAGGACGTGAGCCGCATGAGCGCCGACAGGCGCGTGCGCGCCGGCATTTGCCAGGTGCCGGAAGGGCGCCAGGTGTTCGGCCCCATGACGGTCGAGGATAATCTGCGCCTGGGCGCCTTTACGCGCCCCGCGCAGGACGTGGCGGGCGACATGGAGCGCATGTACGGCCTGTTCCCGATTTTGAAGGAAAAACGCGGCCTGCTGGCCGGGACGCTCTCTGGCGGCCAGCAGCAGATGCTGGCCATGGCGCGCGCGCTGATGGGCCGTCCGCAACTGCTGCTGCTCGATGAGCCGAGCATGGGCCTGGCGCCCCTGCTGATCGCGGAAATCTTCCGCATCGTCGCCGAACTGCGCGACCAGGGCATCACCATCTTCCTCGTCGAGCAGAATGCGCATGCGGCCCTGTCGATCGCCGACGTCGGTTATGTGATCGAGACGGGCGCCATTACGCTGTCCGGCCCCGGTCCCGAATTGCTGCATAACGAGCAGGTACAAAGCGCCTATCTGGGCATGTAAGGAGTTTGTATGGTCAAAGTGTATGAAATCAACGGCGTCACCCCCGTCGTCCACCCCAGCGCCTATGTGCATCCGAGCGCGGTGCTGATCGGCGACGTGATCGTCGGCCCGCGCTGCTATATCGGCCCGCTGGCCTCGATCCGCGGCGACTTCGGCCGCCTGATCCTGGAGGAAGGCGCCAATCTGCAGGACACCTGCGTCATGCATGGTTTCCCCGGCTGCGACACGGTGGTCGAGGTCGACGGCCATATCGGCCACGGCGCCGTGCTGCACGGCTGCCGCATCGGTCGCAATGCGCTGGTCGGCATGAACGCCGTGGTGATGGACAACGCCGTCATCGGCGAGGAATCCATCGTCGCGGCCATGAGTTTCGTCAAGGCGGGCATGATCGTCGCGCCGCGCAGCATGGTGGTCGGCACGCCGGCCAAGGTGATGCGCGCGCTGACCGACGATGAAATCAAATGGAAAAGCTCGGGCACCGGCCAGTACCATGAGCTGGCCGTGCGCTCCATGCAGACGATGCGCGAAGTGGAAGCCCTGACGGAAGTCGAGGCGAACCGCCAGCGCCTGAATTTTGAATCGGCCTTGCCGCTGCATTTGCACAAGAACGCCGCAGCGCAGTAAGCACGCAGTAAACCAACATAGGAGTAGTATCCATGGCTCAAATATCCACGCTGCAAAGCCTGATCGCCGGCCGCTGGCTGGGCGAAAGCGCCGCCGTGCCCCTGCACAGCGCCTTGAACAACCGCGTCATCTATCACACGCACGCGGAAAAGATCGATTTCGACGAAGCCGTCACCTATGCCCGCAAGACGGGCGTGCCGGGCCTGATGGCGCTGGACTTCCAGCAGCGCGCCGCGCGCCTGAAAGCGCTGGCGCTGTACCTGGTCGAACGCAAGGAAGAACTGTATGCGATCTCGCACCTGTCGGGCGCCACGCGCGCCGACAGCTGGGTCGATATCGAAGGCGGCACGGGCACCCTGTTCGCCTACGCCAGCATGGGCAGCAACGAGCTGCCGTCGTCGAACGTGCTGCACGAAGGCCCGGCCATCGCGCTCGGTAAAAAAGGTGGCTTCGCCGGCACGCACATCCTGGTGCCGCGCGGCGGCCTGGCCGTGCACATCAACGCCTTCAATTTCCCCATCTGGGGTCTGCTGGAAAAATTCGCCCCGAGTTTTCTCGCCGCCATGCCCTGCATCGCCAAGCCGGCCACGGCGACGAGCTACCTGACGCAGGCCGTCGTGCGCATGATGCACGAATCGGGCCTGCTGCCGGCCGGCAGCCTGCAGCTGGTGATCGGCTCCACGGGCGACTTGCTGGACCGCCTGAATGGCCAGGATTTCGTCACCTTCACGGGATCGGCCGCCACCGCCGCCAAGCTGCGCACGAATCCGAACCTGATCGCCCAGTCCGTGCCGTTCAATGGCGAAGCCGATTCGCTCAACTGCGCCATCCTGGCGCCGGACGTCACGCCCGACGACGTGGAGTTCGACCTGTTCGTCAAGGAAGTCGTGCGCGAGATGACGGGCAAGTCGGGCCAGAAGTGCACGGCCATCCGCCGCATCATCGTGCCCGAGCACCTGATGGACGCCGTCGGCACGCGGCTGCGCGAGCGCCTGGCCAAGGTGGTGGTGGGCGACCCGTCCATCGAAGGCGTGCGCATGGGCGCGCTGGCTTCGAAAGAGCAGCAGAACGACGTGGCCGAGCGTGTCGCCACCCTGTCGCAGGGCAATGAAGTGGTGTTCGGCGCAGCCGACGGCTTCAATCCCCTGGGTGATGGCGCGCAGGAGGGCAGCTTCTTTTCGCCGACCCTGCTGCTGTGCCGCGACGCCTTCGGCAACGATGCCGTGCATGACGTGGAAGCGTTCGGCCCCGTCAGCACCATGATGGGCTATACGGATATCGACGAGGCGCTGGCGCTGGCCGCGCGCGGCAAGGGCAGCCTGGTGAGCACCCTGGTGACGCGCGATCCGAAGATCGCCGCGCGCGTGGTGCCGCAAGTGGCGGCCACGCATGGCCGCGTGCATGTGCTCGAGCGCGTGGCGTCCGTCGATTCGACGGGCCATGGCTCGCCCCTGCCGCAACTGAAGCATGGCGGCCCTGGCCGCGCGGGCGGCGGCGAAGAGCTGGGCGGCGTGCGCGCCGTGCGCCACTACCTGCAACGCGCGGCGGTACAGGGTTCGCCGACCATGCTGGCGGCGATCACCGGCGAATACGTGCGCGGCGCGGACGTCAATGAAAGCCCGATCCACCCGTTCCGCAAGCATTTCGAGGACCTGAAGACGGGCGACTCGCTACTCACGCACCGCCGCACGGTCAGCGAAGCGGACATCGTCGCCTTCGGCGGCATCTCGGGCGACTTCTTCTACATGCACTTCGACGAGATCGCGGCCAAGGAATCGCAGTTCGGCAAGCGCATCGCCCATGGCTACTTCGTGCTGTCGGCCGCCGCCGGCCTGTTCGTTTCGCCCGGTGTCGGCCCCGTGCTGGCCAACTATGGCCTGGACAACCTGCGCTTCGTCGCGCCCGTCGCCATCGGCGACACCATCCGCGCGCGCCTGACCTGCAAGCGCAAGGTCGACCGCAACCGCAAGGACGTGTTTGGCGTGGGCCAGGGCGTCGTTGCATGGGACGTGCAGGTGACCAACCAGAACGAAGAACTGGTGGCCAGCTACGATATCCTGACGCTCGTCTCGAAGCGCGAGTAAGCGTCTCAGGCAGGACTGGTTTGACCGGCGCCGCCCGCGATATTCGCGCGGGCGGCGTTTTTTATGGGCGCCGCGCGATTCATGTAGGGCTCCGTTATTTTTGTCTTGAATTATCCATAAGTGTATGAAAAATAGGGATAAAGTGTGGTTTCACGCGGCGTGCTATTTAGAAAATCTCCTCTAGAAAGCGTGCTTTTTCCTGCAAAAACGGCGAAATGGCTCATTGCCTCAGGAAAACTTTCCAAAGTAAAACCTTTTCTCTGTAGCATGGTTTGACTCACTGGTCACGCTGCCATGCACCCGATGCACGGCGATGGCGGCGTGCAAAAAATGGACCCGGCCTGTCACGGCCGGTGAGCCTTCGACCGCGAGTCCACTCCACGATTAACGTTCTCCGCTACGGGTATTTGATTACTATGAATAAACACGTCCTGCTTTTGCTGCTGGCCATGCCCCTGGCTATCAGCCATGCCTACGCCGAAGATGCCGCCAGCGGCCCCACCGTCAAGATCAGCGGCTACGGTACGGCCGCGCTGACCATGGCCGATACGGACAGCGCGCAGTTTGCGCGTCCCAACCAGGCCAGCGGCGCGGGCCGCACCGCCCGCACGGGCGTCGATTCCAACCTGGGCCTGCAGGCCAGCGTCACCGTCAACCCGTGGCTGTCGGCCACCGCGCAAGGCCTGGCGCGCAAGGATGGCGAAGATGATTTCGGCGCCGAACTGGCCTGGGCCTTCGCCAAGGCCAAGGTGTCGGACAGCTTCAGCGTGCGCATTGGCCGCATGGGCCTGCCCGTCTTCATGATTTCCGATTACCGCAACGTGGGCTATGCCAACACCATGCTGCGTCCGCCCGGCGAGATGTATTCGCAGGTGCCGCTCAACAGCATCGACGGCATCGACGGCACGTATCAGTTCAGTGCGGGCGACACCAGCGTGACGACGCAGCTGGCGCTGGGCAGCACCAAGGCGACCCTGGCGACGGGACCCGATTCGACCGTGCATGTCAAAGGCAAGTCCATCGTTGCCCTCAATGTGGTGGCCGAACATGGCCCGGTCACCGTGCGTTTCGGCCGCGCCGAGACCAAGCTGACCATCGACGATTCGCCGAGCCAGAATACCCTGATTGCCAGCCTGCGCGCGGCCGGTTCCGGCTACAAGTTCGCCCAGCTGGGCGCCCTGGCCGATGCGCTGGTGGTGAAGGACAAGAAAGCGTCGTTTACGTCCGTCGGCCTGGGCCTGGACTGGAACAATGTGCTGCTGCAGTCCGAATATGCGAAGCGCAAGACCGACAGCTATGTCAGCGACAGCACCTCGTGGTACGTGATGGCCGCTTACCGCATCGGCGCTTTCCTGCCGTACTACAGCCACGCCAGCCTGAAGGCCGATGGACGCGTGAACAACACCGTGCCTGCCGCATGCCCGCCAGGTTACCCGGCCGCCTGCACGCCGACCCTGCGCGCGCTGTCGGCCGGCGTCGACACCATGGCCAACACGCGCAACCAGCTGGAACAATCGACGGACAGCATCGGCGTGCGCTGGGATTTCCACCGCTCGGCCGCCTTGAAAGTGCAGATCGACCGCATCAAGCCGAAAAATGGCCAGGGCCTGTTCGTGCAAGCCAAGCCAGGCTTCCATGGCCCCGTCACGGTGGCTGCCGCCGCCATCGATTTCGTTTTCTAAGGAGCGCCGCATGAAACCAATGATTGTGAATGTGGCTGCCTTGCTGGCGCTGGCAATCGCCGTTCCCGCCATGGCCGAAGTGGTCGTGGTGGTCAATACGAAGAATGCCGCAGCTGCCATGACGAATGAGCAGGTGGCCCAGTTCTTTCTCGGTAAATCGACGACCATGACGCCGATCGACCAGCCGGAAAGCGCCCCCGTGCGCGCCGAGTTCTACAAGAAAGTGACGGACAAGGAACCGTCGCAGGCGAAGGCGCTGTGGTCCAAGCTGGTTTTCACGGGCAAGGCCACCTTGCCGAAGGAAGTGGCGAATAGCGCCGACGTGAAGAAGGCCGTCGCCGCCGATCCGAAAGCCATCGGCTATATCGAGAAAAGTGCCGTCGACGGCACGGTGAAAGTGGTGCTGACGACGCCATAAGGCCGTCATGGCGGCATGCGGCGACGCATGCCGCCTTTTGCACGAGATAACATCAGGAGACAGCAATGAGCATCAAACGCAAGATATGGGCGCTACCTGTCGTCTCGGCCGTCATTTTCGGACTGGGACTGGCAGTCAGCGCCTATCTGTCCACGGCCGCACTCAATTCCATTCACGCCACCGAAAGCGTGGACTATCCGGTGCTCGACATGGCCAAGTCGCTGACCCTGGACGTAGCCGCCGTCGGCGACGCCTTGCGCGACGCCGTCAGCGAAGGCGACAAGGAGCGCATCGCCCAGGTCGATGGCCAGGCCGTCAAGCTGCGCGCGAAGCTCGACGCCTTTGCCGCGATTCCGGGCCAGCGCGAGCATGGGCTGCGGCTGGCCAGGGAATTCGATGCCTACTATGCGCCGGCCCTGAGCGCGGCGCGCATCATGCTGGAAATGGAAGAGGGCGACCCGCAAGCCACCGTGGCGCGCATGCAGGGCGCGCTGGCTGCGCTCAATACGGACCTGGCGAAGACCAACGAGCAGGCGCAATCGCAGTTCAAGCAGGGCATCGAACGCAGCGCGGCCAATGTGCGCAATGCGCTCAATACCAGTATCGCCGTGGCGCTGATTGTCATCGTCTGCCTGGTGGCCGTCTCGCACTTCGTCGTGCGCGCCATCTGGCAGCAGCTGGGCGGCGAGCCCGAATACGCGCGCCAGATCGCGCGCGCCGTGGCCGACGGCGACCTCTCGATGGATATCGCCACCGAGGCGGGCGACCAGGCCAGCCTGCTGGCGGCCTTGAAGGACATGCGCGGCAAGCTGGGCGGCATGGTTTCCGACATCAAGGCGTCGGCCGAAACCATCCAGGTAGCCAGTGCTGAAATCGCGCAGGGCAATGCGGACCTGGCCGCGCGCACGGAATCGCAGGCGGGCAGCCTGGATCAGACGGCCCGCAGCATGGACAGTCTCACAAGCACCGTGCGCGACAACGCCGCCAACGCGGGCCAGGCGCATGCACTGGTGGTGTCGGCGTCCTCGGTGGCGGTCAAGGGCGGGCAAGTGGTCAGCCAGGTGGTGACCACCATGGGCGAGATCAACGACTCATCGAAGCGCATCGTCGACATCATCGGCGTCATCGACAGCATCGCCTTCCAGACGAACATCCTGGCGCTGAATGCGGCCGTGGAAGCGGCGCGCGCGGGCGAACAGGGACGCGGCTTTGCTGTCGTGGCCTCCGAGGTGCGCAACCTGGCGCAGCGCAGCGCCGGCGCGGCGCGCGAAATCAAGCAGCTGATCGGCGATTCGGTGGCGAAGGTGAATGTCGGCTCGAAGCTGGTCGACGAGGCGGGGCTGACCATGGGCCAGATCGTCGATTCGGTGAAGAAGGTGGCCGATATCATGGCCGAGATCAGCGCCGCCAGCCAGGCGCAGAGCGCCGGCATCGGCGACATTGGCGTGGCCATCGGCAGCATGGACCAGATGACGCAGCAAAATTCCGCGCTGGTGGAGGAAGCATCGGCGGCGGCCGAATCGCTGCAGGAACAGGCCGTGCAACTGGGTACGGCGCTGGCCGTGTTCAAGCTGGCGCAAGTGAGCGCTGTGTCGGATTACGCGCAGGGCGCTAATCCGACCTACCTGACATTGCGGTGATGCCAGCTTGACCTGCCTGGCATGGCGTAGGTTGGATTAGCGCAGCGTAATCCAACACCTGGACTACGCCTGCAGGCCGAACGGATCGTCGATGCTGTGCGCCGGCTGCGTGAACCAGCGCGGACCATTCTCCGTCATGTAGAAATGGTCTTCGTGACGGATGCCGAATTCGCCGGGGATGCAGATCATCGGCTCGTTCGAGAAACACATGCCCACGTCCAGCGGCGTGGTGTCATTGCCGACCAGGTAAGGCCATTCGTGGATGTCGAGGCCGATGCCGTGGCCCGTGCGGTGCGGCAGGCCGGGCAGCTTGTAGCCGGGGCCAAAGCCGTCGGCCTCCAGCGAGACGCGGGCGGCGCGGTCGACGTCGCCGCAGGGAACGCCCAGCCGGGCGGCGGCAAACGCTGCGGCCTGCGCCGCCTTTTCGCTGTTCCACACGGAGCGTTGGCGCTCGCTGATGGCGCCGAACACATAGGTGCGCGTGATATCGGAGATGTAGTTCATCACCTGGCAACCCGTGTCGATCAACACCGTGTCGCCCGCCTTCAGCGTCTGCACGTAATTGACGCCATGCGGGTAGGCGGTGGCTTCGCCGAACAGCACGATGCAGAAGTAGGAGCGCGGCGCGCCTACCTTGCGGTGCGCGCGCTGGATGAATTCCTCCACTTCCACCGTCGTGATGCCTTCGTACAGCATGCTGGCCGTGGCCACGTGCACGGTCAGGGTCATGTCCATCACGCGCTGCATCAGGGCGATTTCCGCCTCTGACTTGCGGCTGCGGCAGTATGCCGTCACGGCGCGCGCGTTTTCCAGCGCGTAGCCGGCGGCCAGCGGCTTGATGCCGTCGTAGATGAAAAAGGCTGCGCTTTCGCAAATGCCCACGCGCGGCGGCCTGGCCACATCCTGCGCCACGCCCATGCGGGCCAGCACGTCGACGAACAGCTGGTACGGGCTTTCATGCTCTTCCCAGCAATTGACCTTGCCCTCGATGAGCATGAAGCCCTTCAAGGTGCTTTCCTCGAAGGCGGGAGCGATGTATTCGATCTCGCCGCTGGCCGGCAGGATGGCGCCCACCATGCGTTCGCTGGCATACCATTTGGTGCCCGTGAAGTAGGTGAGGTTGGCGCCCGCGTTCAGATAGATCGCGGCGATGCCCTGTTCGCGCATATAGGCTTGCGCCTTGCCGATGCGTTGCGCGTGTTCGTCCTTGCCGATGGCGACCATGCCGCCTGTCATGTCCGACAACGATGCCAATGCCTGTTCGATGGAAGTGCCACCTATGCTCATGCCTGCTCCTTTGTGCGATGCGCGATGCTGAAAGCGAGCATGATATCAGTTCGGGGCTTTCGGCTTGAGCCCGGGCGCGCCGCCGGCGGCATCGGGCGGCGTCAGCACCAGGTCGTGCGGATAGGTGAATTGCCAGTCCGCGTAGCGCTGCTTGCGGCGCAGGCTGGCGTCTTCATCGAGGAAGTTGTCCTGCTTGACCGGCAGCTGCGGCGACAGCGAATGGATGCCGACGATGCGTCCCTCCTGCCGCAGCAGGCCCCATTCCGCCTTGCCGGTGACGGGATCCGCATACAGGCGGCGCAGGTGCCGTCTGGCGTTGGCGAAGCGCGGATCCTTCAGCAATTCCTGCATGGTCAGCGGATAGCGGGGGCGTCCGTCATCGGGCGTGCTTTCATAGTAGCGTCCCAGCGCATTGCGGAATTCATGGCCGATGAACAGCAGTGCGCGTTCCTTGTCGCGCCGCGCGGCCGTGGCATGCAGTTCGCTGGCCAGCACCAGGCCCACGCCCATGAAGGCCACCAGCATCAGGGTCCAGATGTAGGCGAAGCCTGCTGCCCGCCGCCGCATTTTCCTAGAGCTGTTCAAAGGGGATGCCCTCGCGCGTCTTGCCCTTGGCGCCGCTGCGCACGTCGGCCACGCCGCTGATCTCGCCATTGGGTGAAGGGATCAATTGCCAGGTGGCGGCGGACTCCGTGACGGGGTCCAATGGCACGCTGCGGAAGTAATGGTGGGTCACGAGGTCGGCCAGCGCGGCCGGATACTCCCCCTTGTCGGCATAGTATTTATCCAGGCCGCTCCGGAGCACCTGCAGGTTTTCCTTCAGGGCGACTTCCTTCGACTTTTCCACCGAACCGAAGTAGCGGGGAATGGCGATCGTCAGCAGCAGCGAGATGATCGCCAGCACCACCAGCAGTTCGACCAGGGTGAAGCCGCGCAGGCGGCGCGGGGAGGGCAGGCGCATGGCAGTCACCATTCGTTGAGCGGCACGCCGTTCAGGCCCACCTTGGTCGAGCGCGAGGCGACGTCGAACACGTCCTCGCCTTCGCTGGGATTGTCGGGCGGCGAAGCGTAGGCGCGCTTGCTCCAGCTGTCGGCGGCGCTGCCGGCCTGGCCATCCGTGCCTGTTGCGTGAAACGGGTCGCGCGGCAGGCGGCGCAGGAAATAGATGTTCTGCTTGGACGGGCTGCGCTGGTCGGGCACGCCTTCGACCAGTTCATCGAGTTTTTTCGGATAGCCCGATCCTCCCAGCGACAGCTTGATGCGGCCGTTGTCGGACGCGCGCTTGTAGGCGTCGATGGCTTCGCGGATCTCGATCAGAGCCGAACGCAATTCGTGCTCCTTCGCCCGTTGCAGCGCCACCTGCGCCATCGGCACGGCCACCGTGGCCAGGGTCGCCATGATCGCCAGGGTGATCATCAGCTCGATGAAGGTAAAGCCACGCTGAAGACCATGCCGCTTCACTGGCCACCCTTGACGGTGGCGCTGGGCGTGGCGGCAGGCTTGTCGCCGACAGGCGCTTCGTCGCCGCCCGTCATGGGCGAGACGGCGCGCGGCGCTGCCTGCTCGGGCGCGGCGCTGGCTTCCGCGGCGCCGCCCACGCTGGCGCGGCCGCCCACGGCCGCCTCGGTGCCGGAATTGAATTCGGCCGTCATCAGGTCCGGCCTGCGGATGCTGCGCAGCAGGCGCGGCGTGATCGACAGCACGATCTCGCTGCGCATGGCATCGTCCTTCTGGCTGCCGAACAGGCGGTTCAGCACGGGCAGCTCGCCCACGCCGGGCACCTTGTTGGCCGTGCCCCGGTCCTCGTCGCTGATCAGCCCGGCCAGCACCTGCGTCTCGCCATCCTTCAGGCGCAGCACGGTCGACGCGCTGCGCGTGCCGATCTGGTAAGCCTGCGTGCCCGTCTTGCTGATCACTTCCTTGACGACGTTCGACACTTCCAGGTTGATCTTGATGGCCACTTCGTCGTCCAGGTAGACATTCGGTTCGACGTCGAGCTTCAGGCCCACGTCGATGTAATTGACGCTGTCGGAGCTGACGCCGTTATTCGTCGTGACGGTAATGACGGGCACGCGGTCACCGATCAGGATCTTGGCCTTTTCCTTGTTGCGCACGCGGATGCGCGGATTGGCCAGGATATTGCTGTCGCTGTCGGTCTTGTTGGCATTCAGGGTAACGCCGCCGATGCCCAGGTTGATATTGTCGCCATTGATGCGGTGCAGGTCCGCCACCTTCAAGCCACCGAGTCCGCTGCCGACGCCGGCCAGTGTCAGGCTGGCCTGGTCCGGCCAGCGCACGCCCAGCTCCATCAGGCGCGTGCGTTTCACTTCCAGCACCTCAACCTCGAGCATCACTTCCGGGTCGGCCAGGTCCTGCACGTTGATGATGCGTTCGGCCATGCGCACCATTTCCGGCGTATCGCGCAGCATGATGATGCCCAGGCGTTCATCGGTAACGACGTCCTTCGCCTTGAGCAGGGTCTTGATGGAAAACGCCACGGTCTTGACGTCGGCATTGGTGATGAAAAAGGTGCGCACCACCAGCTGCTGGTAGTCCTTCACCTTTTGCGGCGTGTTCGGGTAAATCGTGATCGACTTGTCGCTGGTGACGCTTTGCTCGAGCTGATTGGCCCCCAGCAGCATGGCGATGGCTTCCTCGATGCTGGTGTCGCGCACGGAAATGGTGGCGCGCAGGGCGGGGTCGACTTCCTTGTCGAAGACGAAATTCAGGCCCGAGACCTTGCTGATGAAGTCGAAGACGGAGCGCAGCGGCGCATCGCGGAACTCCAGGGTCACGGGTTTGCGGTAGGCGGCCGCCAGCTTGCCGCCGGCCGGCAGGCTTTTCGCCTGCGCCTCGCCGATGCGGGCTTTCAGCAGCAAGGCGTCGCGCTGGGCGGGACGCTCCTGCAGCACCTGGCGCAAGGTGTCCTGCGCCTGGGCGATATTCGCCTCGCCGCCGCGCTGGTAGCTGGCCTGCGCTTCCTGCACCAGCTTGCGGTGGCGCTCATCCTGCGCCACGCCGGCCAGGCCCCGCTGCGCCACGTCGTTGCTGGCGTCCAGCGCCAGCGCCTGGCGATACAGCGCCTGCGCCTCGGGCAGGCTGCCTTGCTGGCGCAGCGCATCGGCGCGGCCGTTCAGGCTATTGAGCGCGCGCATCCTGCCATTCGTGACGGCGATGCGGTACTTGGCGTTGGTCGGTTCCGCCTGCGCCGCCTGCTCCAGCAGGGCCAGTCCCTGTTCCGTGCGGCCGGCGCCCAGCATGGCCTGGCCGTCGTTAAAAGCCTGGTTGCCGGCGCAGGCGGCCAGCAAGGACAGCAAGGGCAGCAAAGCAAGACTGCGTGGCATACGTGGCGCGCATCGTTTCAATTGAGGTCCCCTACGGCGAGTGTCTGTTTCTGGTTGAGCGGTAGATAGGTAAATTGCAGGGCGCCCTGCACCACGCCGTCGAAGCGATAGCGCTCCTCGAGCATGTCGCCGGGCCGCGCCACCACATTGCGTTCGCCCGCCTGCAGGAAGTAGGCGGCCTTGCCTTCGTCGACAAAGCGCCCGAGGAACTGGAACGGCAGGGGTGGCGGCGCATTCGCATCGACGGCCGCCGCAGGCAGCGCAGCCTTGGCCGCCTGCTGGTCGAGCATGATCTTTTTCGGCGTCTCCGGCTGCCAGCTCTGCTTGGTAAACAGGGTGGCCGCCTCTTCATCGTCGAGCGCGCGGCGCGGATGGATGGCCAGCGCCGACGGGGGAGCGGGTGGCGCGGCCACGGCAAGCGCAGGCGCCGCCGGTACCCGCTCCACCTGGCGCGTGGTGGCGGTGGCCGGTCCGACGATGCTGCCTTCGTCTTCCGGCGCGAAGAGGGCGGCCAGCAAGGTCGCCACGGCGGCGCCGGCCAGCACGACTTTTTTCATGGCCGCACCTCCGGCTTTTTCACCAGCAGGATGAACTGGATGCGCGCCTCGATTTCTCCCGCTTCGATCTGTTCGCGCTTGAAGATCACGGAGTCGAGGGTCAAGGTAGGCAATTCCTGCAAGGCGTCGACGATGAAGGTTTGCAGCTGCATGTATTCGGCCTTCACGGGCAGCGTGATCTGGTAGCGCAGGAACGCCATGTTGCCGTCCTCCTGCGGCTTGTAGTCGGCCTTGGCGAGGGTCACGCCGCTCTTCTGCGCCACGGCCAGCAATTGCTGCAGCTGCTCGGGGATGCTGTCATGCGCGGGCAGGTAGGCATGGAAGGCGGCCAGGCTGTCGGCGTCGCCGTCCGTGCTGACGGGTGCCTGCGGCAGTGCCGCCTGCCTGGCGGCCGTCGCCAGCTGTGCCGCCAGCTGCTGCTGGCGCGCCGCCAGTGCGCCGCCTTGCTGCACGGCGAAGGCGGCCAGCGCCAGGCATGCCGCGCCGATGGCGCTGGGCCAGCCCAGCCTGCGCCCCAGGCGCGCCGCTTCCCATGCGAGACGCGGCGGCATGCGCAGTTGCAGGCGTGGACGAGCCAGCGGCGTATTGGCTTTGAATACGGGTTTTATTGCCGCCATTGCGCCTCCAGTTGAAAACGATACGGGTGTTCCGGCGCGTTGGCGTTCATTTCATGCTTGAGCAGGTACACGGAGCTGAACATCGGCTGCTGGTTCAGGAAGGCCAGGTAATTGAGCATGTCCTGCGGCGTTTCCGCTTCGGCGGCGATCTTCAGGGCGCTGGCGCCATCCTGTCCCTGCTGCGCATTCAGGTCCAGACCCAGCAGGGCGATGCGCACGTCGCGTGGCGGCTGCACCGTCTTGATCAGGCGCGTGACGGGCAGATTGAGCTGGCGCACGGCGGTGGCCACCAGTTTCAGTTCGATGTCGCGCTCGCGCTGCTGGCTGGCCGACAGCGGCGGGCGCACCGCGCGCGCGGGCTGCAGTTGCGCCAGTTGCGCTTCCAGGCGCCGCGTTTCCTGCGCCTGCACCAGCCACAGCACGGTGGCCGGCAGCAGGACGGCGATGCCCGTCAGGCACAGCGCCAGACGCCAGCCGGAAAACGCCTGCGTCGCGCCAGGCGGCAGGAATTCGAGACGGCTCAGGCCCATGCCGCCTCCCGCATCAGGTGCGCGGCGCTGGCCACGGCGACGGGCTCGAAGCGTTCCGGCACGTTCGCCTGCGGCACGCCGCTCAAGTCGATCAGCGTCACGCGTTCGATGGCGTCGAGCTGCGGCGCGCGCAGGTTCCAGCGCCGCCACGCCCGTTCCAATTCATCGCCCCAGGCCTCGGCGCAGGGCTGGCTGTGGATGGCGGCAATGCGCCCGCCGCTGCTGGTGGCCAGCAGCAGCCGTCCCGCCTCCACCAGGGCGAAGGCGGCCAGCTTGCCGCAGGGGAGGGGGGGGGTGGGGGGG